>JAKATH010000002.1 GCA_021828055.1 Actinomycetes bacterium
GCAGGTCGGTGCGGGCGTTCCACTGCGCGGTCTTCGCCTTCTCGTAGAGGCGGTCGAGCCGCGGCCTCGCCCCCTTCTCGTAGTCCCACGTGAACTCGGCCGGGCACGGGTCGGCGACGGCGTGATGCGCGTCGGGGTCCTCGTGGCCGACGGTCGCCAGGACCGTCGCGAGGTCCCGAAGGTCGTGGCGGCCGACGAGCTCCTCGTTGCTTCGGCCCGTTGCGTCCGTTGCGGCCATTGCGTCGACTCCCTCTGTCACATTCTCACCCGCGGTCCCGGTCCGTCGTGCATCGCGAGCGCCTGGATCCCCTGGACGCCGAACGTCGCCGCGAAGAGGCCGACGGCGGGCGAGGCGGGCGAGACGGGCGAGATGGGCGAGGCGGTCTCGGGCGGGCGAGGCGGTCTCGGGCGGGCGAGGCGGGCTCGGGCGGGCGAGGCGGGCTCGGGCGGGCGAGGCGGTCTCGGGCGGGCGAGGCGGTGTGCGGGGTCGCCTCCGCGCCTGCTCTCGCGCTGCGCACGCGCCTGCTCTCGCGCGATCACGTTCCGAGCAGGGCGTCGAGCCCGACGGTGAGCCCCGGGAGGTCGCGGACCCGCCGCACGGCGAGGAGGACGCCGGGCATGAACGACCGGCGGTCGTAGGAGTCGTGGCGCATGGTGAGCGACTGGCCGGCGGCACCGAAGATCACCTCCTGGTGCGCGAGGAGACCCGGAAGCCGGACCGAGTGCACGCGGACGCCGCCGGGCGCGGCGCCACCGCGCGCGCCCTCGAGGACGATCTCGGTCGTCGTGTCCGAGAACACGGACGCACCTGCCCGCTCACGGGCCGCTGCGATCCGGGCAGCGGTGCCGAGGGCCGTCCCCGACGGCGCGTCGTGCTTCTGGTCGTGGTGGAGCTCCACGATCTCCACGCCGTCCATGAACGGCGCCGCGAGCTCCGAGAAGCGCATGAGAAGGACCGCGCCGATCGCGAAGTTGGGCGCGACCACGGCGTTGGCCGGATCACCGGTGAAGGCGCGCCCGAGGACCTCGAGGTCCTCGGCGCCCAACCCCGTGGTGCCGACGACGGCGTGGATGCCCCTCTCGGCGAGCCATGGAAGGGTGCGGCGCGCCGCCTCGGCGACCGTGAAGTCGACAGCCACCTCGACGCCCGCGTCGACGAGCACCTCCGGTCGGCCCGAGATCACCGACGCCTCCCCGGCGCCGGCCCTGAGCGCCGCCGCACCACCGTCCAGCTCAGCGGCGGGATCGACGACCGCCGCCAGCGTGAGGTCCGCCGCGTCCCTGACCGCCTGGCAGACCTCGCGCCCCATCCGGCCGGCTCCGCCCACGACGCCCACGCGGATCACGGGGATCACGCTATCGGCTCACCACCCACGTCGAGTTGGGGCGCGGCCTCGGATGGGCGCCGGCTCAGATGGGCCCCGGGCTCTGTACCGCGGCCTGTCCCGTGGCCTGTCCCGCGGGGTGCGCCGGGCTCTGTGCCGCGGGGTGCCCCGGGCTCTGTGCCGCGGGGTGCCCCGCGGGGTGTCCCGCGGGCTGTGCCGGGCTCGGAGCGGCGGCCGCTTTCGTGAAGTGAGCCCTTGCGGCCCGCCGACCTCTTCGCCAGCCTGAGATCACGGCCCCTTGCGGCTGGCAGCGGCTCCACCACCAGTAGGTGAACACGAGGGTGAGCGCGCCGAACGCGATCGGCCAGGGATCTCCGCCGCCGGGCGGGTTCCAGCCGGCGGTGGTCTCGGGCCGCCCCAGGCCGAACCGGAAGCGGTCGAGGGCGAGCTGGAAGTCGAACAGGTTGACGACGACCTCACCTACGGCGGTGATCGCCGTCGCAGACCAGAGGACCCGGCTGGGACGCACCATCCTCGAGCCGCCGGCCTCGGCCGCCGCCAGCAGCACGCCGGCGACGAGGGGGAACCAGTACCGGCCCTGGCCCAGGAACCCTTCGCGGCGTGCTTCGATCGCCACCAGGACAACCGGGAACACGAACGAGAACACGAGCAGGGCGACCACGACCGATCGCTGGCGCTTCGCCGCAGCGCGAATCCCCTCGACGGTCAAGCCCCCCATGATCGCCAGCCCGAGCGCGATGACCCACCACGGAGGCGACGTGTCCGTCCAGCCGAAGTTCCCCGGCAGCTGGAGCATGTCGTGGCCGAACCGTTGGACCGACAGCCACAGGAGCTCGAGCTCTCCCTTTCCCTTCGGAACTGCGTTCCCGACGAAGCTCAGGTTCGCCACGCCCAGCACCCACGCGCTGGTGAAGGCCGCGCACAGCCCGACCCCGGCCACGATGAGCCGCACCGAGCGGCGCCCGAGCAGCGCCCAGCTCGCACGCACGCCGTACCAGGCCACCAGGACGAGCACGATGACGCCGGCGAAGATCGGCCCGAGGTCGCGCACCTGGGTCAGCACGGCGAGGCCGACGACGAACCGGACCAGGATCGGCCGCCTCCTGGCGGGCGGCGGCCCGTTCGCGAGCGCGACGCCCGAGGTCCATGCGCACAGCGCGCTGGCCATCTCCATGCCGCTCGGGTTGACGGTCGCCATGTAGACGAGGACGTAGGGCGTCGCGAGGGCGGCGAGCGCCGGCAGGAGGAGCGCCCGGCCCCGGGCGTCGGCGGCGGAGAGATAGGCGAGCCCCAGCAGCACCGCGGTGAGGAGCGCCGCCACGAGCCGCATGGCGTACACCGCTGCTTCGCCGTTGAGCAGCAACGACGGCCAGCCGACGACGACGTAGTAGAAGGGCGGGTAGTAGCCGACCCAGGTCGTTTCGGGCACCACCTTGGTGTCGTGCCCGAGCGGGGGCTCGCAGCCTGCCCCGACTGTGGGACGGAACATGAAGCACGGGAGGCGGTCCGGGCCGACCAGGTCCTCGGGGATCCGCACGGTGGTGTTCGGCCCGCCGGCCGGCTTGCCGACGAGCTGGCCCCTCACGCTCGCGGCGGCCTTCATCACCTGGGCGGACTCGTCGGAGAGCCCGAACATCGGCGTGGCGAACACCCAGCAGACGGTCATGCCGACGAGGAGGAGGACGACCGCCAGCCGTTTCCAGTGTCGGACGCCGCTCACCTCGGAGCTCAAGCTGCTCTGCCCGCCAACCCCAGCGCGGCGCCGTCGAACGCGTCCGCGTCGAACGGTCCCACCGCTGCCAAGGTGCGGGGTGCCGCCGCCAGAGCCTGCGCGACCTCTCTGACAGCGTCCACGTCCACCGCGTCGATGTGCGCGAGGACCTCGTCGATGGTCCACGCGGGACCGTAGAGCAGCACCGAGGTGCCGAGACGGCTCATCCTCGCTCCCGAGTCCTCGCACGAGAGCAGCGTCTCCGACCGGAGGTTGCCCTTGGCGACGTCGAGCTCTCGCAAGGTGACGCCCTTCGAGGCGAGGTCCTCGAGCTCGCCGGCCACGATCCGCAGCACCTCGCCCGCGTGCTCGGGCGCGGTGCCCACGGACACCGTGGTGCACCCTGCGTCGAAGAACCCGGTGCGCTCGGACCAGATCGAGTACGCGAGCCCCCGCTGCTCGCGCACCTTCTGGAAGAGCCGGCTCGAGAGGCCTCCCCCGAGCACCACGTTCAGCACTGCGAGCGGCCAGCGCGCCTCGTCGAACCGGGACGCCGAGCGCATCGAGAGCACGAGATGGGCCTGCTCGGTCGGTCTGCGCACCACCACCAGCGGGCTCACGTCGGGGCCGACCGGCGTGCGAGCCGGCGCCGCGCCGCCTGGTCTCGAGGCGAGCCTGCACTGGAGGGCGACCGCCACGTCCTCGTGCCGGCAGTCGCCGGCGACCGAGACGACCACGTTGCCGGGCCGGTAGTGATCCTCGAAGAACCGCCGGATGTCCGCCGCCGAGGTCGCACGGACGCTGTCTTGGGTGCCGAGCGTGTCGCGTCCCAGCGGGTGGCCCGGGAACAACGCGGCCATCGCCGTCTCTCCGGCGAGGTCCGCCGGCTCGTCTGCGTGCATGAGGATCTCGTCGAGGATGACCGTGCGCTCCGCCTCGACGTCGTGCTCGCTGAGCGAGGGATCCTCCATGATGTCGCCGAGGATGTCCAGGCCCAGGTGGAGGTGCTCGGAGAGCAGCCTCACGTAGAAGGCCGTGTACTCCTTGGTCGTGAACGCGTTGCAGTCCCCGCCCACCTCGTCGAGGGCCTCGGCGATCGACGCAGCCGAGCGCGCGGGGGTGCCCTTGAACAAGAGGTGCTCGAGGAAGTGGGACGCGCCCGCGAGCGGCTCGGGCTCGTCGCGCGAGCCGGTCCCCACCCAGAAGCCGATCGCGACCGACCGTACGTCGGGCATCGCCTCGGTCGCGAGCCGCAAGCCCGAGGTGAGCCGCTCAGTGTGGATCGAGTTGGCGCGCGGGGTCACCGGCGCCGCGGGCGCCGGCTGCCGCCGCCGCGGCGGCCGTCGCCTCCCTGTCCCCCGTTCCCCCCCCTCGAGGGCGCGGCGGGAACGGCCGGCCCGAGATCCCCGAGGTCGGCGACGAGCTCCGCCTCGAACGCGTCCTCGAACGACACCCGAGCCGGCTGCGGGCCCGCGCTCCGCCGCGGGCCTGCCGCGCCGCCGTCCGAGCCGCTCGCGTCCCTCGCGTCCCTCGCGTCCCTCGCGCCGCCCGCGCCGGCGAGCGACAGCGACACCTTCCCCTGCGGGTCGATGTCGTCGACGCGGACCTCGACCGGCTGACCGAGCGTGAGCACGTCCTCGGCCTGGTCCACGCGCTTGCCGCCCGCGAGGGGCGAGAGCTTGGAGATGTGGAGCAACCCGTCGCGCCCGGGAAGGATGTTCACGAACGCGCCGAACTTGGTGATGTTCACCACCCTGCCTGGGTAGACGGTCCCGACCTCCGCCGACGGCGGTGTCAGGATCAGCGCGATCCGTCGCCGCGCCTCCTCGACGGCATTGCCGTCCTTGGCGCCGATGGTCACGGTGCCGACGACCCCGTCGTCCTCCACGGCGATGTCGGCGCCGGTCTCCTGCTGCAGGGTGTTGATGACCTTTCCCTTGGGGCCGATGACCTCGCCGATCTTGTCGATCGGGATCTCCATCGACACGATCTTCGGGGCGCTCGCTGCGACCTGCTCGCGCGGCTCGGCGATGGTCCGCTGCATCACCCCGAGGATCGTGAGCCGCGCCTCTTTGGCCTGGCGGAGGGCCTGGGCGAGCACCTCGGCGGGGAGGCCGTCGATCTTCGTGTCCAGCTGCAGCGCGGTCACGGCGTCCGCGGTGCCCGCCACCTTGAAGTCCATGTCGCCGAACGCGTCCTCCGCGCCGAGGATGTCAGTCAGGGTGACGTAGCGGCCCTCGTCGTGCACGAGGCCCATCGCGATGCCCGCGACCGGCGCTTTGATCGGCACGCCCGCCGCCATGAGCGAGAGGGTCGACGCGCACACCGACGCCATCGAGGTGGAGCCGTTGGACGACAGCACGTCGGACACCAGCCGAAGCGCATAGGGGAAGTCCTCCTTGCGAGGGACGACCGGTAGCAGCGCACGCTCGGCGAGAAGGCCGTGGCCGATCTCCCTGCGCTTCGGGCCCCGCATGAAGCCGGTCTCTCCCGTCGAGTACGGCGGGAAGTTGTAGTGGTGCATGTACCGCTTCGACACGTCCGGAGTGATCGTGTCGAGAAGCTGGTCCATACGCGGCATGCCGAGGGTGCAGACGTTGAGGACCTGGGTCTCCCCCCGCTGGAACAGCGAGGACCCGTGCGCGGTCGGGAGGAGGTCGATCTCGGCGGAGAGCGGCCGGATGTCGGTGGTGCCGCGCCCGTCGATGCGCAATCCCTCTTCGACGATGCGCTTTCGCACGAGCTTCTTGGTGAGTGCCCGCACGGCGGCCGAGATCTCACGCTCGCGCTGTTCGAACGCGCTCGCAAGCTCGGTGACGACCGCCGCGGTGACCCCCGCGATCTCCGCGTTGCGCGCGGCCTTGTCGGCGATGCTGACGGCCTTCGCGATCCCCTCCGTCGCGATCTCCTGCACCCGCTCCCAGACGTCGTCGCCGTAGTCGGTCAACGTCGAGAACGCGATCGGCTCGATGGTCCCCCGTGCCTCGACGAAGCGAGCGACGAGCTCGCGCTGGAGGTTGATCGACTCACGGATCCAGGTCTTGGCGGCTTCGAGCCCCTGGGCGAGCACCTCCTCGGTGACCTTGGGAGCACCTCCTTCGTAGAGATCCCACGAGCGCTCGGTGCCGCCGGCCTCGACCATCATGATGGCGATCTCGGCGTCAGGCTCGTGAGAGAGCGCCCGCCCGGCTACGACCAGCTCGAAGGTCGACTCGTCCCCCTCCTGGAAGCTCGGGTGCGGATTCCAGTTGCCGTCGGTCGCGAACGCGATGCGCACCGCGCCGATCGGCCCGTCGAAGGGGATGCCCGAGATCATGAGCGCCGCCGACGCCGCGTTGATGGCGAGCACGTCGTGGGGGTTCACCTGGTCCGCACCGAACACGGTGCCGACGATGTGCACCTCGTTGCGGAAGCCGTTCGGGAACGACGGCCGCAGCGGACGGTCGATCAGGCGGCACGTGAGGATCGCCTGGTCCGAGGCCTTGCCCTCGCGGCGGAAGAAGGACCCGGGGATCTTCCCGGCCGCGTACGCACGCTCTTCGATGTCGACGGTGAGCGGGAAGAAGTCCGTGCCCTCACGGACCGTCCTGGCCGCCACGGCGGTGGCGAGGACGGCGGTGTCGCCGATGCGGCCCAGGACTGCGCCGTCGGCCTGCTGGGCGAGCTTGCCCGCCTCGAACGTCATGGATCGGTCGGTGCCGCTGATCGGCGCCGTCACGGAAATGGCCTCGGCCAACGGTGCTCCTTTGTCCGGGGGTCAGTGCCGTGGCCGGTTCCCAGTGGTCGACCACCCCGGACATCCCGGGTGATCGGCGACTGGCAGCCGACGCTGCGGCCTGCCCGTCTCTGCTTGTGCAACCGCCCGACCGGGAGCCGGTCGGGCGGTTCGGGGTGCTAGCGGCGGATCCCGAGTCGTCCGATGATCGACCGGTAACGCTCGACATCGTTGCCCCGGACGTAGTCCAGGAGCCGCCTGCGGCGCCCGATGAGCTTCATCAGGCCCCTGCGGGTGTGATGGTCGCCCTTGTGGACCTTCAGGTGCTCGGTCAGGTGCGAGATGCGGTCGGTCAGCAGGGCGATCTGGACCTCGGGCGAGCCGGTGTCGGACTCGTGGAGCCGGTGCTCGGCGATGATGACTGGCTTCTCGGGCATGTACGAACAGACCTCGGAAATTCCGTCGGGCGGCGGGCGCGGCGACCCGCGACCCCAGCGCACGTTAGCAGGCCGGCCGGCGCGACGGCATGCGGCCGGCGACGCCACCAGATCCGGGGAGGGCCGCTCGGCAGCGCCCCCACAGCGGAGCCGTCCCTCCTACGGCGACCGGAAGGACGCGGCGGCCGGCTCAGGTGGCGCTGCGGTCCAGCACGCGGCGGGTCTCGGCGACGTCGGCCCACATCTGCTCGACGAGGTCTTCCATCCGGTCGAACCGACGCTCGTCTCGGAGGCGCTCGGCGAACGCGATGCCGACCCGCTCCCCGTAGAGCCCGCCGTCGAAACCGATGAGATGGGCCTCGACGAGGGGTGCGGGCGCCGTGCGGTGCGGCTCCGCGAACGTCGGACGGACGCCCACCGAGATGGCCGCGGGGTGCTGCGACCCGTCGGCCCGGCGGCACCAGCCCGCGTAGATGCCGAGGGCGGGAACGGCGATGCCTTCTTCGACCGCGACGTTCGCGGTCGGCATCCCGAGCTGCGACCCGCCCCGCCCGTTGCCGTGGACGACCTCGCCGCGGACCTCGTGGGGGCGGGCGAGAAGCCGTGCGGCGGCGGCCACGTCGCCTTCGGCGACGAGGGCGCGGACGCGGGTCGACGAGACGGCGGTGACCCCACCGTCCCCCTCCCCGCCGCGGGCGCCGCCGGGGCCATCCTGTTCGCGGCCCCCGACGACGGCCAGCCCGACGCCCACCACGCCGAAGCCCCAGATCGCGCCGAGCGTCCGGAGCAGCGCGACGTCTCCCTTGCGGCCGTGGCCGAAATGGAAGTCCTCGCCGACGACGATCACCTTCGCCCCGAGCGTGCGGAGCAGCACCTCGTCGACGAAGTCCTCCGCCGACTCCCCGGCCCGTCCGGCGTCGAAGTGCACCACCACCGTGAAGTCGACGCCGCAGGAGGCGAGGAGCTCGAGCTTCTGCTCGGTGTCCGTCAGCAGCAACGGCGCGGACTCCGGCCGGATCACCGTCGCCGGGTGCCGGTCGAAGGTCACGACGGCAGAGGGAACGCCGAGGGTGTCGGCCTCGGCGCGGAGCCGGGCCAGCAGGCGCCGATGCCCGAGGTGGACTCCGTCGTAGGTGCCGATCGTGACTGCCGACCCCGCTGCGAGCCCGGGCGTCTGCTCCGCGGTGACGACCTGCACGTCGATCGAGGATAGACGGCCTCGGACGCCCCCCTTACGGGCCGGCCCTGCCCGCTGCGCGTGGGGGCGAGACCGGGCGCGCAGCGCGCCGGCACGGGCGAGATCGGGCTCCCAGCCTCTCCCCGCCCGCTCAGCGGGACGCGAGCACGACGGCCGGGCGGATGCGGTGCCCGACTGTGCGCTCGTAGACGGCGAGCAGCCTCCCCGTCTCGTCCACGAGCGCCCACGGGCCGTCGCCGGTCGCGCCGATCGGCACCTTGTCGAGCGGGCGCCCGAAGGCGACGACCTGCGCGATGTCGGGGAGGACGGTCACATGGGCGAGATCACGCAGGGCTTCGGCGGGCGAGCGCAGCGACGACGCGTCCAGCGTGTCGACCGGCTGCGCCTCGTCGACGGTGAACGACCCGACGCGGGTGCGCCGGAGGTGCCGGAGGTGGGCGCCGCCACCGAGCGCGCCGCCGAGGTCCGCGGCGAGCGAGCGCACGTAGGTGCCGGACGAGCAGGCGACCGTCGCCCGGAGGACGCCGGGCTCGCCGGTGGCCTCGAGGTCGAACCGCTGCACCCGGACGGTGCGGGCCGGACGCTCCACCTCGACGCCTCGGCGCGCCAGCTCGTGGAGCCTCCGTCCACCCACCTTGACGGCCGACACCATCGGCGGGACCTGCTGGACCAGACCGGTCAGTTCGGCGGCCGCGGCACGCGCCTCGTCCAGCGACACCCCGGACATGTCCCACTCGGCGAGGACGTTCCCGGACGCGTCGAGGGTGTCGGTCGCTCGCCCCAGCACGATCTCCGCGGTGTACTCCTTCCCGAGAGCCGTCAGGTACCGCAGCACGCGCGTGACCCGTCCGAGCCCGACCAGCAGCACCCCGGTCGCGTCCGGGTCGAGGGTGCCCGCGTGGCCGGCGCGGCGTTGCCCGAAGACGGCGCGGACGCGCGCGACCACGTCATGGGACGTCCAGCCCGCCGCCTTGTCCACCACCACGAGCCCGTTCGGGCCCGCAGGCGCGGTTCTCGTCACGGTCGGGGCCCCTCGAGATGCTCGGCGCGCTCCGCGTGGCCCGCGCGCTCGGCGCGTGCCATGCGAGCGGCCCTCTCGGCGTCGAGGCGGCGGAGGATCTCCTCGACGCGTTCCCCTTCGCGTACCGCCGGATCGACCGTGAACTGCAGGCGCGGGGTCCTTTTCATGCGGACCTGACGACCGACTGCCTGCTGGATCTGCCCGCGGCGCTCCTCGAGCGCTGCGGCGGACTCCTCTCCCATCGTGGCGAGGAACACCGTCGCGGTGCGGAGGTCCCCGCTCACCTCGACAGAGGTCACGGTGACGAGTCGGAGACGCTCGTCTGCATCGGCGAGCCGTTCGAGCTCCTCGCCGATGACCTGGCGGAGCAGTTCGTTCACGCGCAACGCGCGGGGGTAGTCGCGGCCGGGGTGCATCCGGACCTGCCTCAGGTTCGCGCGATCTCGCGCTCCTCGAAGGTCTCGATCATGTCGCCCTCCTCGAGGTTCTGGTAGTCCGAGAGCCCGATGCCGCACTCGTAACCGGCCTGGACCTCTCGGACGTCCTCTTTGAACCGGCGGAGCGAGGTGATGGTGCCGCGCCAGATGACGACGCCGTCGCGCAGGAACCGCACCTTGGACCCCCGCGTGATGCTGCCCTCTCGGACGTAGCACCCGGCGATGGCGCCCACCCTCGGGATGCGAAACA
Organism: Actinomycetes bacterium; assembly: GCA_021828055.1. GTDB lineage: Bacteria > Actinomycetota > Acidimicrobiia > Acidimicrobiales > RAAP-2 > JAJYVT01. Next base: position 10,116 of record JAKATH010000002.1, read on the forward strand.
CCTGACGCACTTCGGCTTCGCCCGAGATCACCTCTTCGGTCTTGGGGGCGAGCATGCCGATCATCGCCGCTTCGATGTCCTCCAGCAGCTTGTAGATGATCTCGTAGGTGCGGATCTCCACGTCGGACACCGCTGCGAGGTCGCGGGCGCGGCGGTCCGGCCGGACGTTGAAGCCGATGATCGTCGCGTTCGACGCCCGCGCGAGCTGGACGTCGTTCTCGGTGACGCCGCCGACGCCGCGGTGGACGAAGGAGAGCTTCACGTCGTCGCGTTCGAGCTTGCGCAGGCTCTCGGTCACGGCCTCGAGCGACCCCTGGACGTCGGCCTTCAAGACGAGGTTCAGCGTCGCAGTCTCGCCACGTTGGATCTGCTCGAAGAGGTCTTCGAGCCGCGCGCCCGTCGCCGCCGAAGGTGCCGGCAGGTGGCCCGACAGCCGGAAGCGCTGCGCACGCGCCTCGCCGAGGGTGCGGGCGGTGGTCAGGTCCTTCGCCACGCGCAGCTCGTCGCCTGCCTGGGGGGGCTCTGAGAAGCCGAGCACCTGGACCGGCATCGACGGGAGCGCTTCCTTCACGTGGTCGCCGCGGTCGTCGACGAGCGCCTTCACCCTTCCCCATGCCGCGCCGGCCACGACCGGGTCGCCGACACGCAGGGTGCCCGATTCGACGATGACGGTCGCGACGGGGCCGCGGCCCGCTTCGAGGTTCGCCTCCAGCACGGTGCCGCGCGCCCTTCCCTCGGGAGTCGCCATGAGCTCTTCGACTTCGGCCACCAAGGTGACCTGCTCGAGCAGGCTGTCGATACCGGTGCCCTCGAGCGCGGAGACCTGCGCCACGATGGTGTCGCCGCCCCACGCCTCGGGAACGAGCCCGCGCTCGGCGAGCTGCTGGAGCACGCGGTCGGGGTTCGCGTCCGGCCGGTCCATCTTGTTGATCGCGACCACGATCGGGACGTCGGCGGCGTTCGCGTGGTCGATGGCCTCGACGGTCTGGGGCATGACCCCGTCGTCCGCTGCGACGACGAGCACCACGATGTCGGTGACCTCGGCGCCCCGTGCTCGCATCGCCGTGAACGCCTCGTGGCCCGGCGTGTCGATGAAGGTGACCAGGTGATCCTGCCATGTCACCTGGTAGGCGCCGATGTGCTGGGTGATGCCGCCTGCCTCGCCTGCGACCACATTGGTCTGGCGGATCCGGTCGAGCAGGAGGGTCTTCCCGTGGTCGACGTGGCCCATCACGGTGACGACCGGCGGGCGCGGGCGGAGATCCTCCTCGCGCTCCTCCTCGAGGTCCTCGTCCTCGAAGTACTTGGCAAGCAGCTCGGCTTCACGCTCTTCACCCGGGTCGACGAGCCGCACGTGAGCGCCGAGCTCGGCTGCGAACAGCTCGATCATGTCGTCGCTGAGCGATTGCGTCGCGGTCACCATCTCGCCCTGGAGCAGGAGGAAGCGCACGACGTCCCCCGCGGAGCGGTTCAGCTTGGGGCCGAGGTCGCGTGCGGTCGACCCGCGCTCCACGATGATCTCGCCCTCAGGGACCGGCGCGGTCGACGGGGTGTACATGGTGAGCTGCGTCGGCTCGAGCTCTTCGAGGTTGCGCCGACGCCGTCGGACCCTCCGCTGGGGCGGGCGCCGTCCGGCGGGGCCGCCGCGCGCGGCTGCGGGAGGGCCGCTGGGAGCGGTGGACCGCCCGAAGCCGCCGCCGCGTGAAGGGAAGCCGCCACCGCCGCTCGGGCGCCCACCGCCCCCAGGTCCGGCGGGTCGCCCGCCGGTACGCGGCGGGTAGGCGGGGCGGCCACCGGCGGGGGGTGACGGTCTGCGTCCGCCCATTCCGGGCGGAGGCGGGATGGGACGGCCGCTCGGCCCGAGCGGCGGCCTGCCCGGCGGCGGCGGCACCGGCTTGCCCGACGGGCTCAGGGGTGGGCGCGCGGGGCGCTGGCCGATCGACGACGACGGCGGGCGAGGCGCGGACGGTCCGGCGGACGACGGCGGGCGAGGCGCGGACGGTCCGGCGGACACCGGCGGGCGAGGCGCGGACGGTCCGGCGGACGCCGGCGGGCGAGGCGCGGACGGTCCGGCGGACGCCGGCGGGCGAGGTGGCAGGGGGCGGGCACCCGCGGGCGGACCCGCGGCGGGAGTCGTCGCAGCCGGGGCCGTCGAGGCGGGCGCGGACGGTCCGGCCGGGGCCGTCGAGGCGGGCGCGGACGGTCCGGCGGAAGCCAGCGGTCGAGGCGCGGACGGTCCGGCGGAAGCCAGCGGTCGAGGCGCGGACGGTCCGGCCGGCGCCGGCGGTCGAGGTGGCAGGGGGCGGGCACCCACGGGCGGACCCGCGGCGGGAGCCGCCGCAGCCGGGGCCGTCGAGGCGGGCGCGGGACGTGCGGGCGGCGTGGGCGCCACCTGATGCTCCGCTGGACGGGGAACGCCGGTGGTCGCGAGCCGAGCCGGTGCGCCGGTCCCTCGACTGCTCACCAGCCGGGGCCGCTCCGGCTCGACCTCGTGCGCCGGGGCGTCCCCTGGGGCCGGGCGCCTCGGAGGAGCCGTCTTCGCCACGGCAGGAGCTGGCGGCTCCTCGGGCTGGACCGGGCGGCGCAGCCCTTGCGCGTCGGCCTTCCTCCGGACGCGGTCCGCCTGGGCCTCCTCGATGGAGGACGAGTGGCTCTTCACCCCGATCCCCAGCGCCAAGGCGAGGTCCAGGGCTTCTTTGTTCGTCAGGCCCAGCTCTCGGGCAAGTTCGTAGACGCGGATCTTCTTGGGCAACGTTCCTCAGTGTCCTCAGCCGTCTCCCGCACCCCGTCGGGCGCAGCAGTGTCCATCCATCCTCGCACATCGCCGGCTCCGGTCATCAGCCGGACCAGTCCGTCGACTGCCGAGGGGGCCAGCCTGGCGCGCAGCGCCCGCTCGAAAGCCCCGCGCCTCGCCGCGCGCTCGAGGCATGCCGCCGATCCCCGGCACAGCCAGGCGCCGCGGCCGGGAAGGGCGCGACCCGTGGCGAGCGAGCCGTCGGGCGCCCGCACCACTCGGACCAGCTCCGCCCGAGGGGCGCGCCGGCGGCAGCCGACGCACGTCCGTTCGCCAGCTATCCGCCCGCCTCCTCTTGCGCCGCCGGTGTCCCGGCCGGCGGCTCCCCCAAGGCGGCGCCGACCTCCTCCCCTTCGACGGCCCCGTCCCCGGCCCCGGCCCCGCCAGGCTCCACGTCGCGCTGCTCGGCGGGCGTCGCGTCCGCGCCTTCGGTCTCGACGGCGTGGCTCCACTCTGCCGCCGAGATCGCCTCGCCGCCCTCGGCGGGCCGCCAGACCATCTCGCCGCGTTCGTTCTCGACCCACTCGCCCTCGGCCCATTCCTGCCCGGCGTACCCCGACTCCTCTTCTTGGAGCTGGGTCTCGCTCTTGATGTCGATCCGCCAGCCCGTGAGCCGCGCCGCCAAGCGGGCGTTCTGCCCTTCCTTGCCGATCGCCAGGGAGAGCTGGTAGTCGCTCACGATCACCGTCGCGGTGCCCGTCTCCTCGTCGAGGCGGACCTCCCGGACGCGAGCGGGCGCGAGCGCGTTCTGGATGAACTCGACCGGGTCGTCCGAGAACGGCACCACGTCGACGCGCTCGCCGCGCAGCTCGTTGGTCACCATGCGCACCCGTGAGCCGCGTGCGCCGACGCAGGCGCCGACCGGGTCGACGTTCGGGTCGTTGGACCACACTGCGATCTTCGTGCGGTGGCCCGGTTCGCGGGCGGCCGCCTTGATCTCGACGACGCCCGAGGAGATCTCGGGCACCTCGAGCTCGAAGAGCCGCTTGATGAGCCCCGGGTGCGTCCTGCTCACCACGATCTGGGGCCCCTTCGTGGTCTTGCGGACCTCGACGATGTAGGCCTTCAGGCGGGTGCCGTGCTCGTACCGCTCGAAGGAGACCTGCTCGGCCTGGGGCAGCAGCGCCTCCACCTTGCCCAGATCGAGCAGCGTGTACCGGTTGTCGGTCTGCTGGACGATGCCGGTCACGATGTCACCCTCACGCCCCGCGTACTCCTCGTACTTCATGTCCCGCTCGACCTCGCGGATGCGCTGGAGGATGACCTGCTTGGCGGTCTGCGCCGCGATGCGGCCGAAGTCGTCCGGGGTGTCGTCCCACTCGTTGACGACGTTGCCCTCCTCGTCGAGCTCCTGGCCGTAGACGCGGATCTCCCCGGACTCCGGGTCGATGGTGACGACGGCCTCTTCCGCCGCGTTGGGGCGCCGTTTGTACGCTGCGACGAGCGCGTTGGCCAGCGCGTCGAGCAGCGTCTCGACGGAGATCCCCTTGTCGCGCGCGATCTGGCCCAACGCGTCGAGGAATTCGAAGTTGGTCTTGCTCATGACGTGGTGGCCCTCTCTCTGCCTCTGGGCGCCTTGGCCCGGCTGGGGGTGGGCGCCGGCTTCGCGCCCCACTCGAACACCGTGCGTGCCCGTTCGATCGTGTCGTAGTCGAGGCGCGCGGAGCCGCCGGGCACCTCGGGGCCCTCGACCCGCACGCCGCGCTCGTCCGCGTCCACGAGCCTTCCTTGGAGGCGGCGAACGTCGCTCGTGCCGGGCAGCAGCCGTACCGACACCAGCTCTCCGACTGCGTGTGCGAAGTGCTCCGGCCTCCGGAGCCGGCGCTCCAGGCCCGGGCTCGACACCTCGAGGGTGTAGCGGCCGGAGATCGGGTCCAGCCGGTCCAGCGCAAGGGACACCGCGCGGTTCGCGTCGGCGAGCGCGTCGAGGTCCACGCCGCCGTCGCGGTCGACGGTGACCCGGACGGTTGCGCCCGACAGCTCGACGTCGACCAGTTCCAGCCCAAGTGCGTCGACGACCGGCGTCAGCTCGCCGTACAGCGTTTCCGCGACTGCTCCAGCCATCCGCCGGCACCTCCCTTCGTCACTCGGCCCTCGCCCTGCGCTGGCTCCTCCCTCGGCCGGACCTGCGGGAACCGGCAGGCCCTACCCGCACCCAACAACCACGAAAGCGTGGGCGGCGGCCCACGCTTTCGACAGGTCCTGCAATGAGACCGGACAGCGCAGCGAGTATACCAACCTCGCGAGTTCGCCTGCCCGGCGTCGCGCGCCGCCTCCCACCCTCAGTACGACCGGCCCACCACCGCCACGAGGGCGTCGTCGGGCTCACCGGGAGCCGCGAGCCCCCCGTCGCCGCGCTGGAGGCAGCGGACCGACAGCGCCCCGGCCGCGAGCTCGAGCTCTCCCTGCTCCCCGATCGCCCGCCACGGGATCCGGGCGAAGCCGGTGGCACCCGCCTCGGCCACCTCGGCGAGCGAAGCCACCGACGCGGTGCGCCCCTCTTGAAAGGCGAGCGCCTCGGCCCGCAGCTCGGCGGCGGCCCGGCGGCAGATCCGGTCCACCGCCCCGGCGACGGCACCGAGGGCCACGGGCTCCTTGGTCCGGGTGTGGCGCGTGGCGATGATCACGTCGCCTCGTGCGAGATCCCGCGGGCCGACCTCCACCCGCACGGGCACCCCTTTCAGCTCCCAGTCGACGCTCCGGCGCCCGAAGCCCGTGTCCGTCCGGTCGTCGAGGTGGACGCGCCGGCCCGCACGACGCAGCTCTTCCGCGAGCTGCGACGCGACCCGGTGGACCTGGTCGTCCTCGCGCACGCACAGGACGACCACCTCCGAAGGCGCCAGCGCCGGCGGGAGGCGGAGCCCGAAGTCGTCGCCGTGCGCCATGATCAACGCGCCGATCAGGCGGGTCGACGCGCCCCAGGAAGTCTGCCACACGTAGCGCAGCGACCCGGTCGCGTCCGAGTACTGGATGCCGAAGGGCTTCGAGAAGTTGTCGCCGAGCTCATGGCTCGTGCCCATCTGCAGCGCCTTCCCGTCGCCCATCATCGCCTCGCACGTCCAGGTCCGAACCGCCCCTGCGAAGCGCTCTCGTGCGGTCTTGTGGCCCACGAGCACCGGGACCGCGGCGACCTCTTCCATCGCATCCCGATAGACGTCGGTGAGGATGCGCAACGCGAAGGCGCGCGCGTCGGCCTCGTCGACGTGCGCGGTATGGCCCTCCTGCCAGAGGAACTCCGTCGTCCGGAGGAACAGGCGCGGCCGCAGCTCCCAGCGCACGACATTGCACCATTGGTTGACGATCAAGGGGAGGTCCCGGTAGCTCTGGACCCACTTCGCGAAGAAGTGGTTGACCATCGTCTCGCTCGTCGGTCGCACGACGACGGGCTCCTCGAGCTGACGGCCGCCGCCATGGGTCACGATCCACAGCTCGGGGTCGAAGCCCTCCACGTGCTCGGCTTCGAGCCGCATGAAGGCCTCGGGGATGAAGAGCGGGAAGTAGGCGTTGTGGGCGCCTGCCGCCTTGATCCTCTCGTCTACGGCCGCCTGCAGGCGTTCCCAGATCTCGTAGCCCCACGGCCTGATGACCATGGTGCCCCGCACCGGGCCGTTGTCGGCCAGCTCAGCACGCGCGACGACCTCCTGGTACCAGCGGGGGAAGTCCTCGGCGCGCGACGTCAGCGCACCAGCGGCCACCGGGCGGGCCTCCCGCCCGGCACCCTCCGTGGTCACGTCGGCGTCGGCCATGGGGGGCGAGCGTAGACGGGCGGGCGCAGGCGGGCGGGCAGGGCGGGCGCGTGCGGTCGGGTGGGCGCGTGGGTCGGGCAGGGCGGCCGGCGCCGAGGTCCTATGCCCCCTCCACGCCAGGGGGGCCGTCGGCCGGCTCGGCTCCGCTCACGCGCCGGCGGATGCGGGCCACGCGCACCTCGGAGGCGTTCGGGTCCGTCCCCTTCTCGTCGATGAGCGCCCTTCGGTCCGCCTCGGCCTCCGCCTCCGCGCCGGCGTCAGCCGCGGCGAGCCGGGCCTCGACACCCTCGGCCACCAGCCGCTCCGCCTCGGTGACGAGCGCGGCGACCATCTCGGACTCAGGCACGACGCGCACGATCTTGCCCTGGATGAAGAGATGCCCCTTCTGCTTGCCCGCCGCGATGCCGAGGTCGGCGCTGCGCGCTTCTCCGGGCCCGTTCACGACGCAGCCCATCACCGCGACCTGGATCGGCAGGTTCCGGTCCTCGAGCGCCGCCTGCGCCTCCTTCGCCACCGCGATGACGTCGACCTGGGCGCGGCCGCACGACGGGCACGCGATCAGGTCGAGCCCCTTTCGCTCCCGCAGCCCCAGCGACTCGAGGAGCTGGCGCCCCGCACGTGCCTCTTCCACAGGCTCGGCGGTGAGGGAGTACCGGATCGTGTCGCCGATGCCCTCGGCGAGCAACGTCGCGATCCCCGCGGTGCCCTTCACGAGCCCGGCGGGGGGTGGTCCCGCTTCGGTCACCCCCAGGTGCAGCGGATGGTCGAAGGTCTCCGACGCCAACCGGTAGGCCGCGATCATCAACGCGACGGACGACGCCTTGACGGAGATCTTGACGTCGGAGAAACCGACCTCGTCGAAGTAGGCGAGCTCCATCTTCGCCGACTCGACGAGAGCCTCTGGGGTGACGCCGTTGTGCCTCTTGTAGAGGTCAGGGTGGAGAGACCCCGCGTTCACCCCGATGCGGATCGGAACCCCGCGGTCCTTTGCCTCCGACGCGACGAGCTTGATCTCGGACTCCTTGCGCAGGTTCCCAGGGTTCAGCCGCAGTCCGTGGACACCCGCTTCGAGCGCGGCCAGCGCCATCTCGTAGTGGAAGTGGATGTCCGCCACGATCGGCACCGGCGAGCGGGGCACGATGCGCGCGAGCCCTTCGGCCGCGGCCTCGTCGTTGCACGTGCAGCGGACGATGTCCGCACCGCCAGCCGCGAGCGCGTAGATCTGCGCCAGCGTGCCGTCGACGTCCGCGGTCTTCGTCGTGGTCATCGACTGCACCGAGATGGGCGCGCCGCCGCCGATCGCGACGTCGCCGACATGGATCTGGCGAGTCTTGCGGCGCGGCGCGAGCAGGTCGGACGAGAGCTCCATGGCCCACCATTCTGCCGCGCCCGCCCGCCCGGAGGTGCGTCAGCTCCATACCCTCGCCCGCCGGCGAACGCTCTCGGCTGGAGGCGCGGGCCGGACCAGCGTTCGGTCGGGTCAGCCGAAGGGGTTCGCGAGGGGGTGGGCGATGTCGAGGAACAGCGCAGACCCCACGACCACCAGCAGAAGGGCCATGAACGCGTACGCGACGGGCAGGAGCTTGGAGACGTCCGCCCGGTAGTACGGCTTCCCCCTGCGGGTCCGGATCCGCTCGTAGACGGCGATCGCGACGTGGCCGCCGTCGAGCGGCAGCATCGGGAGCATGTTCAAGAGGCCGAGCCCGATGTTGAGCGCGATGAGGATGGAGAGGAAGTAGTACGCCCCTTTCGCCTCCGCCTGGGTCGCCAGCCGGCCGACCCCGACGAGCGAGAGGATCCGGTTCGACCGGGCCGGGTTGGCCGAGGCCTTTTCCGCCGCCTTGGTGCTCGCCACCTGGTGGAACAGCGAGCTGAGGCCACCGGGCGAGAACACGGTGCCGAGCCCGACCACGGTGAGCCGCGTGATGTCGCCCACGTCCCTCCCCGCCCAGGCGAGCGCCTGGTACGGGTTCTGAGTGGTGAAGGCCGGCGCGACGCCGACCTCGACGCCGATCAGCCACTGGCTCGTCCCCGCCGCCTTGCCTGCCCCCGTGCCCAGCACCTCCTTGCCCGCTGTCCTGCCGGACGTGATCGTGTGGCCCGCCTCCGGTTGCACGGTGAGCCTGGAACGGCGCCCGCCGCGCTCGACGACGAGACGGACCGCATGCCCCTTCGACGCCTTGATGGCCTGCGACAGCTGTGTGGTCGTGGTCACGCTCTCGCCGTCCACGGATAGGACCGTGTCGCCGGCCTTCATCCCGGCGAGCTGCGCCGCGGTCTCGCGGTGCCCCGCCCAGCGCGTGAACCCGCTGACCGTGACCTGTGTGCCAGTCGGGATGCCGATCGCGATGGCGAGCACGATCCCGAGGACCAGCGCGATCACGTAGTGCATGATCGACCCGGCGCTCGCGACGAGGACCCGGCGGCGGAAGGGCTGCTGGCGATAGGTGCGGGCCTCGTCGGCGGGGTCCAGCTGCTCGAGGTTGGTCATCCCGGGGATCTTCACGTAGGCCCCCACGAGGATCGGCTTCACGCCGTAGTCGGTCTCGCCCCTCCGCACCGACCACAGCCGCGGCCCGAACCCGATGAAGAACTCGGTCACCTTCATGTGGCTCCACTTCGCCGTCAGGTAGTGACCCAGCTCGTGGAGGGCGACGACGGCGACGAGGGCGACGACGAAGATGAGGAGGGGCCCGAGCCCCGCCGCGAGGAGCGCCGCGACGATCAGCGCGACGGCCACCGTCAGGCGCAGGATCGCCCGGCGCGTCCCGCCGTTCGGGGACGGGCCGGGAGACGCCCCGGGGCCGGAGCCGGGAGACGCACCGGAGCCGGGAGACGCACCGGAGCCGGAGCCGGGAGACGCACCGGAGCCGGGAGACGCCCCGGGGCCGGAGCCGGGAGACGCCCCGGAGCCGGGCATGCCGGCGGGCTCCTCTGTCGGTCCCGGAAAGCCGGGCGCCCTGCTCACACGGCCGCCAGTCGGCGTTCCACGGCGTCCGCCGCGAGCGCACGGGCTCGGCGGTCGGCCTCCAGCACGTCGCCGACGGAGAGCAGCGGCTCGCCGTCGCAGCGGTCGAGCACCGCGGCGTCGACGTCAGCGATGCCGAGCCAGTCGAGCCGACCGTCGAGGAAAGCGGCGACCGCCACCTCGTTGGCGGCGTTCAGCCAGGCGGGCGCAGGCCCGGCCGCCCGCCCTGCCGCGTAGGCGAGGTCGAGGCAGGGGAAAGCCGCCCGGTCCGGCTGCTCGAATTCCAGGGACAGGGGCACGTTCCAGTCGATCGCGCCAAACGCGTGGTCGAGCCGCTCCGGCCACCCCAGCGCGTAGCCGATCGGGAGCCGCATGTCGGGCAGCGACAGCTGCGCGATGGTCGAGCCGTCGACCAGCTCGACCATCGAGTGGACCACCGACTGGGGGTGGACGACGACGTCGATCCGGTCGTAGGGGAGGCCAAAGAGCTCGTGCGCCTCGATCACCTCGAGGCCCTTGTTCATGAGCGTCGACGAGTCGATCGTGATCTTGGGGCCCATGGTCCAGGTCGGATGGCTGAGCGCGTCGGCGACGCCGACGGACTCGAGCTCGGCGCGCGTGCGGCCGCGGAACGGGCCGCCCGAAGCCGTGACCCAAAGTCGCGCCACCGACGGGTACGGGGCGGGGCCGGCAGCCCTGCCGTCGGCCTCGGCGCCTCCGGCCGGGTCCACGCCCTCCGTCCCGCCGGCGCGCGCGGGAACCGGGTCAACCGGGTCTCCGGGCCCCACCCAGCCCCTCCCGTCCGCGCGGGGCTGGCGCACCTCGACGACGGAGAGGCACTGGTGGATCGCGCAGTGCTCGGAGTCCACGGGGACGATCTGGGCGCCGTGCGTGCGCCGGGCGGGCTGGACGACCGGAGCCCCGGCGATGAGGGACTCCTTGTTCGCCAGCGCGAGGCGACGCCCGGCGCGGAGCGCCGCGAGGGTGACCGGCAGGCCGGCGAACCCCACGACCGCGTTCAGCACGACGTCGGCCGCCTCTGCTGCGGCCACGAGCCCCTCGGGGCCGCAGAGGAGCTCCGTGCGCGCCGGAAGCAGTGGCTCGAGCCGTCGCGCGGCATCGGCGTCGCCGACCGCGACGAGCTCCGGGCGGAGCCGGCGCGCCTGGTCGGCGAGGACCTCCACCGAGCCGCGTGCGGCGATCGCGACGACCCGGTAGCGGTCAGGGGCGGCCTCGACCACGTCGACGGCCTGGGTCCCGATGGACCCCGTCGATCCCACCAGGCTCACGGTCTGCATCGGCCAGAAAGCATGCCACCGGACACGCCTCCCGGGTCGCCGCGCCGGCCGCGGTCAGCCGTGGCCGAAGGCGCGGACCAGGTAGTAGGTGGCCGGGAGCACGAAGAGCAGCCCGTCGACCCGGTCGAGCAGGCCCCCGTGCCCCGGGAGGACCCGCCCCATGTCCTTCAGGCCGAGCTCGCGCTTCACGAGCGACTCGCAGAGGTCGCCGATCGGGCTCACGACCGCGACCACGACCCCCAGCACCGCCGCTTCCCCGAGCGTCCAGGGATGCACGAGACGGACGACCACGACGGCGAAGACGATCGCGCCGGCCGCACCGCCGAGCACGCCTTCCCACGTCTTGCCCGGGCTCACGGCGCTCAGGGGGTGGCGACCCACCCACGCACCGGCGACGAGCGCACCGACGTCGTAGGCGACAACGGCGATCAGCGCACCGAGCAGGTACGCGATGCCCGTGCGGTTCGGGAACAGCGAGGGCGCGAGCAAAAGCGCTGCGAACGAGCCGAAGATCCCGACCCAGGAGAACACGAGGAGGGTGGCCGCGGTGCTCCGCACCGGCTCGGCGCGGCGGTCCACGCCGACGAGGTGCCACAGGATCGTCGCGGCGAACAGCAGGACGGCGACGACCGGCAGCGCGGCGAATGGCTCGTCGTAGCTGCCGACGATGACCCCGGCGACCGCGACGAGCCCGAGCAACGTCGCCGGGCGGTACGTGCGGCGGAACGCCGCGTACGCCTCGACCGCCGCGGCCACGAGGACCACCGTGACGACGACCATCGACGGCACGGTCCCGAAGTGGAAGGCGATCAGCGCGGCGCCGCCGATCACGAGGCCGCTCGCGATGGCGGCGGGGATGTTGCGCCCGGCACGCTGGGAGAGGGGGTCCTCGCCGCGCCGAGGCACTCCGGGCGGCCGGGTGCCCGGTCCCGGGCGGCGCGCGCCCGCGCGTGCCGGGCGGGACGCGGCCACGGGCGCACCTGCCGCGCCGACGGCGGCGGCGGCCGCGTCGGCCGCGACGGCGGCGGCGTCGGCGTGCTCCCCCCGCCGGCGAGCGCGCAGCCACGTGGGTGCGGCCCGGGCGCGCCCGCGCTCGCGGGGCGTGCGCGCGAGGGAGGGGCCGACGTCGCCCGCCCCTCCCTCGACCTCTGCGGCCGCCTCGTCTCGATCCTCCAGGTCCACGACGTGCTCGAGGGGGCCTCTTGGACCGTCGGGACCCTGAAGCTCGAGCGGCGTCGCCGGCTCGCCGGCGATGCCGTCGGCGTCTTCGGCTCCTGCCCCGGCGGCGGTGCTCCCGGGTGCCCCGGCGGCGGTGCTCCCGGGTGCCCCGGCGGCGGCGGCTGTCCCGGCATTCCGACCCCGTTCCGAGTGGGCCGGGGCCGGGGTGACGAAGAGCTCGTCGGTCGCCAGGTCGTCGAGCTCGCCGGCGGAGCCGCCGCGGCCCTCGCCCGGCGTGCCGCCGGTGGCAGCGCCGCCCAGGTCGAAGCTCCAAGGCTGGCGCTCCTCCTCGCCCGCCTCGGCGAGAAGGCTCGGCACGGCGTCGTGGCCCGCCAACAGCGACGGGGCCAGCGGCTCCGCCTCCTCCCAGTCGCGCCGCTCCTCGCGCCAGGTCGGCTCGGGCAACGACGCCCAGGGGTCGCCGCCCTCGGGCTCTTCGCCGCGGGAGAGGACGGCGGGGATCTCTCCGGTCGGAGCGTCCGTCCAGTGCAGGAGCAGCGGTTCCGCAGGCGCCGCAGCGTCCTGCGGGCCCGATTCCTCGTCCGCCGCGCCGTCATGGCCGGGCTCCGTCCCGGCACCCTCCTGCGCCTGTGCGTCGGCCCCCAGGGCGGCCTCCTGGACGGCCCCCCCGGCGCGCTCCGCCCCGACGATCCGCACCTGCTCGGTGCGAGGGGCCAGCCGAGCGCCGTCGAGCTCGTGCGGGTCCTCGTGGGTTGTGCTGCTTGTCATGACGTCCGTTGTCACCACATCCCCCCGCTCCGGGGCATGCCCCGCCTCTCGTCGTCTTCGCGGGGCGCGACGCCCCGGCTGCAGGCCGCTCAGACCTCGAGCAGCTCCTTCTCCTTGTGAGCCACCAGCTGGTCGACCGCCGCCACCTGCTGGTGCGTCACCTTCTCGACCTCCCTCTCCACCCTGTCCAGCTCGTCGGACGAGATGGACCCGTCCCTCTCGAGCGCCTCCAGCTCGTGGCGCGTCGCCCGTCGGAGGTTGCGGATCGCGACCCGTCCTTCCTCAGCCTTGTGGCGGACCACCTTCACGAGCTCCTTGCGCCGCTCCTCGGTGAGGGGTGGAAAGGCGAGGCGGATCACGGTGCCGTCGTTCGACGGGTTGATGCCGAGGTCCGACCCCTGGATCGCTCGTTCGATCGCGGTCAAGGAGCCCTTGTCGTAGGGAGAGACCACGAGCAGCATCGGGTCTGGCACGGTGAAGCCCGCGATCTGCCGGAGCGGCGTCGGCGTCCCGTAGTAGTCGACGGCAAGGTGCTCGACCAGGGCCGGGGACGCCCGGCCGGTCCGGACGGCGGAGAACTCGTTGCGAACGTGGTCGACGGCCTTTGCCATCTTGTCGCGGGCTTCCTCCACGACCACTTCGACAAGGTCGTCGCCCATCATCGGACAAGCGTACCGATCCGCTCGCCGCCGAGCACCCGCCGGAGATTGCCCGGTTCCATGAGGTCGAAGACCAGGACGGGCAGGTCGTTGTCCTTGCAGAACGTGATCGCGGTCAGGTCCATGACACGGAGGTCCTTGGCGATGACCTCCATGAAGGAGACCTCTTCGTAGCGCGTCGCGGATGGCTCGGTCCGCGGGTCCGCGCTGTACACGCCGTCCACCCCGCCGTGAGTCCCCTTGAGGAGCAGCTCCGCCTCCATCTCCGCCGCGCGCAGCGCGGCGGAGGTGTCGGTCGTGAAGTACGGATTGCCCATGCCTGCGGCGAAGATGACGACACGTCCCTTCTCGAGATGCCGGATCGCGCGGCGTCGGATGTACGGCTCGGCCACTTCGGCCATGTGCACGGCGGTCAGCACCCGCGTCGGCTGGTCGCGGTGCTCGAGGGCGTCCTGGAGCGCGAGCGCGTTGATCACCGTGCCGAGCATGCCCATCGCGTCCGAGGTGGCCCGCTCCATCCCCGCTCCCGCGCCCGTCGTCCCGCGCCAGATGTTGCCGCCGCCGACCATGACGGCAAGCTGGAGATGGAGCTCGCCGAGCGCCTCGGCGATCTCGCCGGCGATCCTCTCGACGACCGACGCGTCGATGGTCTCGTCCGACGCGGACGATGCAAGGGCCTCGCCCGACATCTTGAGGACGAGACGTCTGGGTTCACCCATGACGGGCGGGGCCCCCGATCCTCGAGGACGCGGCCGGCGCGCTCAGGAGCCGACCACCACCTGCGCGAACTGCACCACGGACGCCGGGCCGAGAAGGTCGGAGATCGACCTCTTCTCGTCGCGGACGTAGGGCTGCTCGAGGAGCACGCGCTCTTTGAACCACCCGCTCATCCGGCCCTCCACCACCTTCGGCAAGGAGGCTTCGGGCTTCCCCTCGTGACGGGAGATCTGCTCGACCGTCGCCCGCTCCGCCGCGACCTCGGCCTCGGGGACGTCCTCCCTGCGCAGGTACGAGGGCCGCGCGAAGGCGACGTGCACGGCGACCTCGTGCGCGAGCTCCTGGGCGCCCCCCTCGAGGAGCACGATGACCGCGTTCACCCCGCGGCCGGACTGCTGGTGGACGTAGGTGTCCAGGACCTGCCCCTCACCGCTCTCGAGGCGCACGACCCGGCCGACCGAGATGTTCTCCTGGAGCGACGTGCGGAGCTGGTCGATCTCGCCCTGACGCTCGGCGACGGACTCCTCCCCCTTCGCCGCGACGAACGCGGCCAGATCGTCGACCAGCGAGACGAACTCGGGCGACTTCGCCACGAAGTCCGTCTCGCACCTGAGCTCCACGATGGCGGCGCTCGACCCCTGACGGACCGCGGCGACCGCGCCTTGCGACGCGTCGCGCTCGCCGCCGGCGCCGGCCTTCGCCAGCCCCTTCACACGGAGCCACTGTATGGCGTCCTCGGCGACGCCACCGGTCTCTTCGAGAGCACGCTTGGCGTCCAGCATGCCCACGCCGGCGAGCCGCCGGAGCGTTTGGACGTCCTTGGCACTGAACTCGGACACTTCTCAGGCCTCCGTGGTGATCGAGGTGTGATCGGCTCCGGCGCGCTCGGGTGCGGTCACCGGCTCGGTGGCCGCGGCTCCGGCGCGCTCGGGTGCGGTCACCGGCTCGGTGGCCGCGGCTCCGGCGCGCTCGGCCTGGGTGGCGCCTGTGGCCGCGGCTCCGGCGCGCTCGGCCTGGGTGGCGCCTGTGGCCGCGGCTCCGGCGCGCTCGGGTGCGGTCACCGGCTCGGTGGACGGCTCGGTGGACGGCTCGGTGGACCCGGGCGGCGGCGCCGGGTCAGCCTGCGCAGATGCGTACGCGGGCTCGACTGGTGTCTCGCGGGGCGGGGCGGGATGCGAGGCGTCGACGTTCGCCCGCGGGCGCGGGCGCGGCGGCGCCGGTGCCGAGGGAGCGCCTCCGCTGGCCTCTGGGCGCGTCGGCGCGGGCCGGCGCGACGCCATCCACCGTCCCTCTGCGACGGCGTCGGCGACGACGCGGCACATGAGCGACGCCGACCGGATGGCATCGTCGTTCCCCGGGATCACGTAGTCGATGACGTCCGGGTCGCAGTTGGTGTCGACGACCGCCACCACCGGGAGCCGCAGCTTGTTGGCCTCCGTGACGGCGATGTGCTCCTTCTTCGTGTCCACCACGAAGATGGCGTCCGGCAGTCGGTCGAGGCCGCTGATGCCGCCAAGGTTCCTCGTGAGCTTCTCCAGCTCGCGCACGTGGCGGAGCGCCTCCCTCTTGGGCATCCCGTCGAAGTCACCGGCCGCCTGCATCGTGCGCAGGTCCTGCATCCGCTTCACGCGGGACGAGACCGTGGCGAAGTTGGTCAGCATCCCGCCGAGCCAGCGCTGGTTCACGTAGGGCATCCCGCAGGCCGTCGCGAAGTCGGCGATCGGACCCTGCGCCTGCTTCTTGGTCCCGACGAACAGGATGTGGCCGCCGCCGGCCACGAGATCGCGTACGAAGCCGTACGCGACCTCGATCCCTACGAGCGACTTGTGGAGGTCGACGAGGTAGATGCCATTGCGCTCGCCGAGGATGTAGCGGCGCATCTTGGGGTTCCAGCGACGCGTCTGATGGCCGAAGTGGACTCCGGCGTCCAGCAGCTGCCGCATCGTGACGACGGCCATGCAGGTCTTCCTCCAGTCGGTTGCACTTCCCCGTGCGCAGCACCCCTTCGGGGCGACCGTGGAACGCGCTCGGGTGCAGGATCAGTTGCTCGTACGGAGCCCGCCGGAGCGGCGGGCAACGAGCAGGATACCCGCTGGCGCGCCGGCCGGGCCACCCCGTGGCCCGAGGCGCCGGCGACCGTGTGACCCGAGGCGCCGGCGACCGTGTGACCCGAGGCGCCGGCGACCGTGTGACCCGAGGCGCCGGTCGGGCCGCCCCGTTGCCCGAGGCGCCGGTCGGGCCGCCCCGTTGCCCGAGGCGCCGGCGACCGTGTGACCCGAGGCGCCGGTCGGGCCGCCCCGTTGCCCGAGGCGCCGGCGACTGCAGCCGCCCGGCGCTCGCGGACGCGCCGGCGGGTCGAGGTCAGGCCCGCGGATGGGCCCGCTCGAAGACCTCGACCATTCGCTCCCGGCTCACGTGGGTGTAGATCTGAGTCGTCCGCAGGCTCGCATGGCCGAGCAGCTCCTGGACGACGCGGAGATCGGCGCCTCCGTCGAGGAGGTGGGTCGCCATCGAGTGGCGCAACGCGTGCGGGTGCGTCGGCACGGGTGAACGGCGGTCGACGATGCGGCGGACGTCTCGTGGCCCGAGCCGCTGGGCGCGTCGGTTCAAGAAGACGGCATCCGAAGGGCTGTCCGGTCCTGCCACGACCGTGCGGCCCTCTTCGAGCCACCTCGAGAGCGTGTCCGCGCACCGGGCGTGCACCGGGAGACGGCGCTCCTTGGCGCCCTTGCCCATCACCGTCACCGTGCGGGCGACGAGGTCCACCCCGGCCCGGTCGAGCCCGCACAGCTCGGATACCCGGATCCCTGCTGCGTACAGCAGCTCGAGCACCGCATCGTCGCGCAGGGCGTACGCGGCGGCGAGGCCCGCCCGCTGCGCAGCGCGACCACCGCCCCCCGTTGGCTGCCGGGCGCCCGCGGCGCCGTGCCCCTCCAGCAGGATCTCGAGCTCACGTGGCGAGAGGACGTTGGGCAGCCGGCCGCCGCCCGACGGAGACCCCAGCCGCCGTGACGGATCCTCGTGGACAAGCCCACGATGGCGACCCCAGCCGAAGTAAGCGCGAAGGGCCGCAGCCTTCCGGGCGACGCTCGTCCGAGCGTACCCACGGGTCGACAGGTAGGCGAGGTACCGCCGCAGGAGCACCCGATCGACGTCCGTCGGCCCGGTGCATCCGGCACGACCGGCCCACTCGCAGAAGGCCTCCAGGTCGCCGAGGTAGGCGCGACGCGTCGCGTCGGACCGGCTGAGCAGCCAGCCGCCGAATTCCCCCAGCTGCCAGCGGGCGGCGACGCTCGCGGGCGTCGGCTCCCGTCCGCCCGTGCAGGCGGGACGAAGTGCGTCCTTCGCCCCCCGGTCTCCCGCCTCCACGCCACCACGGTATCGCCGACCACCCCGCGAGCGGGCCCATGACCCCGGAGACAAGTCGTAACCTAGACGCCATGGCAAGCCGCATCCTGGTCGTCGAGGACGACGAGCGCATCCGGTCCTCCATGCGCCTCGCTCTCGAGGGCGAGGGCTACGAGGTCGACGAGGCGGCCAACGGCGAAGAGGGGCTGGAGCATTTCTCCGGCCATCCCGCCGACGTGGCGCTCATCGACCTCATGCTCCCAGGCATGGACGGCTTCGAGTGCTGCCGGGCGCTGCGGCGCCAGAGCGCGGTGCCGATCATCATCGTCACCGCCCGGTCCGACACCCACGACGTGGTGGCGGGGCTCGAGGCGGGGGCAGACGACTACGTGACCAAGCCGTTCGTGACCAAGGAGCTGGGCGCGCGGATCCGCGCGCTGCTCCGGCGGGTGCGGCCCGCCGACGACGAGCCGACCGTGCTCGCGTTCGGCGACCTCGAGCTCGTCCCCGAAGAAGGGGCGCTGCGGCACAAGGACGGCACCGAGGTCCACTGCACGAAGACCGAGTTCCGGCTGCTGTGCGAGCTCGCGTCCAGCCCGAACAAGGTGCTCAGCCGCGAGCAGCTGCTCGACCGGGTCTGGGGCTACGACTACTTCGGTGACGGGCGCCTCGTCGACGTCCACATCCGCCGGCTCCGGACGAAGGTCGAGCCCGACCCTGCCTTCCCCCGCCACATCCTCACCGTCCGGGGCATGGGCTACAAGCTTGTGCCCTGAGCCCCGCCGCAAGGCGCGTTCCGCCCCTCTGTGGACCCGCCTCGGACTGAGGGCACGGGTCACGGTGATGTTCGCCCTCGGCGCGCTCGTGCTGTCGGCGAGCATGGGCGCGCTGAGCTACTTCACGACTCGCCACGTCCTCGTCAGTGACAGCGACAAGGCAGACTTCCGCCTCGCGTTCGAGAACGCCACATCCGTGGCCCAGCACGTCGCCGCGACAGCCACAATCGTCCAGACCCTCACAAAGGTCACGACACCGAACTCGCACTCGCTCCTCGAAGAACGCGGGACATGGTACGAGCGGACATTCGACCTGACACAGGACGACATCCCAGTCTCGTTGCGCTCGATGGTCATCAACCACTCAACCGCGGCCTCGCAGACCTACACCCTCCACGGCAGCCCGCAGATCGCGATCGGCATCCCGATCAAGTCGATCCACGGCGCGTACTTCGAGGTGTTCAATGTCGAGGACCTCGCCCACACCTTGAGCGTGTTCGCGCTCGGCCTCTTCGTCGCCGGCATCGTGACCACCGCGCTCGGGGCTGTGCTCGGCAGGTGGGCCAGCGGCCGCTCGCTCCGGCCGCTGGCCGGCGTCTCGCGTGCGGCGGTCGCCATCGCGGGTGGTGAGCTCGGTACGAGGCTCGGCTCGACGGGAGGCGACCCGGACCTCGCCGCGCTCACGAACTCGTTCAACCGGATGGTCGACCAGCTCCAGGAGCGCATCGAGCGCGAGGCGCGCTTCACCTCCGACGTGAGCCACGAGCTGCGTTCCCCCCTCACCACGTTGGCCGCGAGCCTCGGGGTGCTCGAGGGCCACGTGGAGTCCCTCGACCCGCCCGCACGGCGCGCCGTGGAGCTCCTCTCCGCTGACGTCCGGAGGTTCCAGCGGATGGTCGGCGACCTTCTCGAGATCTCGCGTTCGGACACCGGCTCGGCCGAGATCTCGCTCGAGGAGGTCGACCCCGCCGAGCTCGTCCGGCGCGCCGTCGCCGCCGTCCACCGCTCGCTGCCGATCGACACCCCGCCACCGACGGTGGAGGTCGACCCGGCCGTGAGCGGCACCCACCTCTGGGTGGACAAGCGGCGGTTCGAGCGGGTCATGTCGAACCTTCTCGAGAACGCTTCGCTGTACGGGGGCGGGGCCACGGCGGTGCGCGTGACGCCGGGCAACGGCAGCAGCATCCGGGGCCATTCGGTGCGGGTCTCCGTCGAAGACAGCGGCCCCGGGCTCCCGCCCACCGAGCGGGCGAAAGTCTTCGAGCGCTTCTACCGTGGGAACGCGGCGTTCCAGCGTGGTGCGGGCACGGGCACCGGGCTCGGCCTCGCCCTGGTGGCCGAGCACGTCCGTCTCCACGGGGGCAAGGTGTGGGCGGAGGAGGCCGAGGGCGGCGGCGCGCGGTTCACGATCGAGCTCCCCGGCCAACCTGCCGAGCCTGACGACGAGCTCGCAGAAGGAGACGGCGCTCGGTGAGGCGCACCTTTCGGGCGCGCCGCGTGCTCGCCGCGCCCGTCACGATCGCCGTGATCGTCGCGGGCGGGCTCGCGCTCAGCGCGTGCGGGATCCCGACGCAGCGCTCGGCCAGCCCCATCTCCACAGGCGGCACCCGCATCAGCCTCCCTCACACCCAGCCGACGATCAGCCCGTGCACAAAGAGCGGCTGCGTCCCGATCGACGTCTATTTCGTGGCGGCCAGCGGGCACCTCAGGCCAGCTGGCCGGGTGGTCCCCCGCGACGCCACGCTCACGACGATCATCCGCTCCCTCCTGTCCGGTCCGACCACGGCCGAGCAGGCGCTCGGGATCCGGACGGCGCTCGGCGCCGGCATCCAGCTCCTGTCCGCGAGCGTGACAACCCACAAGAAGTCTGCGACGCTCGACTTCAACACACACTTCTTCACACTTTCCGGCACTCAGGAGGTCGTCGGCGTCGCGCAGGTCGTCTACACGGTGAACTCGATCATGCCCGGTGCCGGGGTGACCTTCGAGATCGACGGTGGGCCCATCGAAGTGCCGGTGGAGTCGGGAGCGCTCGCCACGACGATCGCGGTGCACGAGTCGCAGTACGCCTCGCTCCTCACAACCACGACGCCGACGACGACCACGACTCCCTGACGGTGGAGCGTCGGCCGAGGGCGGGCAGGTGGGGCCGCGTCATCCCGTCGCCTCCGCACGCCAGCGCACCCGCGGCGCGGCGATCCAGAGGTGCTCGAGGTCGTAGAACGAGCGGACGTCCTCCAAGAACACATGGACGACGAAATCCCCGTAGTCCATCAGCACCCAGCCGGCGTCCCGCAGCCCCTCGACGCTGAGCGGAGAACGCCCGTCCCGAGCCTTCACCTGATGCTCCACCTCTTCGACGAGGGTGCGCACCTGACGCACGTTCCGTCCGCTCGTCACGACGAACGCGTCCACGACGCCGAGCGCCTCTTCCATCGCGAGCACGACGGTGTCGTTGCCCAGCTTCTCGTCGGCCGCCGCTGCGGCGACGAGCGCCGCCCCGGGCAGGGTCAACGGACCATGTCCACGACGACGACGGCCGCGAGGAGGAACGCCACGAGCACGGCGATGCCCCCGAGGGCGTACAGGAGCCGCAGGCGCCGGGCCTTGCGCCGATGGTGGCTGATCCTGCGACGGTCCGGCGACGGGGTGGGCTCCTCCCCACCCGCCTCGGACACATGCGACGCGAGCACCGGCACCTCGCCTGCGCCCATGACCGACCCTTTCATCTGCTGACAGCGTACAGACCGCGCGAGCAGATGCAACGGATCACCTCCTCCGGCACCAACCCGTCAACCGGCAATCCCCGTTCCAGCCGCTCGCGCACCTCCGAGCTCGACACGTCCACCGCGTCGTCGGCCACGAAAACCGTCTCCCAGCCAGGCGGGGGCAGGGCGACGCTGTGCGGGCGCGCGGCCACTGCCAGGGTGACCGAAGCACGGAGGTCCTCGACACGCCGCCAGGTGTCGAGGCTGTCCACAAGGTCCGATCCGACGATGAGGTAGAGGTCGAGGCTTCTGCCTCGTCGAGCCGCCTCGGCTCTGAGCTGGTCCACAGTGTCCGCCGTGTAGCTGGGCCCGCCGCGATCGATCTCGATCCTCGACGGCTCCGCAGCGGGCACCAACGGCGCGATGGCTTCGACCATGGCGAAGCGGTCCTCGGCAGGGGTGACCGACCGCAGTGGCACCTTCTGCCAGGGCTCGTTCGCGACCACGAGCAGGACCCGGTCCAGGTCCAGGGCCCGCACGCACGAGGTGGCGACGGCGACGTGCCCGCAATGTGGGGGGTCGAACGTACCTCCGAGCAGGCCGACGCGCTCGGGGCGGGTCGACGGATGTCCAGCAAGCTGCGCGTACGCGCCCTGATCACGTGACTGACGGGGCATCCGCGCAGCGTAGGCACGCAAGCACCCCCTTGCGAAGGACCTACGCTATGTCGATGCCGGCGACGCAGCCGTGGGGACCCCACGGGGAATGGTGCACCAGCTCCTGGCGGCAGCTGCCGGCCGCGCAGCAGCCCGACTGGCCGGACGCCGAGGCGCTGAAGGAGGCGGAGGCCACCCTCGCCGCGCTGCCCCCGCTGGTCATCGCCAGCGAAGCCCGCCGCCTCGCCTCCGCGCTTGCCGCGGTCTCGAGAGGCGAGGCCTTCCTGCTCCAGGCGGGCGACTGCGCCGAGTCGTTCCGGGAGTTCAGCGCCGACGCGATCAGGGACAAGCTCAGGGTGGTGCTGCAGATGGCGGTGACCCTCACCTACGCCGCCGGCGTCCCGGTGGTCAAGGTCGGGCGCATCGCAGGCCAGTTCGCCAAGCCCCGGACGTCCCCCGTCGAGCGCGTCGGCGGGATCGAGCTCGAGGCGTTCCGGGGACACATGGTCAACGACGAGGCATTCGACCCTTCGGCACGTCGCCCCGACCCCGGCCGCCTCGTGGCCGCCTACCACCAGGCGGCCGCCACGCTGAACCTGCTGCGCGCGTTCACGAAGGGCGGTTTCGCGGACCTCTCGCACGTCCACCGGTGGAACCAGGAGTTCGTCGCCTCGTCGGCCGAAGGGCGCCGCTACGAGCAGATCGCGACCGAGATCGACCGTGCGCTGCGGTTCATGGCCGCGTGCGGCATCGACCTCGTCGCGGAAGCGGGCCTCCACGCGACCGACGTCTGGACGAGCCACGAAGCGCTCATCCTCCATTACGAGGAGGCCCTCACGCGGCAGGACTCGCTCACCGGCGACTGGGTCGACACGTCGGGTCACTTCTTGTGGGTAGGGGAACGAACTCGTCAGATCGACGGGGCCCACATCGAGTTCCTCTCGGGGGTGATCAACCCAGTCGGGGTGAAGCTCGGCCCTTCCGTGACCCCCGACGAGGTACGCGCATTGTGCGCGCGTCTGGACCCCGAACGCACGCCAGGGCGGCTGACGCTGATATCTCGGGTGGGGATGAACGGGGTCGCGGACGTGCTGCCACCGTTGATCGACGCCGTTCGCGACGCCGGTCACCCGGTCGTCTGGGCATGCGACCCAATGCACGGCAACACCTTCACCAGCGAGAGCGGCCGGAAGACCAGGCGCTTCGAGGACATCGTGGCGGAGCTGCGCGAATGGTTCCGCGTGCACCGGGCAATGGGCTCATGGCCCGGCGGTGTGCACGTGGAGCTCACCGGCGACGACGTCACCGAGTGCCTCGGCGGCGCCGAAGCAATCGTCGAGGACGACCTCGACCAGCGCTACACCACGATGTGCGATCCGCGTCTGAACGCGAGGCAGTCGCTCGATCTCGCGTTCGACGTCGCGGAGCTGCTTCGGTCCTGACACATTGCGCGTACGGCGCTGCTCCACATGCGCCGTACGCGTCGGTGCAGCACGCAATCACGGATGCACCGGTCGGTGCACGACATGGCCGCGCCAAGTCCGTGCATCATGCAACGACACCTGCATGCACGCGCTTTTCGGCGTTTCACTTGCTTGTGGCACATTCGCCGTCAACAATTCCTCCGAATGGGAACGCGGCTCCGACCTCTCTCCCAGTTTCTTCGCGATGGCACAACCGCGAGGCGCCGCAGCCCACGCCGATCCCCGCGGCGCAGCCCGCGCCGATCCCCCGCGCCGGCGGCGCTGGTCGTCGCCGTCCTCTCGTTGGCTCTCTTCTCCGGTTTCCCGAGTGCGGGGGCGACGGTGCACCCGATTGCAGGGTCTTCGGTGCTCCAGGTCGCGACCACACCGACGTCGTCCGGCACGACACAGGGAGGGACCTCGGGCAGAGCCCCAGGTTGCTCGTCCGGCACGGGGGGCTCGACGGGGACCGGCACGGGGGGCTCGACGGGGACCGGCACATCGACGGGGACGGGCACGGGGGGCTCGACGGGGACGGGCACATCGACGGGGACCGGCACATCGACGGGGACCGGCACATCGACGGGGACCGGCACGGGGGGCTCGACGGGGACGGGCACATCGACGGGGACCGGCACGGGCACATCGACGGGGACCGGCACGGGGGGCTCGACGGGGACCGGCACGGGCACATCGACGGGGACCGGCACATCGACGGGGACCGGCACATCGACGGGGACCGGCACATCGACGGGGACCGGGACGGGCACATCGACGGGGACCGGCACGGGGGGCTCGACGGGGACGGGCACATCGACGGGGACCGGCACGGGCACATCGACGGGGACCGGCACGGGCACATCGACGGGGACCGGCACGGGGGGCTCGACGGGGACGGGCACGGGGGGCTCGACGGGGACGGGCACGGGCACATCGACGGGGACCGGCACATCGACGGGGACCGGCACATCGACGGGGACGCGACCAGGGTGCGCGCCCGGCGCGACACCCTCGCACGCGAAGAAGCCCGGCACGGGCACGAAGCCCGGCGCCACTGTCCCCGTAAGGGACATGGCGTATTGGCTCGAAACCTCGACGGGTGCCGTGTACGGCTTCGGAGGCGCTCCCAACTACGGCTCCATGGTTGGCCACCACCTGAACAGACCGATCGTCGGCATGGCCGCCGTGCCCACCGGAACCGGCTATTGGGAGGTGGCGGCCGACGGCGGGGTGTTCGCGTTCGGCTCGGCCCACTTCTATGGCTCCGAAGGCGGCAAGAAGCTGGCCTCCCCCATCGTTGGGATGGCTGCAGCGCCCACAGGGGACGGGTACTGGCTGGTCGCAGCCGACGGCGGGGTGTTCGCCTTCGGCTCGGCCCACTTCTACGGCTCCGAAGCCGGCAAGAAGCTCGTCGCACCCATCGTCGACATGGCACCGACGCTGACAGGCCACGGGTACTGGCTGGCCGCAGCCGACGGCGGGGTGTTCTCCTTCGGGAGCGCGAAGTTCTACGGCTCGTTGGGCGGCCGCGTCTTGTCGCAGCCGGTGACCGGCATGGCGACGCTGCCGAAGGGGGACGGATACTGGCTCGTCGAGAGTGACGGCAAGGTGCTCACCTTCGGCGGCGCGAGGCGCCACTACTACGGCTCGCTCGGCGGTCAACGCGTGACTCAATCGATCGTGGGCATCACGGCGCTCTACAACGGCAAGGGCTACTGGCTGACGGGAAACGCGGGCGAGGTGACCGCCTTCGGCGCCGCCGTTTATTGGGGATCCACCCCCGAGCGCATCCCCGGAAGGATCGTCGGGATCGCGACGGGTGTCGGCGACGGGGATCCAGGGCCTCCGTCGTTCCAGCCGGGAAGCTACGGCTATGACGTGTCCCAGTACCAGTGCCGCGGCGTCCTGCCGCTCGACCCGCACCAGATCGGCGTGGTCGAGATCGCCGGGTGGTCGTACGGCTCGGTCAACCCCTGCCTCGCACAGGAGGTCGCGTGGGCGGCTGGTGGGCTGAACCTCTACACGTTCCTGTCCTACGGCACCTCCCGCACACCCGAGCCGGGTTGCGCCGGCAACGCCACAGCGCCGACAAAGCCCGCCTGCAACTACGGGTATGGCGCCGCGATTGCCGCATACCAAGAGGCGAAGGCGGTCATCGGCACACGGGTGGACGTGCCCTGGTGGCTGGACGTCGAGCAGATCGGTTTCACCTCATCGAGCCCCTCGACCGCAGCCAGTCGATCCGTAGTGGTGGGTGCCTACGACGCTCTCAGGTACACCGAGGGCATCAACACAGTGGGCTTCTACTTCTCGCTCGCGCACTGGGAGGACATCGTCGGGCGCTACAACCCCTCGGCGCCGCTCTTCTTTGCATGGTGGACAGGCCCGACACCGGCCTTCAAGTGCTCGGTTGCGCGCTCGGCAGCACTCAGACTGCACGATACGCTGCCGTCCGGTCCGATCCAGCTCCTGCAGTACACGGACAGGGTGGGCGGCAAGCCGTTCGACGGAGACTACGCCTGTTAGCGGGCCTGCCTCGTCTGGTCGGCGACATACGGAAGCGGGCCGCTCGATGGATCTCGACGCCTGCGCGCCGACTGCCTGTTACACGAGGTCGGAGACGAACCGTTCGAGCTGGCGAAGGGTACGGCACTCGACGACACCGTCGCAGTGGACAGCATACTCGTCGACGATCGAGTCGCCTGACCCCCAGTACTGGCGCGGCTCGGGGTTCAGCCAGTAGACGTGTCGCGCCTTGCGTCGAAGCTCCTCGAGGACCCGGGCGCCGGACGCGTGGTAGTTGTTCCTGGCGTCACCGAGCACCAGCACCGTCGCACGCGAGGTGATTTCTTCGCCCCACCTTCGGTCGAACTCCTCGAGCGCGTGCCCGTAGTCGGAATGACCGTCGAGCCACACAACGTCGGCTTCGGCGGTGATTCGGCGCACAGCGACCGAGGGGTCGTCGGCATCGTCGAAGACGTGCGTCACCTCGTCGATCCCGTCCACGAACACAAAGCTGCGGACCTTCGAGAACTGCGTGCTGATCGCGTAGACGAGCTGCAGCGTGAAGCGAGCAAAGGATGCGACCGACCCAGAGACGTCGGCGATCACGAAGATCTCGGGCTTGGAGGGCGCCGGGTGGCGGAAGCGTGGCTCGACCGGCACGCCCCCCGTCGACAGAGATCGTCGCACCGTCGCGCGAAAGTCGAGCGGTCCACGGCGCCGGTGGCGCCGCTTCCGCCCGAGCCTGACTGCGAGCTTCCGGGACAGCGGGTGGAGCATGCGCTGAAGGGCCGCGAGCTCCTCGCGGCTCGCATGCATGACGTCGACGTCTTCGGGAAGCGAGCGCCGAACCGACTTCGCGAGCGCCTGCGCCCCGCGGTCGGCCACGAGTCGGCGCCTGATCTCGGCTTCTATCGCCCCGCGGAGCGCTGCGATGCGTGCGCGGTACTCGTCGGCGAGGAGCCGCTCCTCGAACACCGTCAGCTCCTGCTCCCGATGCGCCTCATCGAGCAGGCGCTCGAGCAGCCCTTCGAGGTCGAGGTTGCGGAGCGTCCGGTAGAGGTAGTAGGTCCCTCCGACCGGTCGACCGGGCTCCATGCCGGCGTAGCGGTCCACCGCCGCGCGCGCGAGTGCGGCCACGAGCGTGCGATCGCCCTGGCGCATCACCCGGAGCAGCATGGCAGCGAGCTCGGCTGCGCTCATGGGCGCTGGTCCGCCACCCGCCGGGGTTGCCGCGACGTGAGAGCTCTTCTCGGTGTCTTCGGTCGCATCGCCCTTTGCGACGTGGGGCGAGAAGTACACCTCGAACGCCGTCTCGAACGCCGGCCAGTGGGCACCCGACTTCACGAGCGTCGCGCCAAGAGCAGCCTTGAGCGCGTCACGATCTTCCAGCGGCACGTGGTGGACCGCCTGGGCGGCGTCGAGGTGCTCGGTCAACGACACGGGGAGCCCTGCGCTCCGCAGCTCGCCTATGAACCCCGACAAAAGCTCAAGCATCGGCGGCGAGGAGCTCCTTCGCGGCCCGCTCGATGTCCTGGCGGTACTTGAGGAGCACGTGCAGGGTCCCACGGACGCTTGCGGCGTCGATCGAATCGATCTCGAGCACGACGAGCGTTCGGGCCCAGTCGAGCGTCTCGGCCACCGACGGCGGCTTGCGCAGCTCGATGGAGCGGAGCGAGCGGACGATGCGAGCCACCTGGTCGGCCAGCTCCTCTTTGATGCCGGGAACGCGCCGCAGCACGATCTCCCGCTCGAGCTCGAGCTCCGGGTAGTCCATGTGGAGGTAGAGACAGCGTCGCTTGAGCGCTTCCGACAGCTCCCGGGTGTTGTTGGACGTGAGGAACACCATCGGCACCCGCGTCGCGCGGATCGTCCCCAGCTCGGGGATGGACACCTGGTACTCCGAGAGCACCTCCAAGAGGAGTGCCTCGGTCTCGAGCTCCACGCGGTCGATCTCGTCGACGAGCAAGACGGTGGGCTCGGCGCTCCGGATCGCCTCGAGCAGCGGGCGCGTGAGGAGGAAGTCCTCCGAGAAGATGTCCGCTTCGAGCTCCTGCCAGGAGGGGGCTGACGGCTCCGCCTGGATGCGGAGCAGCTGCTTGCGGTAGTTCCACTCGTACAGCGCCTTCGCCTCGTCGAGCCCCTCGTAGCACTGGAGCCTGATCAGACGGCTCCCCGACATCTCCGCCACCGATTTGGCAAGCTGCGTCTTGCCCGTCCCGGCGGGTCCCTCGACGAGCACCGGCTTGTGCAGTCGGTCCGCGAGATAGACGACGCTGGCGACGCGCTCGTCCGCGACGTAGCCGACGCGCCCGAGACCTTCACGCACCTCGTGGATCGAGCCGAGCGTGGCGCCTCCGTACGGTGTCCCTCCCGTCATCGCCGGACGTGCCCATCGCCGCGCACGACCCACTTCACGCAGGTGAGCTCGCGCGGGCCCATCGGACCCCGTGCGTGCAGCTTCTGGGTAGAGATGCCGACCTCCGCGCCGAGGCCCAGCTCGCCGCCGTCGACGAAGCGAGTCGACGCGTTCACGAGCACCGCCGCGGCGTCGACCTCGCGGACGAATCGGTCCGCCGAAGCGACGTCCCGGGTGATGATGGCCTCGGAGTGCCCCGAGCCGTATCGCGTGACATGGGCGATCGCGGCGTCGAGATCGTCCACAATGGCGACCGCGAGCTTGAGCGCGAGGAACTCCGTCGCGAAGTCCTCCTCGGTCGCCACGCCCGCACCCGGCAGGTAGCCGCGGGCACGATCGTCGGCCACGAGCTCCACCTCCGCGAGCGAGCGGGCAAGGCGCGGGAGCAGACCGGGGGCCGCGTCTGCGTGTACCAGGAGCGTCTCTGCGGCGTTGCACACCCCGGGGCGCTGGGTCTTCGCGTTCACCACGATCTCCTCAGCCATGTCGAGGTCAGCGGAGGCGTCGACGTACACGTGGCAGTTCCCGTCGCCGTCGAGGACGTAGGGAACGGTGGCGTGCTCGACCAACGATGCGATCAACGCCCTGCCGCCGCGGGGCACGAGGCAGTCGACCAGGCCGCGGAGCCGCATGAAGGCGACTGCCGTCTCGTGACTGGCGTCCTCCACGAGCGCGACTGCGTCCTCAGGGAGATCCACCTTCGACAACGCCCGGCGGAGCACGGTCACGACGGCACGGTTCGATGTGAGTGCCGACGACGAGCCGCGGAGGAATGCCGCGTTGCCGGCCTTCACGCACAACCCGGCAGCGTCGCTCGTGACGTTGGGTCTGTTCTCGTAGATGATCCCCACGACGCCGAGAGGCACACGCACCCGTTCGACCCGCAGCCCGTTCGGGCGGACCCACCCGTCGACCACCTCGCCGACCGGGTCGGGCAGCGCGGCGACCGCTCGGAGGCCTTCCGCCATCTGCCCGAGCCGGCGCTCTGTGAGCCGGAGCCGGTCGAGCGCAGTCGCGCCCAGGCCCTCTCCCTCCGCGCGCCCGAGGTCGGCACGATTGGCCTCGAGCACGGCCGCCGCGTCGCCCATCAGCAGATCGGCCGCAGCACGAAGGAACTCGTCTCGCACGCCTGACGGGGCGCGCGCCACCTCCCGCGACGCCGCGCGTGCTCGGCGCGCCAGGGCTTCGAGATCGGCACTGTCCACCTCGCCAGCCTACCGGCGGCTCGGTGTGGCCCACTGCGTCAGGACCGAGTCACAAGAGCACGACGAGGTCGTCGCGGTGCACGGCGACGGGGGACAGCTCATCGGGGAGCTCCTCACTCCGGCGCCCCACCCACTCATCCGCCCGCTCCGAGGAGTAGCGAACGAGCCCCTTTGCAAAGACGTCACCGTCGACGCCCGCGATCTCGACCGCGTCGTCAGGCTCGAACCGCCCGCGGCAGGTCAGGACGCCCGCCGGGAGCAGCGAGCGACCCCTCTCGAGGAGCGCTCGGCGGGCGCCCTCGTCGACGACGAGCACCCCTGAGGCCCCCAACGCGTACGCGATCCAGAGCTTGCGCGCCGGCATCCGCTCCGGCTTCGGCCTGAAGACCGTTCCCACGCCGCGCTCGCCCTCGAGCGCGCCCGCGAGCACGCCGGGACGCCGTCCGTCGGCGATCACGGTCATGACCCCCGACCGGCTCGCCATCCGCGCCGCTGCGAGCTTTGACGCCATCCCGCCGCTCCCGACCGAGCCCGGACCACCTGCGACTTCCATCAGGCGCTGGTCGATCTCCTTCACCTCTTCGATGAGCGACCCCGTGCCACCGTGCCGCGGGTCGGCGCTCAGAAGACCCGGGGTGTCGGTGAGGAGGACGAGCAGGTCCGCTCCGGCGAGGTTGGCGACCAGGGCGGCGAGGCGGTCGTTGTCGCCGAAGCGGATCTCCTCGTCGGCGACCGCGTCGTTCTCGTTCACCACCGGCAGCACGCCAAGACCCCAGAGCTGCTGCAAGGTCGTGCGGGCATGCAGGTACTGGCGGCGGTGCCCGAAGTCGAGAGGGGCGAGGAGCACCTGGCCCGCGAGAAGGCCCTCTGCGCCGAGCCCGTCCTGCCAAGCGCGCATGAGCCGTTGCTGCCCCACTGCCGAGAGCGCCTGGAGGATTGCGGGATCGGAGGGCCGCGGCCCGGGCCGCTCCAAGGCCGCCCACCCGCACGCGATGGCGCCCGAGGTGACCACCACGACACGGTGCCCTGCACGCGCGAGCGCCGCGACCTCTCGCGCCAGCTGCCCGACGGTGGCCTCGTCGACCTCCCCGCTCCGGGTCGTGACCGTCGACGACCCGACCTTCACGACGACAGTCCGCGTGGGTGCGCTCATGCCGGCCGAGGGTACAGGAGGGCGGGACACCGGTTGCCGGGCTCTCCTTCCCTCCGCGCCGCGTCGCCGGCCAGAGGCGTCGATGGTCACCTCCCGGCGCGCCCTCGACGTCGTCTGGCACCTCGCGCATCGCCGCGCTGCTCGCGGAGCTCGACCGGCTGGTCTTTGAACCAGGTGAAGGACAGCAGACCGACCGTCACTTCGTCGCCGTCGTGCGCGCCGGCCCGGACGAGCGCCCTGTCGACCCCGAGCCGCCGCAAGCGCCGCACCGCCTCGGCGAGCGCGGCGTCGTCGGTGAGATCGGAGAAGTTCACCGCTCGTCTGGCGTCGCGTCCCGCGACGTGCCAGGCGTGCTGTTCGGTCCTCTGGACGATCAGTCCCTCCGGAACCGGGCGGTGCACCACCACCGCACCGGTACCCGGCACTGCTGCGCCGGACACGTGCACGTCGTCCTCCGTGAGCGCCGCTGCGCCCCGCCCGCCCTCGGACCCCGCCTCGTCCGCCTTTGCGGCGCGAGCGCCCGCGACGAGTGCTGCCATGCGCCGCATCAGCTCTTGGAGGCCTCGGCCGGTGACAGCAGAGATCTCGAGATCGAGCTCCGCGTCCGAGCCCGCGTACGCGCCGGCGACGTCGACCTTCGACCCCACCACGAGGCGCGGCCGCTCGAGGAGCCTCGGCTCGTAACGGCCCAGCTCGCCGAGGACGATTTCGAGCTGCGCGGCGGCGGAGGTCCCCGTCGCGGGGGCCAGATCCACGAGCACCACGAGCGCGCGAGCGCGCTCGGTGTGACGGAGGAAGAGGTGGCCGAGCCCCCGACCCTCCGCCGCGCCCTCCACGAGCCCGGGCACGTCCGCCACGACGAGCTCCGTCTCCTCACCCGGTCTTCCGACACGCACGACCCCGAGGTGCGGCTCCAGGGTCGTGAACGGGTAGTCGGCGATCTTCGGACGCGCAGAGGAGATCGCGGAGATGAGCGTCGACTTGCCGGCGTTCGGGAAGCCGACCAGCGCGACATCTGCGACGAGCTTCAGCTCCAGTCTGAGCCAGCGCTCCTCTCCGTGCTCCCCCTGCTCGGCGAAGGCGGGCGCCCGGCGGGTGTTCGACAAGAACCGTGCGTTCCCGCGCCCCCCCTGTCCACCCTCGGCCGCGAGCCAACGGTCTCCCGGCGCGGACAGATCACGCAGGACGGTTCCGTCCGGATCTCGCACGACGGTGCCCACCGGGACAGGGACGGCCAGATCGCCGCCGCGACGACCGTGACGGCGCTTGCCCGAGCCGTGGGCGCCATCGGTCGCCCGACGGAACGGGTGGTCCTTGAAGCCGAGCAACGATGCCTGGTTCGCGTCCGCCACGAGCCAGACGTCGCCGCCGTGACCTCCGTCGCCGCCGTCGGGACCGCCACGAGACACGTGAGCTTCTCGGCGGAACGAGACCGCGCCGGCGCCGCCGTCGCCCGCTCTCGCGTGCAGCTGCGCCTCGTCGACGAACCCGGACATGCCCGTGGATCCTAGGAGATGCACGCCGACTGGCTGCCGAGGCGGTGGGCCACCGTTGCAGCGGCTCGGCTCAGGCCTCAGCGAGCCGCCGTGCGCGAGCGGTGTCAGGCGTTCTGCTGGTGCGTCGTCACGTAGAGGCGGCGGGAGAGGTCGGCGCCGATCGCCACCTTCGCACCTCCCGTATCGAGCATCAGGGTTCCGTCGGGCGCGCGGGACACCACGGTCGCGGTCGTGCCAGGCACCAACCGGTGGTCGTCGAGATAGACGAGTGCGTCCATGTCCATCTCGACGTTTTCGGTGATGCGCTCGAGCCGGACGCGGTCACCCGCCTCCACGTCGGCAAGAGCGTGCTGGGCGGCATCGGAAAAACGAGTGCGGGAGCCCGGAATCGGGTTGCCGTGAGGGCACGTCGCGGGGTCGCCCAGCAGCTGCACGAGCCGGGCCTCCACGTCGTCGGAGATGACGTGCTCCCACCGACCGGCCTCGCGGTGGACCTTCGACCACTCGAGTCCGATCACGTCGGCGAGTAGGCGCTCGGCGAGACGGTGCTTCCGAACGACCTTCTCCGCCAGCCGGCAGCCCTTGTCCGTGAGCTCCACCACACGGCCCGCCCTGCGCACGTAGCCGTCCTCGACGAGCCGGTCGAGCATCTCGGAGACCGACGGCGCGGAGCGTCCGAGGCGCTCGGCGATCCGCGCCTGGATGGGCAGAGTCCCCTCCTCCTT
Source organism: Actinomycetes bacterium (assembly GCA_021828055.1). Lineage (GTDB taxonomy): Bacteria > Actinomycetota > Acidimicrobiia > Acidimicrobiales > RAAP-2 > JAJYVT01. Next base: position 42,696 of record JAKATH010000002.1, read on the forward strand.
CAGGGAGTGGACCGTCTGGAGGTACTCCTCGACCGGGGGGTGGTAGCCGTCGTCCATCGCCGAATGCGTCACTCGCGTCGAGCCTATCGAGGACGTCCCCGGCGGTGAGCCCGGCGCGGGCCGCCACCTCGGCCACCGTGGCCCCCGGAAGGTGCTTGGACCGCGGGTTCGGCTCTATGGGGACTCTGCTTGGCTAGCATTTGCGCTGGTGCCCACCACGAGTCCTGGCGCGCCCGGCGCCAACCCCTTCGATCAGGCGCGTATCGCCGCACGGGAGCTCGGACGGATGACCGGCGCGGCCCACCACGACGTCCTCGTCGTGCTGGGCACCGGCCTCTTCGGCGCGGCCGACCACCTCGGAGCTGGGGGCGCACCGATCGACCTCACCTCGCTGCCGTGGTTCGCCCGCTTCACGGGGCCCGGCCACCGTCCCGAGGCTTGGTCGGTGGACCTGGAGGGCAAGAGGACGCTGATCGTGGCCGGACGTCTCCACCTCTACGAAGGCAGGTCCCCGGCCGAAGTCGTCCATGCGGTGCGCACCGCGATCGCCGCGGGGACGAAGACCGTCGTGCTCACTTGCAGCGCAGGCGCTGTGAACCCGAGCCTCTCGCTCGGGGACGTCGTCGCGATCCGCGACCACCTGAACCTGACCGGAACGTCGCCGCTCGTGGGAACGACGACCGACGGCGTGAGGTCGCGCCACGTGGACATGACGGACGCCTGGTCGCCGCACCTTCGGGCGCTCGCCCGCGCGGTCGCCTCCATCCAAGAGGGTGTGTACGCCCAGATGCCGGGGCCGCAGCTCGAGACTCCAGCCGAGGTCCGCATGCTCGCGGCGCTCGGCGCCGATCTCGTGGGCATGTCGACGGTTCCAGAGGCGATCGCCGCGCGCCACCTCGGAGCACAGGTGCTCGGGCTCGCCGTCGTCACCAACGCCGCGGCGGGTCCCCGTGCGGAACCGCTCGACGTGGACGAGGTGGTGCGGATCGCGAGCGGCTCGGCGCCCGCAGTCGCGCAGGTGGTCGCCGGCGTCGTGCGTGCGCTCGACCCTCCAGAACCGCCCGGGACGGTGCCGCACGAAGCCGGCCACGCGGCCTCTGGGGGCGATGAACCGGAGACTGCACCCCAATAGGCGGCTCCCGGGAAGCGTCGGGCGCCGCTCGCCGGTGACGCGGGCGCGGTCAGCCGGGCAGCACGTCGACGAGCTTGCGGTCCTTGCGGCTGGCGAACTTCACGACCCCGTCTGCGGTCGCGAACAACGTGTCATCCCCTCCGCGCCCGACGTTCACGCCGGGATGGAACCGCGTGCCGCGCTGCCGGACGATGATCGCTCCTGCGCGCACCGTCGTCCCATCGAACACCTTCACGCCGAGACGTTGCGCGTTCGAATCGCGGCCGTTGCGCGTCGAGCCTCCTCCTTTGGTCTTCGACATCGGTCCTCCTCGTGCTCTTCGACCTCAGCGGGTCGCGATGGAGACGATCTCCACCGTCGAGTAACGCTGGCGGTGCCCCCAGCGGCGCCGCTGGTTGGTCTTCGCCTTGTAGGTCATGGCGCGGATCTTCGGACCGAGCTCCTCGCCCACCACCTTCCCGGTGACCGTCACGCCGGCGAGCTGGTCCGCGCCGGCGCGTACCGACCCTCCGTCATCGACGAAGAGGACCGGCTCCAAGACGACCTCCGCCCCCACGGGCTGGCCGAGGCGCTCCAGGCGGATGCGCTGTCCCTCGGCGACGCGCTCCTGTTTGCCTCCGCTGCGGATCACGGCGTACATGGGAACGAAAGTGTACTCCAGCGCAGTCAGAGAACCGACGCGTCAAGGACGATCCCCCGACCGTGGCAGACCTGGCACTCGGAGGAGACTGACTCGATGAGGCCTTCGGAGATCCGCTTTCTGGTCATCTCGACGAGTCCCAGCTCGGATATGTCGAAGATCTGGGTCCTCGTCTTGTCCCGGGCCAGCGCGGCCCGGAGCGCCGCAGCGACCTTCTCGCGGTTCTCCTTGAGCTCCATGTCGATGAAATCGATGACGATGATGCCGCCGATGTCCCGGAGCCGGAGCTGGCGAGCGACTTCATCGGCGGCTTCCAGGTTGTTGCGGAAGACGGTCTCTTCGAGGCTGCTCTTGCCAACGTTCTTCCCGGTGTTGACATCGATCACGGTCAGCGCCTCGGTGCGCTCGATGATCAGGGATCCTCCCGAGGGCAGCCACACCTTGCGGTCGAGCGCCTTGTGCAGCTGCTCGTGCACGTGGTAATGGTCGAAGAGCGACTGACCTTCGGCCCGTGCGTCGTAGAGCTCGACTCGGTCCGCGAGGTCGGGGCTGACCATCTCGACGTAGCCGCGTACCTGGTCGAACAGGGTCGGGTCGTCGATGATCACCCCGCGGTACTCGCTGTTCAGCTCCTCGCGCAGGATCCGGACCGCCAGCTCGGGCTCGCTGTACAAGAGGCCTGGCCCGGTCATGCGCGCAGCAGCTCGCTCGATCGACGTCCACTGCTGGAGCAGCCCTTCCACGTCGCGGCGAAGCTCCTCTTCTGTGGCGCCCTCTGCCGCCGTCCGGACGATCAAGCCGTGGCCAGAGGGACGGACGGCATCCACGATCTTGCGCAACCGACGCCTCTCGTTGTCCCCGAGCCTCTTGGAGATCCCGACGGCGTCGCTGTTCGGGACGAACACGGCGAACCGCCCCGGGAGGGACACTTCTTGGGTCAGCCGAGCCCCTTTCGTCCCGATCGGGTTCTTCGTCACCTGGCACAGGATCAGCTGGCCCGGCCGTAGGACCTCCTCGATCCTGGGCCCGGGCCCGCGGCCGCCGGAATCGACGTCGTCGGTGTCATAGCGGACGTCGCCGCGGTAGAGCACGGCGTTCTTCGGAATCCCGATGTCGACGAATGCCGCCTCCATGCCAGGGAGCACGTTCTGGACCCGACCTGCATAGATGTTCCCGTCGATCTGCGTCGTCTCGTCCTGGGCGTGCGACACGAAGTGCTGGACCAGCGACCGGCCTTCGAGGACCGCGATCTGGGAGACTCCGGGCTGGACGTGGACGCAGATCAGATAACGGCCGGTCGAACGGCCCTTGCGCTCCCTCCCGCCTCGGCGGCGGCGTCGCTTCGACGGTGCCACGGCGAGGTCGTCCGCGTCTGCACCTGCCCCGTCGACCTCCTCCCCCAGTGGCCCAGGAGAGGAGGGGAGCGGTGCGACAAGTGGTCGTACCACGGGTGCGGGCCTCGTGTCGCCGATCCGTGGCCGCGCAGGGGCGGGTGCCGACGCCTCCCTCAGCGTTTCTGCTTCGGTACGGTCTGGACCGTCACCCGGCCCGCGAACCGCCGACCGAACCGGCTCGTCCGTCGCCGGTGCCGCGTCGCCAACCACCGGGGGGGCCGTCGCAGCGCGCCCGTTCTCCAGCTCTTCCATGAGGGAGATCCCTCCTTCGACGTGTCATGTCGCCCGCCCTTCGGCGTGCGGGGCGACGACACCAGGCTCGCGGCCGCAAGCGGCCAGCGGCTCCACCCGGGCGCCGTCGCGCTCGATCCATTGATGCAGCCGGCAGGGCCGTAAGCGCCGCACGCCGGGGCCAAGTGCCTCCAGGAGCTCCCTCGGTCGCACGCCACTCGGCCTGGTGGCGAGCTCCGCCTCGAGCCAGGCGCGCTCACCGTGCGTCAGCTCGTCGGGCACGCCGTCGGCGTGAGGGAAGGCCACCAGGGCCAGCGATGGGGGACGCAGGTCGTCAGGTGCAGATCGCCCTTTGCGCTCCCATTCGACCAGTGCAGTCGGTGCAGCAAGCAGCCGCTCGACCCGCGACGCCAGCTTCTCTGCTGCCAAACCGAGCACCTCCAGCTCCCAGCTGCTCGATGATACCTCGTACTGGGGCGACCGAGACCCCCATCCGCACGGCGTCGCGATGGCTCGTGAACCGGATCTTGCCGACCTTCGAACAGCGGATGTGCACACGCGCCGGGGGGGTCCCGTCGCACCGCCCGCACCCCCGTCAGCGCCGGGCTCCCAGGAGCTGGAGGGGATGCGCCCGCCGTGCTCGAGATCCTGTCCCGTCCCCTGGCTCCCCCCGGCAGGAGGGTGGGGGAACGCCACGACGTCCTCGGTGCCGAAGCCGGTGCACGCGCCGGCGGGTGGCTCCCCACGGAGAAGAGCGGTACGCCGCCGTCCGCATTGCCGACTCCATGTCGACCCAGGGGGCGTACGAGCGTTCGGCGAACGCTCTTCGAGCACGTCCCGGCGATCGTTCGGCAGCTCGTAGAGGCCCTCGGCTCCCCCGGGACGACGCCGGGGGATCAGCGCCGGCTCCTGCACGCCGAAACGGAGCGCCTCGACCCGCGGCCGGAGTGGCTCCAGCGAGACTACGGCCGGACCACCCTACGGCGGCCCCCGCTCGCTCTTCGAAGAGCGCCGGCGCTCGCGCACGGTCGGCACACGTCGTGGCACGACGGTGGAGCCCGTGGCGCCGGCTGGACGAGATGTCGGCGCGGCCGTGGTGGTGGTGGTCGGCGCAGCCGTCGTGGTGGTGGTCGGCGCGGCCGTGGTGGTGGTGGTCGGCGCGGCCGTCGTGGTGGTGGTCGGCGCGGCCGTGGTGGTGGTGGTCGGCGCGGCCGTCGTGGTGGTGGTCGGCGCGGCTGTGGTGGTGGTCGGCGCGGCCGTCGTGGTGGTGGTCGGCGCGGCTGTGGTGGTGGTCGGCGCGGCTGTCGTGGTGGTGGTGGTCGATGTGGAGCTGGGCGCAGCCGTGGTGGTGGTCGACGCTGCGGTGCCCGACTTGGGAGGCGACGTGCCGGGAGAAAGCTTCGGCTGGTGCGCAGCGGTCGGCAGCTCGAGCGACGCGGACGGCGGGTGAGCGTACAGGTAGTTGAAGATCTTGGCGACTGCAGGTGCTGCGCCCGCCTCCCCGTAGCCTCCCTGGGCGACGGCGACGGCGACCACGTACTGGGTTGTCCCGTTCACAGGGCCGAACCCGACGAACCAGGCGTTCGGCGCACGTCCTGACCGTGTTGTCGCGGTTGTGGCGGTGCCGGTCTTTCCCGCGATCACGTACGAGCTCGGCACTTTCGAGTACTGCTGGAACGTCCCGTAGGCGGTCCCTTTCGGTGTGTGGGTGGCACCGACGAACCCCTGGAGCATCGCCTGGTAGTCCGTGGGTGTGAGCGAGACGTGTCCGGTCACCTTGGGCTCGACCCGCTTGACGAGTTTGCCTTCCGGGGAGACGACGGCGCCGACGACCTCGGGTTGGTGACGGACCCCGTGATCGGCGAAGGTCGCGTACGCCACCGCCTCCTCGATGGGCGTGATCACGGTCTCGCCCTGGCCGAACGCCATCTCGATGTTTGTCCCCGGGTACCAGGAGGTGTTCGGGTAGTTCTTCGGTGTGAGCTGGTGGAGCTTCTCGCGCATCCGCTGGCTGTCCACGCGGCCTTGCACCTCTCCGGGCAGGTCGATGCCCGTCAAGTCACCGTAGCCGTACTCGTGGGCCACCCTCTGGATCCCTGTGTTGCCGTAGCGTGAGCGTGAAAGCCAGAACTGAAGGCCGAGTGTGTAGAAGAAGAAGTCGTCCGACTCCGCAAGGGCCAGCCGAATTGTGATGATCCCGGCGTCGAACGCTGTCGCGTCGTGAAACGTGCACCCCGACGTGCATGTCGGATCTCCATGTGCCCTGACTGTGAAGACTCCGGTGTCGTCCTTGGTCGACGTCGGCGTGATGAGTCCAGTCTGCAATGCAGCGGTGGCGGTGGCGAGCTTGAACGTGGACCCGGGGGTGTACAGACCCTGGATCGCGTAGTCGTTCAGGGGGCATCCGCCTGTCGCGACGGTGCATCCCGCGCGCAACGCATCGTAATGGGCCGTCGAGATCCCGCCGACCCACTCTGTGAGGTTGTAGGAGGGGTAGGAAGCGAGCGCAAGGACGGCACCGGTCTGAGCGTCGAGCACGACGGCAGCACCGTTCGTCGCGCCGGGATGCGTCCCAGCTGTGAGCCTGGAACGGTCCGAGAAGATGACTGTGGCCAGGTTCTGCTGGACGTTCTTCTGGAGCTCACTTGTGATGTTCAGCTCCACAGTGTCGCCCTGGACTGGCCTGGTCCTGCGAAGCACTCCGACCTCTGTGCCCGTGGGCGTGACTTCGAGTGTCTCGTGTCCGGCTTTGCCGCGCAGGTAGCGCTCTTCTGCGAGCTCGACGCCCGCCTTCCCGATCACGGACGTCTGCGAATACCCACCGTTGGGATGAGCCTTGAGAAATGTCGCTGTGATGGGCCCTGTGTAACCAAGCACGTGAGTGCCAGTTGTCCCGCCCTGAGGATAATCGCGGACCGTCACCTGAACGACTGTCACGCCAGGGAATTGGGACTGATGCGCGTCCAGGTACTGGACGACAGCGGGGGAAGCGCTCTGCAGCACTGGAACCGGCTCGTAAGGACTGTACTGGAGGTCTGTGAGCGCGGCTCGAACCGCTGCCGGCGTGATGCCGCACAGCGCGGCCACCTTCCCGACGATCGAGGGGTTCGACGCGGCTTCAACCCGTGAGAGCACGACTTCGTTCTCCACCTTGTTGCCGGCGAGCACCGTGTCCTGACGGTCGACGATGAGCCCCCGAGGAGCCGGGATTGTGACCGTCCGAAGCGAGTCCTGGTTGACGGCCGCCGCGTACTGGTGGCGGTCGATGACCTGGAGATCCCACAGCCGGAGCACCATCACACCGAACAGGATGAAGACGATCGCAGCCACCACGCGCATGCGCACCCGCGGACGGGCCGGCACCTCTTCGGGCGAAGCAACGAGGGCCGCGACGTTGACGCTGCGGCGCGGACGCATCCGTGGCTGGTGGGACCGGCGCCTCGCGTGAGCCCCGCCCGAGCGGGACTTCCCACGTGCGATCGCCCTCGGGAACAGCCGGCTGCTCCGGAAGGGATGGAGGAGGGAGCGACGCTTCACCGAATCCCGCCTGCGACGGACCCCTGGTCGGGGGGGGTGAGCGCCCAGCGCATGAGACGCACCGCCGGTCCTGCGAGCAGGGCGTTGGGGACTGCCACGACGACGACGACGACAGGCAAGTTCACGTGGAGGAACTGGGACTCCCCGAGCACCGCGCCGAGCACCGCGTACAGCATGACCGCGACCGCGCTCGCGCCGAGCGCGACCACGGTCGGGAGCCCGCGCACCTCACGCACCAGACTTCCCGAGATCGCCCCCACCCCGAAGCCGACGACCGTCCCGACCAGGGCGCTCAACCCGAGTGGCGTCGGCGTGAGCAGATCTGCCGCGAACCCCGCCAAGAACCCGACCGCTGCGCCCTCGACCGGGCCAGCGACCACTCCGGCTGCGATGGGCAGGAGGAACATGATGTCCGGCGACATGCCACCGAGGCGGACGTCGAGGACAACGGTCGCCTGGGCCAGAAGCGCGACAGCGACGACGAGAAGCGCCCGGACGACGGCGCGGCCGCTCATCCTTCCGCTACCCCCCTCACGACGAGCCGGACCACAGGATCACCTCTACGTAGCTCAGGCCGTTCAGGTCGGCGAGGGGCTTCGCCCACACCTGCTTGTCGGCAGCCCCGACCACGCTGTGAACGGACGTCACCCGGGCGACCGGGATCCCCGGAGGGAGCGCAGCCCCCTGAAGGCCGCTGGTCTCGATCAGCTCGCCGCGTGAGACCGCCGCTGTCGAGGGCACGTACTGGATCTGGAGCGATCGGTTCGGACCCACTCCTTCCAAGGTTGCCTGCTGCCGGTGGCCGAACGAGACGCCGATCTCGGATTTCCCGTCGGTGAGCAGCCGGACGGTCGCGTTGCCGTGATGCACTGTCACGACCTCGCCGACGAGGCCGCCTGGGCCGACCACCGGGTCACCCAGCCGGACGCCTTGGTCGCCGCCCTTGTCGATGTTGACGGTCGCAGCGAAGTCCGAGACGTTCTGGGCTGTCACCTGTGCGACGACCGCCGGGAGGGAGACAATCGACGGCAACCTGTCGGTCGCTTGTAGCCGCTCGAGCTCGATCAATTGCCGCTGACCGGCCGCGACGGCCGACCTCTGTCCCTCGATCGCGAGGATCTCGTTCTGGAGCTTCTGGTTCTCTCGCTCGAGCGATCCGTAGTCGACCGCTCCGGCGAAGAGCCGGCCGACCGGATCGAGCACGTCGTTCACTCCACGTCGCAAGGGCGAATAGATGTCGCTCGCCAGTGACTTCAATCCGGAGGTGAAGAAGTGGGCGTGACCCGTCTCGTCGAGCGTGATGATGGTGACCGAGAGGAGCAGCAGGATGAGCAGGGTCGTAAGGGCCCTGCGCGACCGTCGGGGTCTTGCCACCCTCGCCACTTCCGACCCGTGTGGGTCAGCGGGTCGACGAGGTGATCAAGACGCGCTTCAGCGCCTCGAACTCCTCCAGGCACTGCCCGCTGCCCACCGCTACGCAGTTCAAGGGGTCCCTCGCCACCACGATCGACATCCCCGTCTCGTGCTGCAAACGGGACTCGAGCCCGTGCAAGAGCGCACCACCACCCGTGAGCACGATGCCCTGCTCCATGATGTCGGCGGCGAGCTCCGGCGGCGTTCGGTCCAACGTCACTTTGACGGCATCGACGATCGCAGAAACCGGCTCGTCGATGGCGCGCCGGATCTCCTCGGTGGAGACGACGACCGTCTTGGGAAGGCCGGTCACCAAGTCACGGCCTCGGATCTCCGCGTGCAGCTCCTCTTCGAGAGGATACGCAGAGCCGAGCGCGATCTTGATCTCCTCGGCAGTGCGCTCACCGAGCGCGAGGCTGAACTCCTTCTTCACGTAGGAGACGATCGCCTCGTCGAGCTCGTCGCCGCCGATGCGAACCGACTGGCTCGTGACGATGCCGCCGAGAGAGATCACCGCGACCTCGGTGGTGCCACCGCCGATGTCGACGACCATGTTCCCGGTCGGCTCGTGCACGGGAAGTCCCGCGCCGATAGCAGCAGCCATCGGCTCTTCGATGATGTAGGCCTTGCGGGCTCCCGCGTACTCGGCAGCCTCCATCACCGCACGCTGCTCCACCCCCGTGATGCCGGACGGCACGCAGATGACCATCCGGGGTTTTGCGAACCGGCGCTGGTGGACTCGGTGGATGAAGTAGCGAAGCATCTTCTCGCAGATCTCGAAATCCGCGATGACGCCGTCCTTGAGCGGCCTGATCGCCTGGATGTTGCTGGGGGTCCGGCCGATCATGCGCTTCGCCTCCGCGCCGACGGCGAGCGGACGCCCGTCCTTCACGTCGACGGCGACAACCGAAGGCTCGTTCAGCACGATCCCGCGCCCACGCACGTAGACGAGCGTGTTCGCAGTGCCGAGATCGACCGCCATGTCGCGGCCGAGGAAGTTGAGACGGTTGTCGGGCATCGACCTGGGGCTCCTCTCCGAGGATCGAATCGACAGGAAAAGTCTGGTCGGCGACCTCAACAGGGTCCGCCGATCGTGGGTACCTCCCCAGAGGCTACGGGAACGCGCCATCCTGCACAAGACCGACCGGGCCAGTCCTGTCGGCCCTGCCCCCTCCTGGCGACCAGGTCGACCGGGCCGAACCTCCGAGACATCGCCTGCTCGCCCTCAATCCAGCTCTGGGAAGAAGAGCCCTATCTCCCGGGCTGCGGATTCGGGGGAATCCGAGCCGTGCACGAGGTTCTCCGTCATCTCGATCGCGAGGTCGCCCCGGATCGTCCCGGGTGCCGCGAGCTTGGGGTTGGTCGCCCCCATCAGGGTGCGAACGACGGCGAAGGTCTCATCGTCGGGACCCTCGACCACCATGACGAGGGCTGGGGACCGGGTGATGAACTCGACAAGGTCCTCGTAGAAGGGCTTGCCCAGGTGCTCTGCGTAGTGGCGTCCCGCGACGTCACGTGTGATCACCCGCAGCTCGGCTGCCACGAGCCGGAGGCCCTTTCGCTCGAGGCGGGAGACGACCTCGCCAGCGAGCCCACGCTCGACCGCGTCCGGCTTGACGATGACGAGCGTTCGGGTCACGAGCGGAAAACCCTACCAGGGCCTGTCCTGGGCCTCGGCAGCACGACCGGCACGAACGGGAGTCCGAGGTTCCGAGCGCGCGGGATGCGGCGGGATGCGGCGGCGAGGGACCGGTCAGTGGCCCGGGGGGGCGCTCGTCGGCTGCTCGGGCCGGTCGACGAGGACCGCGCGAGCCTCCGCCACCACGTACAGGGAGCCGACGATCACGACGAGCCCATCTTCACCCGCCAGCTCCCGGGCGACCGGTACGGCCTCCTTGACCGAGCCTGCCACGACGACCTCCATGCCCGCCGCCCGCCCCGCTTCTGCCACAGCTTCGGCCGGCTGGGCTCTCGGCGACACCGGCGCGCACGCCACGAGCGCGTGGACGCCGGCGGCCGCAATGGGGCCGAGCATCGCGGAGGGATCTCGTCCGGCGAGCATCCCGACGACCGCCACGGACTTGCCGGCGACGGCGAAATCCTGGAGCGCCCTCGAGAGGACCCGGATGCCGGCGACGTTGTGGGCGCCGTCGAGAATGCACAGGGGCCTGCGCCCCACGACCTCGAGGCGCCCCGGCACCGACACCCTGGCGAACCCCTCGGCCACCACCTCGGGGTCCAAAGGAGCCTCGAAGAAGGCCTCCGCAGCCGCCAGGGCGCATGCGGCGTTCAGCCCCTGGTGCTCGCCGTTCAGCGGCACCAACACGTCGTGATACACCGCGCCTGGAGTCCGAAAGTCCACCAAGCGCCCACCGACGGCGAGCCGGTTGTTCGTGCAGTCGAACTCCTCGCCACGCACCCACACCTGGGCGGCGCCCGCCTCTTCGGCGACTGATCGGATCACGGCGACCAGATCCGGATCTCCCTCCCCTACCACGGCGACGCTCCCTGGCTTCACGATGCCGGCCTTGTCGCGGGCGATTCCCTCCAAACTCGGGCCCAGGATGTCGGTGTGGTCGTAGCTCACGTTCGTGAGCACCGCGACGACCCCGTCGATCACATTGGTCGCGTCCCACGTACCGCCCACGCCGACCTCGACGACTGCCGCGTCCACGGCAACGTCGGCGAACCACGAGAACCCCGCGGCCGTGAGCGCCTCGAAGCGGGTAGGACGGTCGGAGAGTGAGGACTCGACCAACGAGAGGAGGTGCAGCACCTCGACGATGGAGGCGTCGTCGATTGGCGCGCCGCCACGCGAGATCCGCTCGTTCACCCTCTCCAGGTTCGGGCTCGTGTAGGTGCCCACCGAGAGCCCGCGTGCACCCAAGAGCGCCGTCCCCATCGCAGCGGTCGATCCCTTGCCGTTCGTGCCGGTCAGGTGGATCGCGGGGTAGGCACGCTGGGGTTCGCCGAGCATCGCCATGAGCTCGCGCATGCGATCGAGAGTCGGCAGAGACCGCCGGCTCGGCACCTTCGACTCGAAGTCGATGTGGCCGTCGAGCCAGGCGAGCGCACCCTCGATAGAGGTGAAGGCTGGCACTGCGCTGGGTGTGCAGCCGATCAGGACGCCGCCCGGCGGCTCCGGCTGGCAGCCTTCGCCGTCGACTCACCGAGCGGGACAAGGGTGGGATGCACCCGGTCGAGCACCACTGCCCGATCGACCACGCACTTGCCCACATCGCTGCGGCTAGGAAGGTCATACATCACGTCGAGCAGGACCTCTTCGAGGATCGCGCGCAAGCCGCGTGCCCCGGTGCCACGTAGAAGCGCCTGTTCCGCGACAGCCTCCAGCGCGTCGGGCACCAGCTCGAGCTCGATCCCGTCGAGCGCGAACACCCGCTGGTACTGGCGCGTCAGGGCGTTCTTCGGCTCGACGAGGATCCGGATGAGAGCGTCCTTGTAGAGCTGGCTGACCGCTCCCACCACAGGAAGGCGGCCGATGAACTCCGGGATCAGCCCGAACTTCATGAGGTCCTCGGGCAGCACGTGGCGGAGGATCTCGGTGCCATCGCGTTCGCTGCGCTGCCGTACCTCGGCCCGGAATCCAATGCCTTTACGCCCGATCCTGCTCTCGATGATCTTGTCGAGACCCGCGAACGCCCCGCCGCAGATGAACAGGATGTTGGTGGTGTCGATCTGGATGAACTCTTGATGGGGATGCTTGCGACCCCCCTGGGGCGGAACGGAAGCCGTGGTCCCCTCGAGGATCTTCAACAGTGCCTGCTGGACGCCTTCCCCTGAGACGTCTCGCGTGATCGACGGGTTCTCGCTCTTGCGGGCGATCTTGTCGATCTCGTCGATGTAGATGATCCCGGTCTCAGCGCGCTTCACGTCGTAGTCAGCGGCCTGGATGAGCTTGAGCAGGATGTTCTCGACGTCCTCCCCGACGTAGCCCGCTTCGGTCAACGCGGTGGCGTCCGCGATGGCGAAGGGCACGTTCAGCATCCGCGCGAGCGTCTGGGCGAGCAGCGTCTTGCCGCACCCCGTAGGACCGAGCAGCAGGATGTTGGACTTCGCCAGCTCCACCGCGTCGTCGTCGGCCGGCGTCCCTGCCTGCACGCGCTTGTAGTGGTTGTACACCGCGACCGAGAGAATCTTCTTCGCGTACTCTTGGCCGACGACGTAGTCGTTCAGGAAGTCGAAGATCTCCCGCGGCTTCGGAAGATCCTCGAAGCTGAGCTCGGTGGTCTCGGTGAGCTCCTCGGCAATGATGTCGTTGCAAAGGTCGATGCACTCGTCGCAGATGTAGACGCCAGGCCCGGCGATGAGCTTCTTCACCTGCTTCTGCGATTTGCCGCAGAAGCTGCACTTCACCAGGTCCCCCCCCTCGCCGAACTTCGCCACTACCCCTCTCCTCTGCTCGAACTGCCGCTACTGCTCATTGCCTGATACTGCCTGATCCCGACGTTCCCACGACAGGTCCGGGGTGCTCCGGCCTCCGGCTGGCTCGCCCGCCCCGTACGCAGTTGCTACGCGGCGCCCACCGCTTCAAGTGCTGGAGCGTCGCGCGACGTGATCACCTCGTCGATCACGCCATACGCGACGGCTTCCTCTGCGGTCATCACGAAGTCGCGGTCGGTGTCCTTACCGACCTTCTCATAAGACTGCCCCGTGTCCGCGGCCAGCATTCCGTTCAGCAAGTCGCGCATCCGCAAGATCTCCTTGGCTTGGAGCTCGATGTCGCTCGCCTGGCCTTCGACCCCCCCAAACGGTTGGTGCAACAGGATTCGTGCGTGCGGGAGCGCGAACCGCTTGCCGCGAGCGCCGGCACCCAGCAGAACCGCCGCCGCCGAGGCAGCCTGTCCGAAACAGAACGTCGAGACGTCAGGTTTGATGTACTTCATCGTGTCGTAGATCGCGAACAGCGCCGTGATGTCGCCGCCGGGCGAGTTGATGTAGAGGTGAATGTCCTTGTCGGGCTCCTCGGACTCGAGGAAGAGCAGCTGCGCGCACACGAGGTTCGCGACGGTGTCGTCGATGGGCGTGCCAAGGAAGATGATCCGCTCGCGCAACAGACGAGAATACAGATCGTAGGCACGCTCCCCCCGGTTGGACTGCTCCACCACCGTGGGCACCAGATAATTCCTGGCGCGCCACCTCTTGTCTTGCGATGCGCTCATGCCTCGCTCTCCCCGTAGGTCACGCGGGCGCCGGGCTCGGCAACCGCCTGCCCGGACGCCTCGTCCGCACCACCGCCGACGCCCCCCACACCCTCCTCCGGACCCCCGGCAGAGGCTGCCGCCTCTGTGCTCTGGTCCACTCTCAAGTCGTCCCTGGAGACCGGGGCGCCTGCCTCGTCGACCATCTCGACGTGGTCGAGGAGCCACGCGAGCGCCTTGGTCTTCCGCTGCTCCGAGCGTACCGCGGCAATGCGGCCGGCGCGCGTGAGGCGTTCGCGGACGACGGAGGCTTCGAGTTGCAGCCGGGACGCCGTCGCGTCCAGCTCCGACTCGAGCTCGTCGTCGGTGACCTCGAGGGACTCCTCCTCTGCGATCGAGCGGAGCGCGAGGTCGGTCTTCACGGCCTCGCGCGCTTGGAGGCGGACGCTCGCGAGAAACTCTTCTTCGTCCTGCCCCGTCATCTCGAGGAACTGACCGACGCTGATCCCCTGCTGCTGGAGGCGGTGACCGAGATCGTGCAGCCGCTGCTGCTCTTCCTCCTCGACGAGCACATCCGGAACCTGGTCATCCTCGACCAATTGCGCGAGCGCCGCGAGCGCGCCCTGCCGGAACGCCAGTTGTGCCTGCACGATCTTGACACGCGCCGTGCGCTCCCGCAGATCCGCACGCAGCTCGTCCACGGTGGAGAACTCCGATGCCTCCGCAGCCCATTCGTCGGTGACCGGCGGCAGCACCTTCTCGTGCACATCCTTCAGGAGCACGCGGAATGCGACCTCACGGCCCGCTTCCGACGTCTGGTCCGGCACAACCGCGTCGAAGCCGAGCACGTCACCCACCTTGGAGCCACGGAGCTGGTCGTCGAGGGCCGGCACGAGCCGCCCACTTCCCACCTCGTAGAGGAGATCATCTGCGCCCACCACCTCTTCACCATCGGGCAGCGTCCCGTGCAGGTCGATCGTGACCTGGTCGCCGTCTCTCGCCGGCCGGTCCACCTCCACGAGCTCGGCGTCGGTCTCGCGCAAGCGGTCCAGCTGGGCGTCGACCTCCGCCTCGGAGACCGTCAGGGAAGGCACCGTCACCTTCAGCCCCGCGTAGCCAGGCACAGGGACGACCGGTCGCACCTGGACGACGGCGGCGAAGGCCAGTGCTCCCGCCTCCTGGCCCGAGGTGATGTCGATCTCCGGGGAGGAGATCGGGTCGATCTCGGCCTCGGCGAGCGCGCGCGCGTAGAAGTCGGGGATGGCCTCTCGCAGCGCCTCGACTCGCAGCGCGACGGCACCGCCCATCCGCGCTTCGAGCACCTGGCGCGGCACCTTTCCGGGACGGAAACCCGGGACCTTGGCTTGGCGTGACAGCGTCCGGATCGCCTGGCCGAGCACGTTGTCGACTTCCGCCTCGTCGACTTCCACCGACAGCCGGACCTTGTTGCCTTCGACCGCTTCTCTGGTGGCACGCATGGGTCCCTCACTCTACCGGGCCGCATCTGGGCCCCCGCGCCGCGCGGCCCCCCGGGGGCATCTGCGGCCTCGACGGGGCCCCAGGCGGGGTCCCATCCCCCAACGTCCATGTCGTGGCGGCTAGCTTGCGCGCCAGGATCGACGGTGGACGCGTGGGAAGCGTCGACCGGCATCCCGGGCCGTGCCCGAGGTCCGGAGATGAGAGAGGAGCCACCCGATGGCGGACTACGAGGGGTATTGCGTCAAGTGCCGGGAGAAGCGGACCTTCGACGGCCAGGAAGTCGAACTGGCGAACGGTCGACGTGCTGCCCAGGGGTCGTGCCCGGTCTGCGGCACCAAGATGAACAGGATCCTCGGCAAGACGGCTTGAGCGTGCGCGTACGCTTGGCGGACGCGTCTGGATGCCCCAGTCGCCGGGGAGTGGCGCAGCCTGGTAGCGCACGTGCTTTGGGTGCACGAGGTCGGGGGTTCAAATCCCCCCTCCCCGACTCGACTCGAAATGATCCTCATGCGCGTTGCAGCTCGAACCTGCTTGCTCGAGGCCGTCCCGGTTTTGCGAGGTGGCCGGCGGCCGGGACGTGGGAGAACGCAGCTGCGCCTATTCGCGCTGCTCGGAGACGTGGCCAGGGCCGGGCAGGGTGAGATCCGTCCGCACCGCTACCGGGAGGACCGGTCGCCCGGAAGTCCGGACGCGCCGGCGCTTCGGCGCCCGGACGTGGGTCGGTCCCCCCGTCCGCTCTCTCCTCCCTCCACGGGTTCGGGCTCGGGACCGTGTGCCCCTGACCTGCCGCGCTGGGCGGGATGCACCAGGGGCCCGGGGTACGCAGCCTCCGCGCGATCCACGAGCGCCGACATGTGCCTACGCACGACGAAGAACCCGATCGCGACGAGAACGACCGCGAGGCAGGCGAACCCGATATCGAAAGGTGCCGACACCTTCGAGAGGAAGGATCCCGCGTAGTAGGCCATGAACGCGTACGCTGCCGCCCAGACGATGCCACCTGACGCATTGAAGAAGAGGAACCGGCGATAGCGCATCCGAGTGGTGCCGGCGAGGAACGCAGCGTAGGTGCGCAGGACCGACACGAACCGGCCGAAGAAGACGACGGCCCCACCGCGCCGGTCGAACAGGTAGTGGGCAACCTTGATCTTGGACTCGTCGAGCCGAATGTACCGGCCGTAGCGGTAGAGCAACCGGTAGCCGCCCTTGTCGCCGATCCAGTACCCGGTCGTGTCTCCGAGGATCGCCGCCGCCGCCCCGACGGCGAAGATCAGACCGATCTCCAGTCTGTGGGGGTGCGTCCCCGCGTAGCCTGCCGCCGCGATGAGGGCAGTCTCACCAGGGAGGGGGACGCCGAGGCTCTCGACGGCCACGAGCACGAACACGGCTGCGTAGCCGTAGGTCTCCACCTCGTGAAGAACGCTCACGGGTCCTGAGCTCCCGAGTCGATCGTCAGCACGGCGGGAGTCTAGGAACCATTTCCGCGAACAGGTTGGCGGAGACCCGGAGGACCTTTGGAGGTCAGTAGCGTGAGAGGGTCATGGGGCGCGCATTGATCACGGACCTCTACGAGCTGACCATGGCCGCCAGCTACCTGCGCCGTGACATGACGGCCTCCGCAACCTTCTCGCTCTACGTGCGCGGTCTCCCTTCCGACCGCGGCTTCCTCGTCGCCGCGGGCATCGATGACTGCCTCGACTACCTCGAAACCTTCCAATTCGACGACCAAGACCTCGCGTGGCTCGCCCACCACGGCTTCCCCCTCGAGACGGTCGACGCCTTCCGTGACCTCCGCTTCACCGGCGACGTGGAGGCCGTGGAGGAGGGTCGGGTGGTACTGGCCGGGGAGCCGTTGATCGAGGTCACGGCGCCACTGCCCGAGGCCCAGCTCGTCGAGACCTACCTATTGAACCAGGTCACCTTCCAGACGGCGATCGCCACCAAAGCGACGCGCTGCCGTCTCGCCGCCGGCCCGATCGAGCTCGTCGACTTCGCCTTGCGGCGCGCTCACGGGACCGAGGCGGGCATGGCCGTCGCGAGGCTGTCCGCGATCGCCGGATTCGCCGGGACGAGCAACGTCGAGGCAGCTCGGCAGCTCGGCCTCGCCGCGTCGGGAACGATGGCTCACTCCTACGTCCAGGCGTTCCCGACCGAGGCGGACGCGTTTCGAGCCTTCGCCGAGGACCTGCCGCCCCCGTACACGTTCCTCGTGGACACCTACGACACCCTCTCGGGGGTCGAGACCGCCGCGCGCGTCGTGGCGGCTCTCGGCCTGACCGACAGGGTCGCCATCCGACTCGACAGCGGAGACGTCGGCGAGCTTGCCCGTGCAGCCCGCGACATCCTGGACCAACGGGGCCTCTCCTACGTGCATATCTTCGTGAGCGGCTCCCTCGACGAGTACCTCCTCGAAGACCTCGCCTCCTCGGGGACGCCCATCGACGCGGCCGGAGTCGGCACCCGCTTCGGCACGGTCGCGGACGCTCCATATGTGGACTCGGTCTACAAGCTCGTCGAGCTGGGCGGCTGTCCGGTGATGAAGCTGTCTCCCGGGAAGGAGACGCTTCCAGGAGCGAAACAGGTCTGGCGCACGGAGGGCTGCCGTGACGTCCTCGCCCGTCGGAGCGAGGCGGCACCGGGCGCGGCAGAGGGGCTCCTGGTCCCGGTCTTGCGCGGCGGGCGCCGGCTTCGAGGGCGTTCGACCGTCGCACAGGCGAGGGCTCGCGTCGAGAGGGACCTCGCGTGGCTCCCCGCTGCCGCAAGACGCATCCGCACACCTGAGGTACCCGAGCTCCTCCAGTCGGCCGCGCTGAAGGAGCTCGCGGCCTCCACGCGCGCAGCAGCCGAGGGCGGCGTGCCGGTGGTGCACGACGCATGACGCAGCTCGTCCCGGCGGGGCACGCCGCGTCGAACGCACGAGCGTGCCGACTTCCACTGCTACGTCACCCCTGAAGAGCTCGTCGCAGCGGGGTCCAGCCTGCTCGTCGGCGGGCTCGTCTCCTCGGATGTGTCAGAGGGCGGCCGCCGCTCGCATTCCGCGCACTCCCGAGCTTCTCCCCCGCGTTGGAGCTCAGCCACCCGCGCGCCGCGGCGCCAGCTCGTCGATGAGGTTCCACAACTCGTCGACGTGTCGCTCCTGGGTCCAGGTTCCTCCGATCGAGCAGCGGATCGCATACCGACCTCCGAGGACCGTGTGGCTCAGCATCACGCGCCCGGTGTCATTGAGATCGCGGAGCAGCTGCTCCGTCGCCGCGTCCCCGGCGACATGCGCGAACGACAAGAAGTTGAGCACCGGCGGAGCACAAAAGTCGAACCGGTCGTCAGCCTGGATGCGCTCTCGGAGGCGCGCAGCGAGCGCCACATGGTTGCGCACGTGCCTGCGGAGACCTTCAGCTCCGTACGTACGCACCACAAACCACAGCTTGAGCGCCCGGAAGCGCCGACCCAGCGGAATCTGCCAGTCCCGGTAGTCGACGACCGATCCGGAGACGGTGGCGGAGTTCTGGAGGTACTCCGGGTCAACGGACAATGCATCGGTGAGCGCCGCTCGGTCGCGCACGTAGAAGCAGTCGCAGTCGAAGTTCGTGAGCAGCCACTTATGCGGGTTGAACGCGTAGCTGTCGGCGAGCTCGAGCCCGTCGTGAAAACCTCGCAGCTCGGGACAGATCGCGGCCGATCCCGCCATGGCGGCGTCCACATGGAGCCACGTAATTTGCTCCTGGCAGATGTTGCCGATGGCCCGCAGTGGGTCGAATCCCATCGAGGAAGTCGTGCCCGCGGTGGCGAGCACGAAGCACGGGACGAATCCAGACGCACGGTCGTCGTCCATCAGGGCGGAAAGCGACGCGGGATCCATGGAGAAATCAGTGCTCACCGGCACGCTGCGAATCTGATCACGTGCAAAGCCGGCAACCTTCGCATTCTTCGGCAGCGACGAGTGCGCTTCCGAAGTGGCGTACACAGTGAGACGGTCGAGCGACGCGCCCTCTTGGAGCGCCCGCTCGCGGGCCGCGACGAGGGCGCAAAGCATCGCCGATGACGCGGAATCCTGGATGACCCCGCCGCCCGGGCCGGCGAAACTGAAGTGCTCAGGGAGTCCGAGCAACTCGACCAGCCAGTCGAGGACGACCATCTCGAGCTCAGTGCACGCGGGGCTCGTCGACCAGAGCATCCCGTTCACCGCGAGTCCAGCGGACACCAGCTCGCCCAGAATGGACGGGGGCGACGAGCTGGCGGGAAAGTACGCAAAGAACCCCGGGGCCTGCCAGTGGGTGATCCCGGGCACGATCACGCGCTCGACGTCGGCAAGGATCGCGGCGAAGGGCTCGGGATCTTCGGGCGCGTGCGCCGGCAGACGTGCCACGATGCCACCGGGGACGACGGATGGCGAGACGGCACAGCTCTCGAGTCGTTCGAGATAGCGCGCAACCCACTCCAGCGCCATCATCCCGTCATCGCGAAATCCCGCAGACGACACGATGCCGGTGACGTCGTTCATCCGTCGAGCTTAGATCCGGACGAGACAGTCCCCGGCTCCGTCTCGCGGTGCCGCGGACACACGTATGCGCTGTGCGTCCTCGCCTGGTCTCGGCGGGGTTCGCGCTCGGCGAGGGACAGCTCCGCGCTGCAGACCGCGAGATCGTCGCGAAGGAGTCTTCAGGAGCCCGTCAGGTCCACGTAGCATTCTGCGAACCACCGACATAGGCCGGCGGAGCGTACGAGGTGATCCAAGCGGGCGAGCTGGAGCCGATTGCCGAAATCGTCTCCCCCAAGGGGGTGCAGCATCGTCGTCATGTACGACGAGAACTCCTGAGCGCGCCACGCGCGTCCGAGGCTGCGCGTCGAGTACTCGTCCACAAGATCCTCTTCGGCTTTGGTGAGCATCCTCACCAGCGCCTCAGCCAGCTCCCGAACGTCTGCAACGGCGAGGTTCAGGCCCTTGGCACCCGTAGGCGGGACCACGTGGGCGGCGTCCCCCGCGAGGAACAGTCGCCCATGTCGCATCGGCTCGACCACCGCACCCTGCATTGTGGTCACTGACCGTTCGAGTATGGGTCCCTCGGAGAGGGACCAGCCGTCGTCGGTCGTCAGCCGGTCTCGAAGCTCTTGCCAGATCAGCTCATCCGGCCAGCGGTCCAGTGGCTCGCCCGGTGGCACCTGAAGGTAGAGGCGGCTGATCTGCGGGGTCCGCATCGAGTAGAGCGCAAACCCGCGTGCGCTTCGGCAATAGATCAGCTCCTCGGTTGACGGCGGAGCCGCCGCGAGGATGCCGAGCCACGCATAGGGGTACTCCCGCACCTGCACCCTGGATCGCTGCGCCACCGCAGTGCGCGCGATGCCGTGAGCGCCGTCACAGCCGGCGATCACCTGACAAGCCACAGTTCCGGGTTCGCCTTCGAGGGTGCGAAAATGGATACGCGGGCCGCCGGTCGAGCTGGCCAACGCCCCTCCTGACCAATGGTCGAACCCCTCGAGGCCGGTCACCTCGGTGTCGAACCGCAGATCGCCGCCGACCGCGAGGCGCGCAGCGATGAGGTCCTTCACCACCTCCTGCTGGCCGTAGACAACCAGTGACCGTCCCCCGGCGAGCTCCGTCAAGGGCATCCGATGACGCTCACCCGCAAAGCGCAGTTCGATGCCGTGGTGAACCATGCCCTCGCGTCGCATGCGCTCTCCGACACCGCATTCGACCAGGAGCTCGGCCGTGCTGTGCTCGAGGACCCCTGCCCTCACCCGTTGCTCGACGTAGTCGCGGGAGCGGCGCTCCAGGACGATGGACTCGACTCCCTCCTGGGCGAGCAGATGGGAGAGCAGAAGCCCCGCAGGCCCGGCGCCGACGATCCCCACCTGCGTCCGCAGCTGCTGCACACCACTCTCCCATCGCCAGGGTTCCTGTTGGGGTCCACACCCGACATTCTCACCGACTTTGACGAGCTTGCCGGACGTTGTCAATCATCCCCGCGAGGCGCTGCCGGCGCTCCTGCTCCCCCTTTGCCCATGCTCGGCTGCTCGGTCCCCTCTCTCGCCCTCTGGGAGCAGAGGCGGTCCGAGGCTCGAGAGCTTCGCTCAGCTCTCGGCGAAGCCTTCTGTCGGCTGCCGAGCGTGGGATCGCGTCGGTGAAGCGACCGCGCGAATGCGCTTGTGCGGCACGACGGAAGGTCGGAGGTCAAGAGCGCAGGCGGCGCCACACAGCGCCCGCGCGGGACCCAGGCCCGTTCGAGCCTGCTGCGGAGCCACCATCGAGCAGCTGAGCCTGTGTCACCAGTCCCCGCGCTCCCCCGTGGAGCCGGTAACCGACGGGGAAGAGCTCGATCCCGGTGCGTTGGCGTATGGCACCCCACAGTCCCCGAGGCGTCCAAATTGCCACCAAGACCGCCACCGCGCCGAAGATGATGAGGTACCAGGCGCCGTCCTGCGCGAGGTTCTGCTGAAGGACGAAGAACAAGACGGTCCCGAGAATGGGACCTTCGAGGGTGCCCATCCCGCCGATCATGCTGACGAAGATCATCTCCGCCGCCCACTGGACGCTGAAGATCGAGCTCGGCTGGACCTGGAGCTGGCTCACCGCCAGGATCGCGCCTGCCGCCCCGCACCCGAGGGCCGCCACGACATAGACGATCCGACGGGTCGTCATCACGCGCGCGCCGGCGCTGCGTGCGCTCACCTCGTCGTCGCGCACCGCCGCCATGAGCAGGCCCAGCGGGCTTCGCAGCAAGCCGTACGCGATGCCCAGCGAGACCGACACAACGGCCAGCGCGGCCCAGTAGGTGGTCTCGGCGAACGTGTGGGGGCTCATGCTCGACAGCCCGGGCACCGGGTGCCCGGTTCCGCCCCCGAGGGACGTGATGCTGCTGACGACGATCTGCGCGGTGTCCGCCACCACCCACGTCGCGATGGCGAAGTACCCACCGCCGAGCCGGAACAGGAGCACCGAGACAGGGACTGCGATCAACGCGGCGACGACAGCTGCGACCGGGATCGCAGCCACCGGATCGAAGCCGTTCATCGCCAGCACGAGCACTCCGTACCCGCCCAGCCCCACGAACGCCTGCTGCCCGATGGACACCATCCCGGCGTAGCCTGCGAGGAGGTTCCACATCACAGCCATCGTCAGCAGTACGAAGAAGTTGACGAGCAGGGTCGTGTCGGCTTCCGAGACGATCACCGGCATGAACGCAAACACGACGAGCACCACGAGGCCCGCCGCGCCGACGAGGGTCCCCGAGGCCCCGGCCCGCCGGACATGCAAGGTTCCGGACGCCGCAGTCCTAGGGGTCGGTGCGCGCTCCTGCGTCGTCACGCCGTCCGCACCCCGAACAGGCCGCGGGGTCTGACTGCGAGCACGGCGAGGAAGACGAGGTTGCCCGCCAGGATCTGGTACGCGGGATTGATCTGGGCGCCGATCTGCTGAGCCACTCCGAGGATGACGCCGCCGACAAGAGTGCCCCAGACGTTGCCGATCCCTCCGATGACGACCGACTCGAAGGCGAACAGGAGCGTCGTCACTCCCGACGTCGGCACGAACTCGGTCAGCATCCCGTAGGAGAGGCCTGCAAGCGCGACGGTGGCGAAGGCGATCGCGGCGGCGATGCCGAACACGTGGCGGTAGTTGGCGCCCACGAGCTGCGCCGCCTCCCTGTCGTCCGCGACGGCACGGATCTGACGGCCAGTGGGGGTCCGCGAGAGGAACAGCTGGATGCCGCCGAGCACGACGATGGCCACCGCGAGCACGATCACGGAGAGATAGGAGATGGTGATCGTCGTGTTGACGGAGAAGGACTTGGTGATCAGTGTGCCGATTGTGATCGACTGACCGTTGGCCGAGAACACTTCGAGCAGGACGTTCTCGATGATCACGGACAACCCGAACGTCACGAGCAGGGTGGTGAACGGGCTCCGGTCGAGGCTCGTCTGCAGCAGCGTACGCTGGAGCAGGTAGCCGCCCAACGCGAAGATCGGGACGACGACTACGAACGCCCACACCATCGGCAGGTGGGTCGAAGGGACGAGCGCTATTGCGACGTAGGCAGCGATTATGGCCAGATCGCCGTGCGCGAGGTTGATGATCCCCATCACTCCGAACATCAGTGACAGCCCGCAGGCGAACAGAGCGTAGAAGCCGCCGGTTACGATGCCCTGGACGATGGCGTTCGCCCACTCCATCGGGTCACACTCCGAGCTCGGCCGCAGAAGCGCTCGGTGGAAGCCACCCGACGCCGAAGTACGCCTCTTCGATCTGCTCCGCCGTGACCTCGTCCGGGCGCCCCATGAGCGAGGTGCGGCCTTCGAGGAGACAGTGGACATGGGTGGCTACCTGGCGTGCCTGGGCGACGTCCTGTTCGACCAGAAGGATCGTGAGCCCTTCCGCAACGAGTGCCGGGAGGACTTGGTAGATGCGACGCACCACGATCGGCGCCAGACCGAGAGACAGCTCATCGAGGAGCAGCACGCGCGGGTTCGCGAGCAGCGCTCGGCAGATCGCGACCGCCTGCTGCTCGCCGCCAGACAGCTGCGATGCTCGCTGTTTGCGACGACCGGGGATCCAGGGAAAGAGCTCGAAGACACGGTTCAGGTCGAACGTTCCTGGGCGCGCCTTGTGCATGCCGACGAGGAGGTTCTCTTCGACCGTGAGCGAGGGGAACAGCCGGCGTCCTTCCGGGACCAGCGCGACCCCGGCTGCGAGTCGCCGGTAGGGCGGCTCACTCGTGATGTCACGCCCGTCGAGGAGGACATGGCCGGACCGCGGTTGGTGCAGCCCCACGACCGTGCGCAGGAGCGTCGACTTCCCAGCTCCGTTGGCACCGATGATCGCGTAGGTCTCGCCCGCCGCGACCGCCAGGTCGATGCGATCGAGCGCTCGCAACTGGCCGTGGTAGACGGTGAGCCCCCGCACCTCGAGCAGCGGCGCGGGGACGGCTCGCTCGGTCACGTGCGAGCCCCCGGGTCTGCTGCGACATCGGTGCCCAGGTACACCTCACGCACCGACGGGTCGGAGAGCACAACGGCGGGCGCGCCGTCGGCCACGAGGCGGCCGCTCGCCAGACAGACCAGACGATCGACCGTGTCGATCAGCGCGCGAACCACGTGCTCGATCCAGACGATGGCGACACCCTCCGACCGGATGGACCGCACCACGTCCATGAGCTCTGCGACCTCAGGGTCGGTGAGGCCGCCCGCCACCTCGTCGAGCAGCAGCAGGCGAGGTCGAGTCGCGAGCGCCCTCGCCACCTCGAGTCGCTTGCGGCCGAGCAGCCCGAGCGTCCCCGCGGGGCGGTTCGCCAGACCTTCGAGGCCCGTCCGGCCGAGCACGCTCGCTGCGGCAAGACGGCTCTCCCGCCCCCGAAGCCGTCCGCCCTGCTGCGTGGCCATCAGGATGTTCTCGAACACCGTCATCCCTCCGAACGGACGAGGGACCTGGTAGGTCCTCCCGATCCCCATGCGGCAGCGGGCGGCAGGGTCGAGGCGGTTCACTGTGACCCCGTCGAACGACACGCGACCCCCCTCAGGACGGGCGTCGCCCGAGATGATGCCGAAGAGCGTCGTCTTGCCGGCGCCGTTGGGACCGACCATCCCGACGAGTGCGCCCTCGTCGACGCGTAGCGACACTCGGTCGGTGACGAGCAGCTGCCCGTAACGCTTGGTGACCTCTTCGAGCTCCAGCAACGCCACGGGTGCCGACTGGTCAGTAGGTGCCCGCCACGAGGCTGCCGGTGAGCTTGGTCTCCTTTGCCAGCGAGTTGTCGACCACTGCGGGCACCCAGGGGAACTTCTTGCCGAGGACCTCGAGGTCGGGCTTCCACTGGACCCCGACGGGGTAGATGATGCCGACGCCTGGCGCAGGTCCCTTGGCGAAGTCGATGGTCCCGCACATCCCCGTGTAGTTGACCTTGTGCAACGCAGCCGCGACTTCTCTGTGGTCGTGAGGTGTGCTCACCGAGCTGAAGGCCTCGACCGCCACCTCGAAGAGCGAGTACGTCGACCCGAGAGACTGCCACCAGACGTTGCCGGTTGCGTGCTGCCACTGGCTCGCGAGCTCCCGTGCGGTCTCGCCGTCCAACGATGACTTGTGCGGGGTGAACGGCGTCCACCACGCGTCGGTCGCGATGTTGGTCGCAAGCTTGCCGAGCGCGTCCACTGTGGACGGGAAGAGGAGCACCTTCGCCACCGTCGCCAAGACGGGCTTGTAGTCTCGGGTGATCGCCTGCTTCCAGAACGTGTTGAATGTCGGAGGCAAGGGGCAGTTCTGGAAGAACGCGCAATTGTGCGACTTGAAGTCGGCGATCATGGACGAATATGTCGTCGTCCCGTCGGTGAACGCCCCGCCTGTCACGAACTTGTACCCTGCCGCCTCTGCGTAATGGGGGAATCCGGCCCGGAACGCATTGCCGTCTGCGTCGTTCGGGTACATGCCGGCGAAGACCTTGTCGGCATGGGTCTTCTTCTGGATCCGCTCCCACATGGGCAGGAAGGTTTCGGCGAACTCCTTCATCCCGAAGAAGAACATCGCGCAGTACTCGAAGGACTTCGTCGGCTTCAACGGGTCCCCGCCGAGGCCCGCGTACCACGACTCCCACGGGACGACCGTCGCGAGGCACGGAACGTGGTACTGCTCAGCGGCTGCGGCGACCGGGTTGGTCGTCTCGGGCGCGCTCGAGACCAGGATGAGGTCGACCTTTGTGCTGAGGGCGAGCTGCTGCGCGACCTGAGCCGCGCGGTTGGGTGTCGACTGACTGTCGATGACCTTGATGCGGACCGAGTAGTGCTTTCCCCCGATCTTGAGCCCCCTGGAGAACTGGGCGGTCCTGCGGACTTTGCCCAGGATGAACGGGTCCGACTCCGAGAAGCCGGCGAGCGGACCGGTGCGGGGCGTGATGTAGCCGATCTTGATCGTCGAGGACCCGGCGGCAGAGATCCGGGTCTGACGCGTGGATCGGAGCCTCGACGAGGAAGCCGACGCGCTGCCTGACACGAGTCCAGCTCCTCCGACCCCGAGCACGCCCGCCCCGAGCAGCTTGAGCATGCTGCGGCGGTCGAGCTCACCTGCCCTGCTGGCGTCTGTCCTGCCAGACGTGTGGTCCTGCTGGTCTGCCATTTGTCCCCCTTCGCTCAGCTTCGTACACCGCGCCGCGTCACGCGCGATCCCGGGGCGGCCGGCTCGTCACGGGATCGACCATCCTGCCCCCCGCACGACTGGTGGAGGTCTCCCCGTCGGCGACGCCACACGACGTGTTCCCACGCAATTCCGGTCAGCCGAAAGCGGATACGCATGGGTACGACGGACCAGATTCTCATAGAGCTCCTTGCGGTGTCAAGGAGACCGATGCAGTCCATCTCCCCGCGCTCCCCGCGCGCACGTAGCGTTCGGACCGCTGTAGCCGGCTCCTCATCGAGGTGCCAACCGAGCGGGAGCAGCGGGCTCTCGGCCGCGGCGATCGCGCTCCAAGCCATCGCTGTCGCCATCTCGACGAGCACGCTGCGCTGCCTGTGCTCGTCGTCCAAGATGCTGCCTGTGCTCGTCGTCCAAGATGCTGCCTGTGCTCGTCGTCCAAGATGCTGCCTGTGCTCGTCGTCCAAGATGAGGTCGATCTCACAGCGCTGATAGCGGGCTGCGGGATCGCAGGCCCATGCGCACACCCGCTCACGCTCGGAATGAATCCGGCCTTCCTCCGAGCCGTGTCTCACGAGGAGCTCCACGAGTGCACGGATCGCTGCGGATCCCCGGTCAGACGTCTCTCAGGAATCTCTGCCCCACGCCAGTGGCGCTGACCCCAGTGGCGCTGACCCCAGTGGCGCTGACCACCGAAGAGCTCGGGCAGTCTCACGGGAAGACGGTGCAGTCTCACGGGAAGACGGTGCAGGCGCCAGCTGGAAGGCCGCTCGCGCAGTGTCCCGACGGCACGCCCATCGTTGGCGTGTGCCGGACGAGCATGGAGTACGGCGGAGCCAAGTCGACTCCGTCGGGTCCGCTGAGGTACCCGGGTGTGCTGCCCGCCACCCCGGTGTGCCCGTACTGCCAGACGATCTTGTCGGTGTGGGGGTCCACCACGATGACGCGGTCGTTCGCGTCGTCGTTGCACAGGATGTCGCCGTTCGTCGGAATCGGCTCGCACAGCGACGGATGGTTCAGCATGCCTGGTCCGCTCGTCGGCCCGTAACGCCACAGCAGCTTCCCGGCCTTGTTGAACTCGACGATCTGACCCGGAGTGGAGTAGTCGGCCGTCAAGAAGATCCCCGGAGCGACCTCATTGGTGTCGGACGGGTAGGCGACACCCGGAGGGTGCGTCGACCACAGGATCTTTCCCGACAACGTCATCTCGTCCACCCAGTCGCCGTTGATCTCGGTCACCAGGTAGTTGCCATCGGTCAGGGGAAAGGCGCCATTGGGGCTTCCGAAACGCAGCGGTGGCTGGTGGTAGCAAGCGGTGTTCTGAGTCCCGATTCGCTCCAAGGGGACGTGGGCGCCGGGGCCGACGATCAACAGGCTGCAGTTCTTGATGTCGGCGACCAGGACGTCGCCGTTGGGGAGCTGCATCGCGTCGTCCGGGTTGTCGAGCTGGTTGGGTCCGGCACCGGGAACGCCAGGGGTGCCGTAGCGCCACAGGATCCGGTTCTCACGAATGCTCAGCAGCGACACGACTTGGTATGTCTCTTCGGTGGCGAGGATGGCGTTCCCCTTGGCAGTGAAGAAGGCATCATCGGGGGCCAGGAATTTCTGGCTCGGAGCCAGGTCGCCCGGCTTCGGGAACTGCCAGACGATGTCGCCCGCGGGGTTCACGAGAAGCAGCCGGTTGTTCCCCTCGTCGGCAATGAGCACGTCGCCCGGTAGCACTGCGGGGTTCGAGCCGGGGGCGAGGTTCGGGCCAGGGCTCATGCCCTTGCCCGACGACGAGGCGAACGGCAGAGCCGCCCCCGGCCGAGCCCGACGGACTGCCGCCTTGGCGGCTGGCGTCGGCGAGCTCGGTCCTGCGAGTTGGACCAGCACGACAATCAGCACGACAGACGCAGCCAGGCTCGTGAGGCTACGAAGCAGCCGAGCACGACGCGAGAGTCGGCTTCCGGCACTGCGGCGGCCCAAGCCCGCAGCATGTGCCCGGGTTGGGCGACTTCCCGTCGTGAATCGAGACTCACCTTCATCGCGGGACATTACGTCAACTGTATCGTTCTACATCGGGTCGTCAACTCATGGTCATCAGTTGGGGCGGCGTCCATGCGCGCGAACTCGCGACTCGCGTGCGAGACACGCGGTCTCCCGCTGCGGGCGTGCTGAGGTGCCGGCGCCGTCTCGCGGACCTCCGGAGCGGCTCGACGGCACCGATCATCGGCGAAGCTCGTCGCCTAGCTCAGGAGAGCAACGGCGTTCGACGTCCTCGTCCAAGTGCCCGGCGGCGTCCATCCGCTGGTGTACATGCCAACGGGCGTAGATTCCTTCGAGTCCCATCGAAGCGGCTCCGTGCCGTGGGCGGGGGGGGACAAGCCGCTCACCGACAAGGGGGGACAAGCCGCTCACCGACAACCAGCCCCAGCTCCTCCGAGCCCTCGAGGAGCTGGTCGCCCCCGAGACTCGGAGCAACCCGGTGTCCTTGGTGCCCTGGACGTCGAAGTCCTCGACCGAGCTCGCCGACGAGCTCGCCCGCCAGGGTTTCTCGGTCTCCTCCCGCACGGTGCTCCGCCTCTTGCACCGGCTCGGCACTCGCTTCGGACCAACGCCAAGGTGGCCGAAGGTGCCCAGCAAATAGATCGCGACGCACAGCTCCGATACGTCGACCACCAGGCGCAGCGCTTCTCGGACGACGGCCAGCCCGCGATCGGCGTCGACGCCGAGACATAGAGCTCATCGGCGACTTCCAAGGCGCTCGGGCGGAGCGCCAGCCCCGAGGCGAGCCCGATGCGGTCCGGGTCCACGACTTCATGGACCTTCCCCGGCTGGGTGCCTCGGTTCGCTCGGACATCTCACATCATCTGGACCACTCCTTCTCCTTCTACATTCGGTGCCCTGCGCTCGGTGCCCTGCGCTCGGTGCCCTGCGCTCGGTGCCCTGCGCTCGGTGCCCTGCGCTCGGTGCCCTGCGCTCGGTGCCCTGCGCTCGGTGCCCTGCGCTCGGTGCCCGAGCTGATGAGCCACAGTGGAACTGCACCATCACCGCGCGCTCAGACGTGGCATGAGCACTTAGGACTAATCCGAAGCGAGCCTCGGCTCGTACGGGCACATGGGGTCTTCCGCGAGGGGATCGCCGGTGGCCGCGAACGCTTGCGCTCGCGAGCCTCCGCAGATACGTCGGTACTCGCAGCGCCCGCATCGTCCAGCAAGCCTGTCGGGGTCGCGGATGGCCTGAAGGAGCGGTGACTGGCGGTAGAGCTCAGTAAGCGGCGTCGACCGGACATTGCCGACGTGCAGCGGCAGGAAGCCGCTCGGAGCCACGTCGCCCCGCCGAGAGATGAACACCACGCCCCGCCCATCGCCCACCGCGAGAGGCGGGCGCCGAGACGTCGCGAGATGTCCTCGCGCCGATCGCTGTGGCTCAGGCACGAGCCGTCTCAGCTCCGCAGCCAGCGCTTCCTGCAGCGGTCCGACGTAGTCCGGTTTGCCACCCACATACTGAGAGCGCTCGATGACGACCCGGCGATACTGCGGTGCCTCAGTCGTCTTCAGCGGAAGCGATAGCGCTGCTTCATAGAGGAAATGGAGCACCTGCTCGGTCTCCGACGCGCGAAGCGGGCTGAGCGCAGCGCCACGGCCCGCGGGGACCAGAAAGAAGACGCTCCAGAGGCTCACACCGAGCTTTTGAGCGAGCACGAGCAGACTCGGCAGCTCGTGGACGGTGTCGGCGGTCACGGTGGAGTTGAGCTGAACGCGCAAGCCAGCCTGACGAGCGAAACGGCAGCCCATCACCGTCCATCGGAAGGACCCCGGCACTCCACGGAAAGCGTCGTGGGTCGCCGGCGACGCGCCGTCCAGGGAGAACGATACCGTTCGGGCGCCGGCTCGTCGGATCGCTTCGAGATTCGAGGCGCTGGCGAGTCGCGTGCCGGACGGCGACACCGCCATGGCAAGTCCCCGACCGCTGCCGTGCGCGACCAGCGCCGCGACGTCATCCCGCTTGAGGGGATCGCCGCCGGTCAGGACGACGATCGGCCTCGGCGCCTCGAGCGACGCAAGGTCGTCCAGCACCGTGCACACCTCGGCCGTCGTAAGCTCGTCGGGAGCGCGCTCGGGTGAGGCCACGGCGCGGCAATGGCGGCATGCCAGGTCGCACGCACCGGTCAGCTCGAGCAGTACGAGGAACGGTCGCTCCCCCGTGTCGAATCGGAGTTCTCGTACGCGACGCTCACCGTCTTTCGGGCCCGTTGGTGCAGTCACGCCGAGAGCATCTCGGAAGCCACGCTGGTGGCGACAGAGGCGGAGGACCTAAGCACGGCCTGAACCGCGCCAAGGGCACCTGCGATGGAGCTGTGCCGTGGACTGGTAGAGCCCGCCTCCGCTCCCGATTTCCCCACCGCCCTGACCAGCACCTTCCCACCCCAACCTCGCCCGTAGGAGCCCCTGAACGGCGAGGGCTGGCACCTTACACCGGACCCCACCCTCCGGCGGCTCTGACCTGACCGGCCCGTTCTGCGAGTGACCTGTCGAGGCTGCCGGCGCTGAGTGGGCCGGTCGGGGCTTCGACGACGAGTGACGGCCTCGCCTTGCACTCCCAGTGTCACGTGTGAGCCCCCGGTTCTCATAGCGCTTACAGCTTCTCACGTGATAGAGCCGCGTTCAGACTGCCGAAGGCGCAGTGCCGCTGGGCGCAGTGCCGCTGGGCGCAGTGCCGCTGGGCGCAGTGCCGCTGGTCGTGGCCCCGCGGTCGGCTCGCCCGGCGGTTCCGGGGCGTTTCCGGGACGTGCCGTCCCGGGCTGTCGGGTCGGCTCTGCGGGGCGCTCGCGTGCGCGTTTCCCGCGCTCGTGCAGCGTCGGCTCCCCCCTCCCGACGGCCTCCTTGGGGTGAGCGAGGGGACTTGAACCCCCGGCCTCCAGGGCCACAACCTGGCGCTCTAACCAACTGAGCTACGCCCACCGAGGTGATCTATTCTGGCACATGGGCGCCGGCCGGTCTGACGCTGCGCAGATGCGACACTCGCAAGGGCCCGTGTGACAACCACCTGCGTGAACTTGCAGGGTGGGCGGTGTACTTCCACTCGCCGTGCCAGCCGCCCGGAGTGATGGGGAGTGCCTTCGGTTCCTTGTCGGTGATCTTGACGCCCGTCTCATAGACGGCGTCGTCCAACTCGGCGCGAACCTTCAAAACCGGTGCGCGTCGTCGTCGCGGCAGCGAGCTCGACGCTGGTGCGATAGCTGGTGAGCGGTCGCCCCCGCCAGTCGATGGTGACGAAGCTGGATAGCCGGTACTCCGTTGAACTTCGAGGTGCGGGGAGGTTAGCGGCTCGTGGTGAGCTCGAGCCCGGTCTCCACGTCCAAGCGGCACAGCTCGCGTTCCCACAGCCGGTTGCGATGCCCGTTCGATCCCCGGGGTGAACAGTGATCATGAGGCGACGGGCTTTGGGGCAGCGCTCCTTTCCCATCGTGTCCCACCACCTTCAGATCGCGTTCACATCGGACGCCAACTCGTCGGGCGAAAGGTGTTCACTGCTCGAAGAAGTGGGACGCGCGCTCATATTCATCGATTTCTTCGGGGTAGCAGCGCCGATCCACGTACCTGTCGAGGTCGCCGGGCGTGGATGCGGACTGCCCTTCCGCGGGCGCCACCAGAAGTGTGCGACGCGGCTTCGAGATCGCGAATCGCGTCTTCGGCTCCGCTACCATGAGGTCGTCTGGGCGCTCACGTTGGATTGCTCGCGTCCCGCCCCGTACGTGGATTCGCCCCCGTGGCCGAGTGGACTTAGGCAACGGACTTCTAATCCGTTTCACGCAGGTTCGAATCCTGCCGGGGGCGCCGACCAGTCCTCCGCGCGAGCCCAATTGTCGTTGTCTCCGTTGCGATCATAGAGGGTGACTGCGACATCGAGGGCGCTGTCGGCGGGCTGGAAGACGACGTCGAGCTGCAGAGCGTCGAACAGCGCCCTCAGTTCGCCCTGGGGCACCGTTTCGAGCGAGGTGGTGAGGATCGGCAGCCGGTCGAGCAACGGGGTGACGTCGGCCAACGTGGGCGCCTCTGTCGCCGAGTCTCGGGCGAGTTGCACCAGCCCTTCACGCCGCTCGGCGATGGCGTCCTCCAGCTCGGCCACACGCTGCCCGACGCGCCGGCGGAGCGCCGCGGTGACATCGTTGGCTTCGAGGTTCACGAGCTGGCGGCCGATCCGGCGTTCGAGGTCCGCGGTCTCGGCTTCGATCTCCTGGGCTCGCTCCTTGGCTGGCGCGGCGCGCTCCGGTTCGGCCGCGGTTTCGAGGCACGTGCGCCAGTAGGCGGTGCGCTCGGGACCGAAGAGCGCAGTGGCGAGGAAGGGCAACAGCGCGGCGTTCAGGCGCTCCTCGTTCAGGTAGACGTGCGGCGGGTGGTCTTGGGGGATGTCCTTCGACCGCTGATGGGAGGGCTGGCAGGAGTAGTACGTCGAGCTCCGGCGGTGGTTGCCCCACATGCGTAGCCCGCAGATGCCGCAGCGGAGCAGGCCGCGGTAGAGGTAGTTGGTCTTCGCGGTCGCTCGTGCCGTCGTCGCGGGGACGCCCTGACGGGAGCGTTCGTTGGCCCGGGCGCGTGCATGGACCGCCTCGTGCTCCTCGCGGCTGACGATGGCGGGATGTGCGGGCTCTTCGGACCAGATCCACGCTTCGGGCGGGTTGGTCCGGTTGTGGCCCTTCTTTCGTGCCCTTCGGTTCCAGACCTGGTAGCCGGTGTACTTCGGGTTGCGCAGCACCTCCCAGACCGACGACCTGCTCCAGGCGCCGCGGGCGGTCGCCGGGTCGACCGGGACAGGCGGCGGGTAGCGGTCGGGCTCGGCGTTCAAGCGGTCACGGATCTGGAGGAGCCCCGCCCCGCCGCCCAGGTACCAGTCGTAGATGGCGCGCACCACTGGCGCGCGCACGGGGTCCAGCTCCAAGGTCCGCTTGTTGATCCCGCGGCTCGCTTTGTGCGGGTTCGGGTGGTCGTGAGTGACGAAGCGGTACCCGTAGAGGGCGACGCCGCCGGTGTGCCAACCTTGGCGGGTCGAGGTCTCCTGGCCCTGGCGGGACTTCACCATCAGCTCGTAGTGGTAGCCGCGCGCGATGCCGATGTTCACGTGGCGGAGCACGATGGTGCCGAAGGACTCCTCCATCGGCTCGTCGGCCGCGCACAGTCGCACTCCCGCCTGGCGCAGTTCGTCTTCCACCCGGAAGGCGACCGAGGAGTTGCGGCTGAGGCGGGAGATGGACTCCACGATCACCCGGTCGAAGCGCTGCGGGCGACGTGCCGCGTCGGCGAGGAGGTCCTGGAGCCCGCCGTCTCGGGGAATGGGGATGTCGAAGCCGGCCAGACCGCCCGAGCCGCGGGCCGAGTACGCGCGGGTGCCCGACTCGATGTCGTAGAAGTGGGCGA
Organism: Actinomycetes bacterium; assembly: GCA_021828055.1. Taxonomy (GTDB): domain Bacteria; phylum Actinomycetota; class Acidimicrobiia; order Acidimicrobiales; family RAAP-2; genus JAJYVT01. Next base: position 76,188 of record JAKATH010000002.1, read on the forward strand.
CGATTCGCCCGCCGGACTCTTCGACCTGGCGCTCGGCGTTCTGGAGCTGGCGGGGGAAGCTGAGGGTCGGGTCCTGTTCGTCTTCGGTCGAGACCCTCCCGTACCAGGCGTAGCGGGGAGTGGAACCGGCGGGCGTGGTCATGGCGAGACCTCCTCGCCCTGTCCTACCTCTGCCTCGGCGAGGGTTGCGAGCAGGGCCGACAGCGCCTTCCCCTGGGCGGCCGCCAGCGCCCGGCCGGCTTCGGCGCCCACGAGGCGGACCTGGCAGCGGACGGTGAGCGCCGGTCCGCCGCGCCCGGGGTCCGCGACCGGTGGGAGGCTGCGACGTCGGTGCTGTGGGCGGATGGCCCGGCGGGTTGCGTCGGGCTGGTCGGCGGTCATCGGCTCGCCGCCGAGGCGTATCCGGCAAGGGCGATGAGCGGGCGCCTGGGCGTATCCTCGCCGACCGGGAGCCAGACGGCGTCGGCGGGGTTGGCGGCGCCGGCGACGGCGGTCGCCACCGGGAGCGTGCTCCCCTGGAGCGCCTGTCGCAGCGCAGGCTCGCGGCCCGGGGTCGCCAGCCAGAAGAGGAGCGGCCGGGCACCGCCATCCGCCTCGGCCAAGTCGCGGTAGCCGTCGAGCTTGGCCGCCACGCGCGAGAGCGTCTCGGTGCCGGTGTCGTGCTCCAAGAAGAACTCGACCCGGCGCCCCGCCTCCTCCCAGACGCCGTAGGCGTCGGGCCGGACGAGCTCCCCCCACTCCGCAGCGCACCGACGCTCGGACCACCAGGCACCGACCGCGGCGTCAGGGCGGCTCCGCGCCGCGGCATGGAGCGCGCAGAAGAAGCCGTTCACCCCCAGGGTGTGGACGGTGCGCTGGTGGGCGGCGAGCGCCACCACCCGGTCGCGCAGCGCCGAGGGGCGCGGCGCCTCGACGCCGCGCTCGGCCGCCACGATCGCAGCACCGGCCGGGCCCAGGGTGTAGCGCCAGGGCTCCGACCCGGTGGGTCGCAGCGGGCGGAAGCGATCGAGGACCCCCAGGCGCCAGAGCGCGACGAGTCGGTGCTGGGTCGAGGTGAGGCTCGTGAAGCACAGGTCCATGACCTGCTCGGTCGTGAGCACTCGGTGCTCCCAGAGCACACGGCAGACGAAGCGGTCGCGTTCGGTCAACCGACCGACGATGTCGAGCGCAGACGCGCCGCCCCGCCGAAGAGATGATGAAGAAGTCATGGATTGCTCCAGGAGTCGGGGTCGCAGGACGCCGGGGTGGGAGACGCCGTATGCCGGTGGTTCTGCGCCGGTGATCCCGGCGTCTCAAAGACGCCGGGGGAGACGCCGCCCGAGACGCCGGGGGAGACGCCGCCAGACCCGCCGGCGTTGTCTTGACGCCGGTGCCGACGGCGGCGGACCAGTAGCTCGTGACGGCGCTCGGCCCGGGAGCGGCCGTGGGTGCGGGCATGCTCGCGGGCTTCGGCCTCCCGGCCGGCGATCGCCGGCGGCAGGGGCCGGGTGCGCAGCGTGAAGGCGTGCAGGTCGCGTCCAGCGACCACGAAGCGGCAGGCCACCTGGTAGGCGTCGAGGTGGGAGAGGTCGTAGGGCTTCACGTACGGCTCGGTGTGGCGGGCGAGCACCCGGGCGTCTTCGGGGGAGACGTTGAAGTACACCTTGTTGCGGGCGTTGGCAGAGGCCGCCTCCGCAAGGTCTCTCGGGAGCTGGGCGAGGTGCTGGTGGGCGAGCACCACCGAGAGGTGGTAGCCGCGCGCTTCGGCCAGGACGTCGTCGATCGCGGTCGGGAGGGCCAAGAAGTTGTGTGCCTCGTCGACGTACAAGGTGGCGTCGGGCCGGAGGGTCCTCTCCGCCCGGGCCGTCGCCGCCTGCCACACCCGGGCCACCAGGAGCGCGCCCACGAGCCGGGCCGTCTCTTCGCCCAGCGTGCCCTTGGGGAGGCGGGCGAGCAGTATCCCGCCGTCGAGAACCTCGGCCATGTCGAAGCTGGAGGTGGCCGAGCCGAAGAGGTCTCGGGCGAAGCGCCGGGAGAGGACGGCGCGCAGCTTGTTCATGATCGGCCCGATCACGTGGGCCTGGCCGGCGGCGCTGAGCGCGTCGTAGGCGTCCCAGAAGCCCCTGAGCCCCGAGCGCTCCGACAGGCCGGCCACGAGCGGCGCCCGCCACGCCCGGTCGGTGAGCAGCACCGGGACGTCCGCCAGGGTGGCCCCAGGCAGCCGGCCCAGCGTGGCACAGGCTGAGCGCAGGACGTCTTCGGTCCTCGGCCCCCACCAAGCGGAGAAGATCCGGGCGAAGACCGACACCACGTGGTCGACCGCCACCTCGGCGGGTTCTGCGTCCAAGACGTTCAAGGACGTCGGCGCCTCGGTCTCCATCGGGTCGATGAGCACCAGGCGCTCCAGGGCACTTCTGGGCAGCCGGGCGAGCACGTCGGTCACCGTGTCGCCCTTGGGGTCGATCATGACCACCCCGCGCCCTGCCCTCGCGTCGGCGAGCGCCATGTTGGCAAGCAGGGTCGACTTGCCAGATCCCGTGGCGCCGACGACGTGGCTGTGGAACCGGCCGTCTTCGACCCCCAACGCCACCGTTCGCTGGGGACCGACCTCGCTGTCCCCGATGATCCGGATACGCGCTCCGTCTTCACCTAGCTCAGAGCCAGTCATCGTCATCCTCCCCAGTTGCTCGCTGCCTGGGTCCGGACACCACGCCGGGCGGCGGGGCGACTGCCGCGGCGGCGGCGTACGCGAGGCCCGGGACCATCTCGTCGTGGGGCAGGTGGGCGAGCGCGGCGAGCTCGGAGAGACCGAGTACCTGGCCGCGCCCCATCACCCGTCTTTCGAGGTGCCGGCGACAGCCGAAACGGCGACGGGGGACGAAGTGGTTGCGTCCGACGTAGACACCGAACGCGGCGGTGAGCTCATGCGCCCGGGCTCGCAGACGTCGCCGTGCACCGCGCCCCGAGCCATGCGCGGAGACGCCGAAGCGGACGACGACCTCGAAGGCGGGCAGGTCGGTCGCCTTGTCCAGGGCGTGGCGCGCGTCGGCCGAGCGCATCGGATCGGGACGAAGCGGCGCGGGGGGCGTCGTCCGCCAGGCGGCCAAGAGCCGGGGAACAAGCGCGATGGGCCGAACGGTCGGCAGCGACCGGGCAGCTCTGCCGATGACCGCGGCCCGCCGATTGCTCGCCGGGCGGGCGAGGACCTGGACCACCGCGTGCCCGCCTACCTCCTCGACGAAGAGGGCGCCCAGTACCGCGCGAAGCGGGTCGACGCCGTGGTCGGTCC
>JAKATH010000062.1:0-11295 GCA_021828055.1 Actinomycetes bacterium
CACGAGGTGCGAACCGGGCCGGTGGACCCTGAGCGCGTGATCGTCTCGCGCTTTCCGGCCGACAGCACGGTCCCTTTGGGCGCCGAAGCCACCTGCGAGGTCACACTCGAGTCCTTCGCAGGCGGCGTGATGGTGACGGGAACGGTCGCCGCGCCGTGGAAGGGGCTGTGCCGCCGGTGCGCCACGCCCGTCGAGGGGATGCTCCGCATCCCCGTGCGGGAGCGGTTCACCGAGCCCGGCGCCCGCTACGGCGACCCCGACGACGACGACGCATACCCGGTCGTCGACGACGAGCTCGACCTCGGCCCGATGGTGCGGGACGCGGTCGTCCTCGAGCTGCCGCTCGCACCGCTGTGCCGCGAGGAGTGCCGGGGGCTCTGCCCGCACTGCGGCTGCGACCGCAACGAGGAGGCCTGCGACTGCGAGGCACCCCGCGACTCGCGGTGGGCTAACCTCGACGTGCTCCGGTCCGTCCAGTAGTCCCGCGCGTACCGACCCGGCGTCCCTGCTGGCCCACGCCCGGAGCCGAGCTGACCGGGAAGGCCCCGGGGGCACCAGCTCGCCGGCCGAGGTGGCCGGCACGGACCTGGAGCGCATCGACGATGGCCGTCCCGAAGAAGAAGACATCGAAGGCGAGGGGCAGGAGCCGGCGCGCTGCCAACTGGCGCCTCGAGGCGCCCCCCCGCAGCGTCTGCCCCCATTGCCACCAGGCGAAGCTGCCGCACGTGGTGTGCCCGAACTGCGGGTGGTACAAGGGGCGCCAGGCGGTAGAGGTCGACTGACGTGACGCGCCGCACCGGTTCGAGAGGGCCGGCGGCGCGCGCGGTTCTGCTGGCCTCGCTCCCCGTCGCGGTCGACGCCATGGGCGGGGACAAGGCGCCCGCCGAGATCGTGGCCGGGGCGCGCAAAGCGGCCGAAGAGGGGATCCCGGTGGTGCTCGTCGGACCCCGGGGGCTGCTCGGCGACGCAGGCGACCTGGAGGTGGTGGAGGCTGCCGAGGTCATCGGCATGGACGAGGATCCTGCCCAGTCGGTCCGCCGGAAGAAGGACTCCTCGCTCGTGCGGGCCGCCGAGCTCGTGCGCGACGGCGCGGCCTCGGCGATGGTGAGCGCCGGCAACACCGGGGCGACGATGGCCGCGGCCCTGCTCAGGATGGGGCGCCTCTCCGGCGTCATCAGGCCGTGCATCGCCACGCCGCTGCCGCGGATCGGGCGCGCGCCGGCGGTGCTCGTCGACTCGGGTGCGAACGCGGAGTGCACCAGCGCCATGCTCGTCCAGTTCGCCCAGATGGGCGCTGCGTACGCGGCCGCCCGCTACGGCGTCGACGACCCCTCGGTGGCCCTCCTCTCGATCGGCGAGGAGGCGAGCAAGGGGACGCCCCTCGTGAAGGAGGCTCACAGCGTGCTCGCGGCAGGGGCGGGGGTGCGGTTCGTGGGCAACGTGGAGGGCCGGGACCTCCTGCCGAGCCCTGCCGACGTGGTGGTGACCGACGGGTTCACGGGCAACGTCACGTTGAAGGCCCTCGAGGGAGCCCTCCGCTTCATCGTGCAGACCCTCTTCGACGTGTTCAGGACCGACGACCAGACGACCGCCGCATCCGAGGTCCTCCTCCCCCACCTGCTCCCCATCGCCGCCCGGATCGACCCGGAGAACACCGGGGGCGCCATGCTCCTCGGAGTCGACGGGATCTGCGTCATCAGCCACGGGTCCTCCAGCGCGACGGCCATGCACAACGCCGTCCGGGTCGCCCACGACCTGGCTGTGCAGGATCTCGCGGCACTCCTCGCGAGCGCCGTCGGGAGCGCCCGCGCGGAAGGGTCCGAGGCGGGCGGCGTCCCTGGCATACTCGGGTCTCGGTAACATCCCTGCGTCCGAACCTCGACCCAGGAGCCCTCGTGCCCGCTGAGACCCACACCGAGCCTGGCCCGCTCGACCGCCAGGCCGTCTTCGAGCTCATCAGGGACCAGCTCGCCGACATCCTGGAGACCGACCCGTCCCGGATCAGCGAGGGGTCGTCCTTCGCGGAGGACCTCGACGCGGACTCCCTGGCGCTCATCGAGCTCGTCGAGGCGCTCGAGGAGGAGCTGGGGGAGCGCACCGTGGGGTTCCGGATCGATGACGAGGACCTGGAGGACCTTCGGACCGTCCGTGACGCCGTCGACTATGTCGTCGCCAAGCTCGGAGAGAGCTGACCCGGCCCACGTGGAAGGCATCACCGACGGCGCGGCGACGTTGGCGGGACGTCTGGGCCACGAGCTCGCGGCCCCGTCGCTCCTCCGCCAGGCTGTGTCGCACCGCAGCTGGTGTGCGGAGCAGGGAGGCCTGCCGTCGAACGAGCGGCTCGAATTCCTGGGCGACGCCGTCCTCGGCCTGGTGGTCGCCGAGTACTGCTACCAACGGTTCCCCGAGATGCCCGAGGGCGAGCTCGCCAAGGTCCGGGCTGCCGTCGTGAACGCCCGGGTGCTCGCGGAGGTCGCCGAACAGCTCGGCGTCGGGGACGCGCTCCTGCTCGGCAAGGGCGAGGAGGCGTCAGGGGGCCGGACGAAGCCGTCGATCCTGGCCGACTCGCTGGAGGCGGTGATCGGCGCCGTCTACCTCGACGCGGGGTGGACCGCGGCCGAGCGCGTGATCCTCGGGCACCTGGGGCCCCGCATCGAGCGGGCGGCGGCGGAGCCCGACGGCTTCGACCAGAAGGGACTGCTCCAGGAGCTCACGGTGCGCAACGGCGACGGGATCCCCCGCTACGTCGTGGTCGGCACCGGACCCGACCACGACCGCCAGTTCGAGGCGGCGGTCTTCGTGAACGGCGTGCAGCGCGGCGCCGGCGCCGGGGGGACGAAGAAGGACGCCGAACAGGAGGCTGCTCGTCAGGCCCTGTCGGAGCTGCGGCGTGCCTGAGCTTCCCGAGGTCGAGACCCTCCGCCAGGACCTGGCCAAGGAGGTCGTCGGCAAGAAGGTCAAGTCGGTCTCCGTCACGAACGGCCGGTCGGTCCGGCGGCACCCGAGCGCGAAGCACTTCCGGGGGCTGCTCGAGGGCCGCACCGTCAAGTCGGTGGGAAGGCTCGGGAAGTACCTCCTGCTCTGCCTCGACAACAAGGACACGCTGGTCATCCACCTCGGGATGAGCGGCCAGTTGCTGCGTGTGAAGAGCGCGAAGGAGCCGAAGCCCAAGCACACGCACGTGGTGATCGTCTTCACCCAAGGCGGCGAGCTGCGCTACGTGGACCCCCGCACGTTCGGCGAGATGTTTGTCTCCAGCCCGCTCTCCGAGGGCCCCCTGGCCAACGGCGCGTCGCTGCCGGTGGGGATGGCGACCGGGGACGGCGCGGCGCTGCGCCGCCAGGTGCCCGAGCTCGCGCACCTCGGGTTCGACCCGATCGAGGACATGATGAGCTGGGACCGGTTCGGCCTGCTCCTGCGGAGGCACCGGACCGGGCTCAAGTCCCTCCTCATGGACCAGGAGTTCGTCTCGGGGATCGGCAACCTGTACTCCGACGAGATCCTCTTCAATGCGGGGCTCCGGTACGACCGGCCCTCCGACGGGCTGTCGGCGACCGAGGTCCGCCGCCTCTACCGCTCGATGGTCGAGACCCTCACGGAGGCGATCAAGCACCGCGGGTCCACGCTCGTCGACGAGCAGTACCGGGACCTCTTCGGCGAGGCCGGCGACTACCAGGGCAGCCACCAGGTCTACGACCGCGAGAACGCGCCGTGCCGGCGTTGCCGCAACCCGATCGTGCGGGCGAAGGTCGGCGGACGTTCGACCTTCTACTGCGAGCACTGCCAGATCTGACCGCGACGCCCGGTGCGAGGGTCGCTCGCCGCGAGGAGGGCCGCGAGGCCGGGTGCGAGGGTGGGTCGCTCGCCGCGAGGAGGGCCGCGAGGCCGGGTGCGAGGGTGGAGGCCCGGCCCGCGAGGAGGGCCTGAAGACACGGCTCCCACGGTCCCGGGCGCGGCGCCAGACCGTTGGTAGGGTCGACTGCCGATGTTCCTCAAGTCCCTCAGCATGAAGGGGTTCAAGTCGTTCGCGGACCCGACGGTCCTCGAGTTCGAGCCCGGGCTCACGGTCGTGGTGGGGCCCAATGGCAGCGGGAAGTCCAATGTCGTCGACGCAGTGACGTGGGTGCTCGGCGCCCAGGGCCCGCGGTCGTTGCGCTCCCAGAAGATGGAGGACGTGATCTTCGCGGGAACGTCCAGCCGGCCCGCGCTCGGGCGGGCGGAAGTGTCGCTCACCATCGACAACGGCTCGGGGAGGCTCCGGGTGCCGATGGCGGAAGTCACCATCACCCGCACGCTCTTCCGGTCGGGAGACAGCGAGTACGCGATCAACGGCACGCAGTGCCGGCTCCTCGACATCCAGGACCTCCTGAACGACGCGGGGGTCGGGCGCCAGCAGCACATGATCATCGGCCAGAACCAGCTCGACGCCGTCTTGTCGGCGCGCCCCGAGGATCGCCGCGCGGTCATCGAAGAGGCGGCTGGGGTGCTCAAGCACCGCCGCCGCCGCGAGCGCGCAGAGCGCCGGCTGGCCGCGACCCAGGACAACCTGGAGCGGCTCGGCGACCTCGTGCGCGAGCTGCGGCGCCAGATCCGGCCGCTCGAACGGCAGGCCGCGGCGGCGCGCTCGCACGCCGCGATCGCCGCAGAGTTGCATGCGCTCCGCGTGCACCTGGCGGGTGCGGAGCTGACGGAGCTCGGTGCGCGCCAGGAGCAGGCCGCCACAGAGCTCGCGGCGCTCGCCGAAGAGGAGAGGCGGCTCCGCGACGCACTCGACGCGCTCGACACCCAGGCCACGGCGATGACTGCCGAGCTCTCCTCGGGCCGGGAACAGGACCTCGCAGGAGCGCTCGCGAGCGTGCAGGCGCTCGTCGAGCGGGCGAAGGGGACGGCGAACGTGCTGCGCGAGCGATCGCGGTCCCTCGCGCAGGCGCTCGACGCGGCCGCCGACGTGGATGTCGTGTCGACGCTCGAGGCGGAAGCCGCCCGGCTCGAGGACGAGCTCGGGGGGGTCGACGCCGACGAGGTGGCGCTCTCGCCGGAGTACGAGGAGGTGCGCGCTTCCGCCGCGGCGCTCGCGGCGGACGAGGAGACGCACCGGCAGCGGTGGGGGGACGGCGCAGAGCTGGACGCGGCGAACCGCGCGCTCGACGAGGCTCGCCGACGCGTGGAGCTGCAAGCGCGTGCTGCCGAGCAGACCGACCGCGAGCTCGCCGCGCACGAGGAGCGTCTGGCGGTGGTGCAGGCGCGTGCGGGAGCGCTGGCGAAAGCGATCGACGAGCTGGACGTGCGCGTTGCAGCGCTGGACGAGGAGGCTGCCCGCCTGGAGGCCGGCGTCTCCGACGCCGAACGGCTGCACGAGGACGCGCGCGCGGCTGCACAGTCCGCGGAGCACGCCGCACGCGCCGCGGACCAGGAGCGCCATCGGAGCGCGGCGCGTGCAGAGGCGCTCGCGCGTGCGCTGCGCGAGCTCGAAGGCGCCGGAGGCAGGGAGATCCTCTCCGACGTGGAGGGAGTGGTCGGCTCGCTCGTAGACCTCGTGGAGGTCGACCCCGGCTGGGAAGCCGCGTTCGAGGCGGCCGCAGGCGCCGCGGTCTCCGCCGTGGTGGTGTCGGGACGCGACGCCGCGCGGGCGGCGCTCGCTCGGCTGCACGGCCGCGGCGCGACCGGCGCCCTGCTCCCGGCGGGGCCCGGGACGGCGGGGCCCGGGTGGGGGCTGCGGGGTGGCGGGCCCGGGACGGCGGGGCCCGGGTGGGGGCTGCGGGGTGGCGGGCCCGTCGACATGCCAGGCGGCGCCGCCCCCGTGCGGCCCCACGTGCGATCGCGCCCGTCCCTGAGCGCGTCCCACGGCGCCGACGTCGACATGGTGCTGGACGCGCTCGTCGGCGCAGCAGTGCGCGTCGGGGGGTGGGAGGCGGCGCTCGACCTCACGCTGGACCGGCCCGAGCTCGTCGTGGTCACCCCCGACGGCGATCGCTTCTCGAGCTCGGGATGGCGCGTGCGGACGTCCTCGGGCATCGTCACGGCCGCAGCGGTGGAGGAGGCCGAACGGCGCGCAGCGGACGCGGCGGAGCGCGCCGAGACGGCGAACGCCGAGCTTGCCGACGCCCGCCGAGCGCTCGAAGCGGCGGCCTCACGTGCCCGTGACGCCGCGAGGCGGCACGATCGCCACGAGGCCGTGCGTGCGGGCGTCGCGGCTGAGCGGCGCGGAGCAGAAGAGGAGCGACAACGGGTTGCACAGGAGCTCGCAGCTGGTCGCGTCGTGCGGCAGTCGCTCGTGGAGCGCCTCGAGGCGGACCGTGAGCAGCTCGCCGCCTACGAGCTGGCGCTGCCCGACGCAAAGGGTCGGGCAGCACATGCCGCGACGCTCGCCGGCGAGGCCGCGGTTGCCGAAGGGCGCCTGGTCGATCGCCGCCGTGCGCTCGCTGCGGCGGGTCAGGCGCTCGAGGTGCGCAGCGCGAGCATCGCCGAGCGCCGCCGTGTGCTGTCCGAGCGACGGGCTGAGGTGGAGCGACGGCTCGCGGGTCATGGCGAGGAGCGCGAGCACGCTGCGCGGCGACGGCAACGACTGGAGGCCGAAAAGATCGTGCTCGAACGGCTCCACCGCGTCGTCGAACGCGAACGAGACCGCCTCGAGGCTGTCTTCGGCGCGCTCCGGCACGCGTACGCGGACCAGTCGGCGAGGCTGCGCGCCGGTGCGGCGAGGATGGAGGCGATCCGGTCGGAGCGGTCGGCCCTCGAGCAGCGACAGACGACCGTACGTGAGCGGCTGCGTGCAGTCGACCGTGAGCTGGCCGAAGCCTCGTTCCGCGCGGAGGCACTTGTAGAGACGATCGAGCAGGAGCTCCGGGTCACCCCTGCCGAGGCCAAGACGGCGCCCTTGCCCGCGGTGCCCGAGGGGGTGACCGCGGGCGCACACGCAGCGGCGCTCGCGACCAAGCTCGCGTCGGTCGGGCCGGTGAACCCGCTCGCGTTGGACGAGCTCTCCGCGCTCGAGGAGCGACGCCGGGAGCTCGACACCCAGATGGAGGACATCCGCGAGGCGCGCCGCCAGTTGCACGAGGTCGTGCGATCGCTCGATCGCGAGATCGCAGAGGAGTTCGCCGCAGCCATGGCGGACGTCAACGAGCACTTCTCGACCTTCGTGGGCAGCCTGTTCCCGGGCGGCACCGGGCGGCTCACCCTGACCGACCCGTCGGATGTGTTGAACACGGGGGTCGAGATCGAGGTCCGCCCCGCGGGCCGCAATGTGCGGCGCGTCTCGCTCCTGTCCGGGGGTGAGCGCTCGATGGCGGCACTCGCCTTCCTCTTCGCGGTGTTCCGCAGCCGGCCCTCCCCCTTCTACCTGATGGACGAGGTGGAGGCGGCGCTCGACGACGTGAACCTGCACCGGTTCCTCGGGCTCGTCCACGAGTTCCGCCACGAGGCGCAGCTGATCGTCGTGAGCCACCAGAAGCGCACGATGGAAGCGGCTGATGCGCTCTATGGGGTGACGATGGCGCCAGGTGGGTCGTCGCAGGTGGTGAGCCAGCGAGCGCAGCGCGAGGCGCAGCCGGTCGCCTGAGCCGCTCGCCGGCTCCCCAGGTCGTGCACCCTCGGCGGCGGTGCCTTTTCCGTGGCTCTCTCGGGGTGGGGTCCGCCGGGTGGGGACACCGATAGGCTCGCCCGTTCGTGACCGCCCTGTGGATCACCCTCGCCGTCGTCGCAGCGGTGCTGGCTGTCGGCAGCCTCGCCTACTCCATGAGCGCCCGGCGACGGCGTGGTGGCGGGGCGCGTCCGGGATCGAAAGGGAGCGGCGCGAGCGGGCTGGTCACCGCCCCCCGTCCGCCCGACCGCCCCCCGCCCCCCGCCTCGCCGCCCGACCGCCCACCGGCGCGACCGCCGACCGACCGCCCACCGGCGCGACCGCCGACCGCCGCGCGCCCCACCGCCCGCCGCCCGCCCGACCGCCCGCCGGCGCCTGCGGCGCTGGACGAGGAAGGAGCGCCGGTCGACAGAGAGGCACCAGTCGAAGGGGAAGCGCTCGCAGAGGTGGCGCCTCCGACGTTCCGCGAGCGGCTCGGGCGCTCCCGAGGCGTCTTCGCCGGCCTGCGCTCGCTCCGAGGCAAAGGGATGGCTCTGGCAGCGTGGGACGAGCTCGAAGAGAGCCTTCTGCGGGCCGACGTCGGCGTTGCGACGACCGACGTGCTGCTCGAGGACCTTCGCCGCCGAGTCCGGGAGAAGGTGATCGGGAACGGCGACGAGCTCGTCGACGCGCTCCGCAGTGACCTCGTCGACCTGCTGCACCTGGAGCAGCGGGGCGGTGCCACGGGCGCCGAGATCGCACCCGGAGGCGGCCCGATGTCCGGCGAGGCAGTCGAGGTCGCCGAGCCCGACGGTCGCGGGCTCCGCTTCGACGACGAGGAAGGCGTCGTGAACGTCTGGCTCTTCGTCGGGGTGAACGGCGTGGGGAAGACCACGACGGTCGGCAAGGTCGCCAGACAGCAGGCCGGGGCAGGTCGATCGGTCCTTCTCGCGGCGGGTGACACGTTCCGTGCGGCGGCGGGGGAGCAGCTTGCGACGTGGGCGGAACGGGTGGGAGCAGAGATCGTGCGAGGTGCGGAGGGCGGCGACCCGAGCGCCGTGGTCTTCGACGCGGTCCAGCGTGCAGCCGCCCGTGGCCACTCCCTCGTGCTCGCGGACACCGCGGGCCGTTTGCACACGAAGGTCAACCTCGTCGAGGAGCTCAAGAAGATCCGACGGGTGGCCGAACGGCCTCCGGGACGCGTCACCGAAGTCCTCCTCGTGCTCGACGCAACGACCGGGCAGAACGGGCTCGTCCAGGCGCGGGAGTTCACCGACGCCGTCGCCGTGACCGGGGTGGTCCTCACGAAGCTCGACGGCACGGCGAAAGGCGGGATCGTCGTGGCGATCCAGCGGGAGCTCGGCTTGCCGGTGAAGCTCGTCGGGCTGGGGGAAGGGCCGGACGACCTCGTGCCGTTCGACCCGGCAGGCTTCGTCGACGCGCTCTTGGGATAGGCACCAGCAGCACGTGCCCGCGCCTCGCGGGTCACCTCCTGGCGGTGTCCGGTAGCCTGGAAGCCTCATGTTCGACGCCCTCTCCGACCGCCTCGAGCGGATCGCCGGGCGCCTTCGTAGCCGCGGCCGGCTCACCGACTCGGACCTCGACGAGGCGCTGTCCGAGATCCGTGTCGCGCTGCTCGAAGCCGACGTGGAGGTCGGCGTCGCGCGCGCCTTCGTGCAGGGGATCCGCGAGCGTTGCTCGGGTGAGGCTCTCTCGAAGAGCCTGACCCCGGGCCAGCAAGTCGTGAAGGCGGTGCACGAAGAGCTCGTCGCCGTCCTCGGCGGGGAGACCCTGAAGCTCACCTACGCGTCGCGCCCACCCACGGTGGTGCTGCTGGCGGGTCTTCAAGGTTCGGGGAAGACGACGACCGCGGCGAAGCTGGCACGCTGGTGGCGCCAGCTTGGGCGCAACCCGCTCCTGGTCGGCGCGGACCTCCAGCGTCCGGCGGCTGTCGAGCAGCTGCGCGTCCTTGGACGCCAGGCCGGGGTCACGGTGTTCAGCGAGCCGACCGACCCGGTGTCCGTTGCCCGCGCCGGGCTGGAACAGGCGAGGCGGCTCGGGCGCGACATCTGCATCGTCGACACCGCGGGCCGTCTCGCCATCGACGAAGTGCTGATGGACGAGGTCCGGCGCGTCTCTGACGTCGTGCGCCCCCACTACACGCTGCTCGTCGTCGACGCGATGACCGGTCAGGACGCAGTGGCCACCGCGCGAGCGTTCCACGACGTCCTCGAGCTCGACGGCGTCATCCTCACGAAGCTCGACGGCGACGCCCGAGGCGGCGCCGCATTGTCCGTGAAGGGTGTCGTCGGCAGGCCAATCGTGTTCGCGTCCACGGGCGAGAAGCTCGGGGACTTCGACCTCTTCCACCCCGCTCGGATGGCCGACCGCATCCTTGGGATGGGCGACGTCCTCAGCCTCATCGAGCAGGCAGAGCGGACCATGGACACGGAGTCGGTCGCCAGGTCCGCGGGACGGCTCATGGAGGGGCGCTTCACGCTCGACGACTTTCTCGAGCAACTCCAGCAGGTGAAGAAGCTGGGGTCGCTCGGTGGCGTGATGCGGCTGCTCCCAGGCATGACCAAGGAGCTCCGTCAGGCCGCGGATCGGATCGACGACAGGGAGCTCTCGCGGGTGGAGGCGATCATGCGGTCGATGACCCCCATGGAGCGGGCGGACCCGTCGATCATCGACGGGTCACGAAGAGTCCGGATCGCACGTGGGAGCGGCACCGCGACTGCGGACGTGAACCACCTGCTGAAGCAGCACCGCGAGATGCAGAAGCTCGTGAAGGGCATGGCGGCGGGCGGAGGGCTGCCGGGGCTGCCCGGGCTCGGCGGAGTGCCCGGCGGGAGGGGCGTCGGGGGCATGGGCGGCTTCGGCGCACTCGGCGGTCTCGGCGGGCTGCTCGGGAGCCGGAAGCAATTGGCTGCGCTGCAGACGCTGGGCGATGGGGCGGGTCGCGATCAGCAGGGCCTCGCCGGCCTGCTCGGGCGTGGTGGCGGAGGTCTCCCTTCCCTGGACGCGGTCGCGTCCGGGGGCCCGCCCGCAGCCGGGAACGGTGCGTCGAGGACTCAACGCGGCGCGAAGGGCAGCGTGAAGGGCAAGAAGAAGAAGGGCGGACGGGTCACGCCACCCAAGGGCCGATGAGCCAGGTTGTGTGGACGCGGGTCCCTCGAGACCTGCGAGAATGTCCGCCGAAGGGCGCAGAGCGGGCCCGACCGGCCCCGACGACGGAGGAAGCAGACCCGTGGCAGTGAAGCTCCGCCTCGTGCGGATGGGCAAGAAGAAGCAGCCGACGTACCGCGTGGTGGCGGCCGACAGCCGTTCCCCACGCGACGGACGGTTCCTCGAGGTGGTCGGGACGTACGCGCCGCGTGGCCGTTCCAGCACCGACGACGAGACGATCGTCTCGATCGATCACGAGAAGGTGCTGCGCTGGCTCCGGCAGGGGGCGAAGCCGACCGAGCGCGTGGAACGCCTGTTGCGGCGGTCTGGGACGCTGGACCGACTGACGGGCGGCAGGGACGAGGCGGCAGCCCCGCCTGAAGCCCCGACCACTGTCGAGGCAGACGTCCGGGACGTCGAGAGCGACGAGGTGGAGGCTGCTGGCGGCGCCAGCGGATCGGCCCCGGTGACCTCGTGAGCAGCGTGGAGGGGCCCGAGGAAGGTGTCGACGACGTGGACCTCGACGACGACGCAGAGCTCGACGACGACGCAGAGCTCGACGACGA
>JAKATH010000062.1:11395-14566 GCA_021828055.1 Actinomycetes bacterium
CGACGAGGACGACGAGGACGACGGGTACGAGCCCGGTGACGTGAACGCGGTCGACGCCGTTCCCTACGAAGCCGGTGACGTGAACACGATCCCCAAGGGTGTCGGGCGCGGGCCGGAGACAGACGGCACGAAGCGGGGTGCGATGCCGATCGCCGTGCTCGATTACCTCGCGCGCGCGATGACCGACGACCCCGACGCGGTCGTGATCCGCAGAGAGGAGCGCCGCGGCTCGACGATCCTGCGTCTGCACGTCGCACCTCGGGACATGGGGCGCGTCATCGGGCGGCGCGGCCGCACCGCACAGGCGATCCGGACGCTGGTCGCCGCGGCAGGCGCGCGCGACGGCGTACAGACTGTCGTTGACATCGTCGACGACTGAAAAGAGGTTGGACCCGCAACCGGCGCCGCTCCTCGCCGTCGGACGCGTGGTACGGCCGCACGGCCTTCAAGGGGAAGTGGTCGTGGAGCTGTGGACCGACCGCACCGAGAGGTTGGCAGCCGGCACGACGCTGGCGAGCGACGCGGGTGACCTTCGCGTCGTCCTCTCTCGGAGGCACCAGGGCCGCTATCTCGTGCAGTTCGACGGGGTGCACGACCGCACGTCGGCGGAGGTCCTGCGGGGCGTGGAGCTGCGTGCCCCGTCGCTGCATGTCGAGGGAGCGTTGTGGGTGCACGAGCTCGTAGGTGCCCACGTCGTCACCACCAAAGGACGAGACGTCGGGACGGTGGTCGCGCTCGAGCTGAACCCAGCGAGCGACCTCCTCGTGCTCGCGAGCGGAGCGCTCGTGCCTCTTCGTTTCGTGAGCGCAGTCGAGCCGGGGGTGAAGGTGACTGTGGACGTCCCCGATGGGCTGGTCGATTGACGCGCGTGCGGATCGACGTCTTCACGATCTTTCCCGATCTCGTCGAGGGCTATTGCCGCGGGAGCGTCCTCGGGAGGGCGCGCGAGCGGGGGATTCTCGACTTGCGCGTACGGGACCTGCGAGGCGGAGCCTCCGATCCTCGACGCTCCGTCGACGACGCACCGTTCGGAGGAGGCGCCGGGATGGTCCTCATGCCGGGGCCGCTCTTCGCGATGGTCGAAGCCGTGGACGCCCGAGAGGGGCTGCCGCGCCCCCTGCTCCTCTTGTCGCCGGGCGGCAGGCGGTTCGACCAGTCGGTTGCGCGGGACCTCGCAACCGCGGACGGCTTCTCGCTCCTGTGCGGCCGCTACGAGGGGGTGGACCAGCGAGTGGCCGACCACCTCGTGGATGGTGAGCTCTCCGTGGGCGACGTCGTGCTCGCCGGCGGCGAGCTCCCCGCCCTGATGATCGTGGAGGCGGTCACCAGGCTCGTCCCTGGGGCGCTCGGGAACGAGGCCTCGATCAACGAGGAGAGCTTTCTGACGGGGCTCTTGGAGTACCCCCAGTACACCCGGCCAGCGGTGTTCCGCGGGTGGGCTGTGCCCGAGGTGTTGCGCTCCGGAGACCACGGCAGCGTCGCGCGGTGGCGGCTGCTGCAGGCCCTGCGCCGCACCCTCCAACGGCGTCCCGACCTCGTGGCCTCCCGGGGAGGGCTCACTCCCGAAGAGGTGGCGTTGTTGGCGCAGGCAGGCGAGGTGCAGCTGCTGGCAGAACACGGCTACGATACAGGGCTCGGCAACGGCCCAGCTGATCCGAAGGACGCCCCCCATGCACCCCACTGAGATCATCGACCGCGACAGCCTGCGTGACGACGTCCCGCAGTTCCGGCCGGGTGACACCGTGAAGGTGCACGTGAGAGTCGTCGAGGGGAACCGGGAGCGCGTCCAGGTGTTCCAGGGCGTGGTGATGCGCCGGCAGGGTGTGGGGGCGCGGGAGACGTTCACCGTCCGCAAGGTGAGCTTCGGCGTCGGAGTGGAGCGGACCTTTCCGGTTCACTCGCCGACCCTCGCCCGGATCGAGGTGCTGACCCACGGGGACGTGCGCCGAGCGAAGCTGTACTACCTGCGCGAGCGGTCGGGGAAAGCGGCGAAGGTGAAGGAGAAGCGGGCCGTCCGCCCGTGAGGTGGCTTCACAGCTCCGTGCCGTTCCGGCCGCGGCGATGAGGACGCCGCGGTGAGCGAGGAGGATCTCGAGCGCTACGAGGCCGAGATCGAGCTCGCCTTGGTCCAGGAGTACCGGGCGGTGCTCCCGATGTTCACCTACGTGGTCGAGACCGAACGGCGCTTCTACCTCGCAAACGAGGTGTCGATGTCCATCCGTTCCGACACGCAGCCGGCGTGCGTCGAGCTCGAGCTCTCCGACGCGTGGGTGTGGGACATGTACCGCCCGGCCCGCTTCGTGCCCTCCGTCCGGGTCGTCACGTGGCGCGACGTCAACATCGAAAGGCTCCCGGACAAAGAGCTCTAAGACCGGTCCAGCCCTTCACTCGAGACCGCTGCCCGGGCCACCCGGCCTGCGCTGCCCGGGCCACCCGCCCTGCGCTGCCCGGGCCACCCGCCGGCGCCGGCGACGCGACGAGCGTCCGCCCCGCCGACACCGGCGCCGCGACGAGCGTCCGCCCCGCCGACCGAGCCCTCGGGCGTGCAGCCGGAGTTGATCCGTCACGGGCCATCACCGTCCCGATAGCCTTTCGACCGGGTCCCATGCCCATCGTCTCCGAACCCGTCGGTCGGGTACTGGGGAACCGCTACCGGCTCGTGGCGGCCCTCGGGTCCGGCGCGTCAGCACATGTCTTCCTGGCCGAGGACATGGTGCTGCAGCGGCGCGTGGCGGTGAAGGTCCTTCAGCCGGCCCTCGCCCGCGACGAGGCGTTCCTCCGCCGCTTTCGGGCCGAGGCGCGGGCAGTCGCCGCACTCAACCATCCCCACGTGCTCCGCGTCTTCGACTGGGGCGAAGGGGACGACGGCCCCTACCTCGTCGTCGAGTACCTCGAGGGAGGGAGCCTCTTCGACATGCTGGCCAGAGGCCGAAGACTCTCGCCGGGGCAGGCGGCCCGGGTCGGTGCGCAGGCCGCCGACGGGCTCGCGTACGCCCACGCGAGGGGAATCATCCATCGGGACGTGAAGCCCGCCAACATCCTTTTCGACGAGGAGGGTCGTGTCCGCGTGGCCGACTTCGGCGTCGCGCGTGCGCTGTCGAGCGCGTCGACGACCGATCCAGGCAAGATGCACGGCACCGCCCGCTACGCGTCGCCCGAGCAAGCCCAGGG
>JAKATH010000150.1 GCA_021828055.1 Actinomycetes bacterium
CGACGTCGGCCGCCGGCACGACCAGCACGACCCCGTCGGTGGCCTTGCGTGCGGCGGCGACGGACCACTCGATCACAGGGCGGCCCGCGAGGGGCTCGAACTGCTTCGGCCGCCCGAACCGCGAACCGGCTCCCCCCGCCACGACGATCGCCCACACGCCCCGCGCTCGTGAGCCGTCGGGGGCCGGGGCGCCAGGGGCGCGCACGCCAGAGCTTCGTTCGTCGCCGGCGCTTACGGCAGGGCCTCGTTCAGTCGCTGCTCGGCGGTCTCCTCGTCGACGCCGAGCGCGAACGTGAGCTCGGACACGAGGATCTGGCGCGCCCGGCTCAGCATGCGCTTCTCGCCTGCGGAGAGGCCCTTGTCCTTGTCGCGGATCGACAGGTTCCGCACCACTTCGGCTACCTGATAGATGTCGCCGGAGCGCAGCTTCTCGGAGTGGTTCTTGTACCGGCGGGACCAGTTGGTCGGCATGCGCGCCTCCTTCTTGCGAAGGACGGCGAAGACCTCCTCGACCTCCTCGTCGTTGATGACCTCGCGCAGCCCGACGCCTTCGGTGTTGTCCGCCGGGACCATGAGCGTCAGGTCGCCGTACGCGAGCCGCAGCACCAGGTACTCGCGCTTCTGGCCGAACGCCACCTTGGTCTCCCGCTTCTCCACGACGGCTGCGCCGTGGTGGGGGTACACCACCTTGTCACCGACCTCGAACACCGGACTCCTAGCACCTCTCGACGACGGGACACGGCGTCACCGGGGGCGGCGGCAGCTCCATGCTGCCGGCCCAGACGGGGACCGGCGGTCGACCATTGTACCGGATCGCAGGCGGGCGCCGCCCTCGGCGCCCGAGGGCGCACGGTCGGAGAAGAGCCCGCGAGCAGCCAACTTGGCGCGTCACTCGTAGCGTTCGAGGATGCTCGCCTCGACCATCCTCGACAGCGCGTCCTTCACGGTCCGGGCCTTCGCCTCGCCGATCCCGACCACCTTCTCCAGGTCGACCAGGGTCGCCTGCATGATCTGCGGAAGGGTGACGAACCGCTCCACGATCCGCTCGATGATCGAGTCGGAGACCCGCGGCAGACGGTGGAGGAGCCGGTACCCGCGCGCTTCGACCGGCAGGTCCAGCGCACCGGGCACCGGGTCGAAGCCCAGCACGCCGGCGACCGCGATCCTGCCGAGCAGGTCCTCGTGGTCGAGGCCGTGGAGCGCCGCGAGCGCCGCGTCCGCACGTTGGTTGAGCATCAGGACGCGGTCGTCGCGACGCCGGTCGGCAACGTGCCCGTCGTGGTCGGGCCCCGCGGCCCCACCTTGCGGGATCCCCACGCTCTCGTCGGCCGCCACGTAGTCGAGCGCGACGAGCCGCAGCGTCTCTTCGACGCCAGCCCCGAGCTCTTCGATCTGCAGCCGGATGAGCCGGCCGTCCTCGCCCAGCTCGACGAGGTGCCCCTCGACCTCGTCGGTGAACCGCACCACCATCTCGCCGGGCTGGAGGACGGCGACCACGTCGTTGACCGAGACGGTGTCTTCCACCTCGAGCGTCGAGAGCAGCGCGAGCGCGACGTCGTAGCGGGACTTGAACCGCTCCACCGCGGCGACGGCCTGGCTGGCCCGGTCGATCAACCGGCCCGGCTGCTGCAACGTGTGGCGGGCGGCGCCCCTGTAGACGGTGACGGTCGCCATCGCCTCGGACACGGTCACCACCGGGATGTCCAGAGAGCGTGCGACCCGCTCGGCCGTCCGGTGCCGCGTGCCGGTCTCGCTCGTCGGGATCGACGCGCGGGGCATCAGGTGGACGTTGGCCCTCGCGATGCGCGACCCGTCGGCGGTGAGCACGATCGCGCCGTCCATCTTCGCGAGCTCGGACAGCCGCTGGGGCGTGAACTCGGCGTCGAGCAGGAAGCCTCCGGTGCAGATGGCGAGGACGGCCGCGTCGTCCCCGATCACCACGAGGGCCCCGCGCTTTGCCTGCAGGACCCGGTCGAGCCCCTGGCGCAGCGGCGTCCCGGGAGCGACGAGCGCCATCGCGTCCAGCAGCGCGTCGCTGTGGTCTGCCACCGCCGCATCGTACCGGCGCAAGGCCTGCGCACCGGCCGCGGGAGGGCCCCGCCGGCCGCTTGCGCTCAGTCCGAGGAGCCGCTCCCGGCCAGCTCCATCGGCGGCGGCTCGACGCCCTCCACGGCGCGGAACACGAGGTGGGGGCCGTCGTGCCCGTCGCCGGGCCCTGCGTCGACGTCCACGACGATGGTCTCTCCCACCCGGAAGTCCTTCCACAGGATCCGCTCGGAGAGCGGGTCCTCCACCAGCTGCTGGATCGCACGGCGCAGCGGACGGGCGCCGAGCTGCGGGTCGTACCCCTTCTCGGCGAGGAAGGCGCGCGCGGGCGCGGTCAGCTCGAGCCCGAGCCCTTGGCCCGAGAGCTGCTCCCTGGTGCGGTTCACCATGAGATCGACGATCTCCATGACCTCTTCCCTGCTGAGCTCGTGGAAGACGATGATCTCGTCGATGCGGTTCAGGAACTCGGGCCGGAAGTGCGCCTTCAGCGCGTCGTGCACCTTCGCCTTCATCTTCTCGTAGGTGACGGCCTCGGACGTCTTCTGGAAGCCCACCGACGCCTTGCGCAAATCTGCGGTCCCGAGGTTGGACGTCATGATCAGCACGGTGTTCTTGAAGTCGACGGAGCGCCCCTGGGCGTCGGTCAGCCGCCCGTCCTCCAGGATCTGGAGCAGGGCGTTGAACACGTCGGGGTGCGCCTTCTCCACCTCGTCGAACAGGACCACGGAGAAGGGCTTGCGCCGCACCGCCTCGGTGAGCTGACCGCCCTCTTCGTAGCCGACATATCCCGGAGGTGAGCCGACGAGACGTGAGACCGTGTGCTTCTCCATGTACTCGCTCATGTCGAGCTGGATCAGCGCGTCCTCGTCGTCGAAGAGGAACTCCGCGAGCGTCTTGGCGAGCTCGGTCTT
>JAKATH010000151.1 GCA_021828055.1 Actinomycetes bacterium
CGGCTTGGCGTTGACGCTGCCGGTGTCGCGGATCACGGAAATTCCCCAGAGTCGATCACCGAAATTCCCCAGTTGACCCGAGGCGGTGAGGGCTGGTTGGAGTGTAGATCAGCTCTGGGCGACCACCTCCTCGCCGACCAGTTCAGCGACAGCGATGGGTTCGTCACAGCACGGGCACGAGCCTCCGATGCCGACTTGGCGCATGAAGGTCGCGCACTGCGCGCGGCGCTGCTCGCCGAGTGACCTGGCCCCGCAGGTGTCGCACTCATAGACGGTGATCGGTCGGCGGGGCCGGGCTCTCGGCACGACGAGCGATGCTCGACGTTGCTCTCGCCGCCGTCGATACGCGGCAGCCCGGCACGCGTCCGAGCAGAACCGCTGACGACCCCGGCGTGAAAAGCTCTGCTCGCACAGCGGACAGGTCATCGTGACGCCATCGTGACGTGACGGGAGCGGTGACGCGCCGAAGAAGATGTAGGAGTGCTCGCAGGCAACCGAGCAGCACCACGGTTCGTGGGTGATCCGATTCGTCGGTGCGGGATTCGCACACACCGCGCATGCAGTCGTTGGCGTCACGGGTTCTTCACCGCCCGCCGGGTTGCCTCTGCACGTGCACGGTGAGAGCGCATCCGGTAGGAGTCTCCCTCGATGTTGATCACGACGCTCCGATGCAGGAGGCGGTCGAGAAGGGCACCTGCGACCATCTGGTCGTCGCCGAGGACCCGGCCCCAGCTGGCGATCCCCAGATTGGTCGTGAGGCAGATGCTGCCCTTCAGGTATCTCTGGCTCACGACCTGGAACAGGGCGGCTGCGGCCTCCTTTGGAAGTGGCAGGTAGCCCACCTCGTCGACGATGAGGAGCCTCGGGTTGGCGTAGAAGCGCATGGTCGTCGCCCACCGCCCCTCCATCGCCGCTCGGTGGCAGCGCGCCGCGAGATCGGCTGCGGTCGTGTAATGGACCCGCATCCCCGCCGCCACCGCCGCATGGCCGAGCGCGACCGCGAGCATGGTCTTTCCTACCCCGGGCGGACCGATGAACAGCACGTTGGTCGCGTCCTCGACGAATCGCAGGGTGCCGAGCTCTCTCACGAGCTTCTCGTCCAAGGAGGGCTGGGCCGTGAAGTCGAAGTCAGAGAGGGTGAACGGCGAGGGAAGCGAGGCGAAGCGCTCGAGGGTCACTTTCCTGCGCTCTTCGACCGCTTGGACCTCGACCGAGAGCAGCTTCTCCAAGAACGCCTGGGTGGAGCACTTGGTCCTGATCGCCTCGTCCAAGAGCCCCGGCAGCGCCTCGGCCGCCGCCCCCATGCGCAGATACGCGAGGTGGGCCCGGAGCTTCTGGTACTCGGAGCGCTCGGTCATGCCGACGCCTCCTCGTTCCCGGCGAGGCGGACGACCTCGGCCATCTCTTCGAGGTCGACGGTCGGCTCGTTGCCAGCCTGGCCCATGAGCTTCGCCCGCTCTTGGAGAGCTGCCGCCCCCGGCGGACGGTTCTCCTTTCGATCACACGGCCGTGCAGCGCTGAACTGGGAGAGCACCGCCTTCTCGAGGGCGTCGCGATGCGCTGGGGTGCGCACCATCGCGCCCGCACCCCTTGGCGCGAGCTGGTGGGTGACCAAGACGACGCCCGAAGGCGAGACGACGTCGAGGGTCGTCGTCCCGAGGCGCTGACGGAGCGTCATCGTCACGCCGAAGAGCCCCGGCGGCACCGAATAGCGGTTCCCCCTGAATGCGACGCTCGCTTGGTGGTCGACCGGCGCCTCGACGCAGACCGTCGCCGGGTAGGGCGCGGCGGGCAGCGCCAGGAGCGGCTCTTTCTCGGCGAGCTCGCCAACGGTCGGCCACCTCGGCCGGCTGGCGTCCTGAGGCGGCTCTGACACGCCCCTCGGGCTGCGCAACCGTGCGTCGCCGACAGTCGACCAGAACCGGTCCAAGGACACCTGGGCCGCCTCTTGGGTCTCCGCCTGAAGCGTCCGCCACCACCGCCCGGTCGCGAAGCGCACCCCAGCTTCCACGGATCCCTTGCGGTTCCCCCGCCGGGGCGGACAGGGGACCACGATCGCGCCATAGAACTTGGCGACCGGGGCGAAGCTCGTCTGCACGTCCGCGGTGCCTGGCACGATCACCGTCGCCATGCGGTCGACCCGCCAGTGCCTCGGCGTGCCCCCAAGGCGGCGCAGCACACCGTCCATCGCCTCGATCAAGTGTGCCTGGTCCATGGAGGAGGCGATCACCCCCCGGGAGCGACCCGAGTGCGGCAGCGTGCCGAGCAGCACGTAGGCGGTGCCGCCCCACGGCGCCCGACGCCGCTCGAACCAGTCCCACTGGCACTCTTCGCCCGCGGGATGGGCGATGTCGATCGTGTCCCGGCCGGTCACGCCCGAACAGGCTTCACAGCGCGGCCGGAGCCCGGCCGAGCGCACCTGACGTACGAAGCTCGGGTAGCTCCGCGCGTACCCGAGCTCGACGACCTCGTCGAAGAGCGCGGACGCCCACACGTGCACGTCGTCGACGAACCGGGCCCTCAGGTATGGGACGAACGGCTCGAGCGGATCGGGCGAGGGGCGCCGACGGACGCCGGGCTCCCGCTTGCCGCTGAGGTGATCACGGACCGTCTTTCTGTCACGGCCGAGGTGACGGGCGATGGCCGAGATCGTCCATCCCCGCTTTCTGAGTGCATGTGCTTCCACGTCGTCTCCCGTTGAGAACATGGGGTGGGGGCTCCCTCCACTGGTCGGTATCCGAACCGCCAGTCTCGGGGGGAGCCCCTCCCGATTGGTGGACCATCGAGGCTCAGACCGTCCCGGGAGGGTGGGGAGTTTCAGTGATCGAGAGTGGGGAGTCCTACGTGATCCTCAACACCGGGGCGGCG
>JAKATH010000063.1 GCA_021828055.1 Actinomycetes bacterium
CGCGGCCGGAACGAGCACGGCTGAACCGGCCACGGCGGACGACGTGGCCACTGGAGGCATCGAGCGATGAGCACCGCAGGACGGATCCCCGCCGATCGGGGACTCACGACCCGTATGTTCCTGACGGGGCTCTTCCTCGTCATCCTCTACGGGGTCTTCGGCGCGATCCTGTGGGAGGTCTTCAGGAACTTCGTCGTCCTGTTCGTCATCGTCTTCGGCCTGCTCTTCTGCCAGTACTGGTTCTCGGACAAGATCGCCCTCTGGGGCATGCACGGGCGGATCGTCAGCCCCGAGCAAGCCCCGCAGCTGCACGGCGCGGTGGACCGGCTCTGCGCTCTCGCCGACATGCCCAAGCCCAAGGTCGCGATCGCCGACATCGACATGCCGAACGCCTTCGCGACCGGGCGGAGCCCCAAGGCGGCGGTCGTGTGCGCGACGTCCGGCCTCCTCCGACGACTCGACGAGCCAGAGCTCGAGGCGGTGCTCGCCCACGAGCTCTCGCACGTGGCGCACCGTGACGTCGCCGTGATGACGATCGCGAGCTCCCTCGGCGTGCTCGCCGGGCTGATGACGCGCGTGATGCTCTTCTCGGCCATGTTCAGTGGAGGAGGACGCGGACGCGGGAACCAGGGGGCGGGCCAGATCGTGCTCATCGAGATGGCGATCATGCTTGTCTCGATCGTCGTCTACGCGATCAGCTACCTCCTCACGATGGCGCTCTCGCGCTACCGCGAGCTCGCCGCGGACCGATCCGGTGCGATCCTGATCGGCAGGCCGTCATTGCTCGCTTCGGCGCTCGTGAAGGTGTCCGGCGAGATTGCCCGGATCCCGACCCGGGACCTGCGGAAGGCGGAAGCCTTCAACGCGTTCTTCTTCACTCCGGCGGTCACCCACCGGCCGGGGCAGCAGCCCGGGCAGGGTGGGCTGTCGCTGAGCGCGCTCTTCTCGACGCACCCCTCACTCGAGCGGCGCCTCGCCCAGCTCTCACAGCTCGAAGCCCAGATGGGCCAGCCTCGCTGAGGCGGGGGCAGGACCACTCCGGTCTCTCTGTGGGCCTCCTCGACACCATCCTCGGGCGCACGAAGCCAGTCCGTCCGAACCTGGACTCGCTCTTCGCCCTCCCCTCCGCCGCAGTCACGCTCCAGTCCGCCGCGGGCCTGGTGCTGTCGGGAAGGGCGGGCGTGTGCTGGATGCCGCCGGCCGGTCAGTCCGCAGCGGACGTCCAGAGGGAGATCTCCCAGCTGCTCGACATCCCCGACGACCCCACCGCGGCAGGCCAGGCCACGGCCGAGGCGACGTCGCCGGGCCCGAGCAGCGGTCCAGGCGGCCCAGGCGGTCCAGGCGGTCCAGGCGGCCCGAACGTCGGCTTGCTCACCCAGGCCGAAGACGCCTTCGGCTACCGATGGCTGCTCCTCGACGACAGCGACGTCGAGGACTTGGTCAACCGGGTGCACCTCGTGAACTCGTTGCTCGCCGAGAACGGGTGGGGGCCCCAGCTCCTCTGCTCGGTCTTCGGCGTGGTCCCCGGCGAGGGCGCGGACACGACGGCACGGCCGCTCTACCTCGTGTACCTGTTCAAGCGCGGCACCTTCTACCCGTTCGCCCCGGTGGGCAAGGAGCGCCGCGACAACGAGCTCGAGCTTCGGGTCCGGTCGCTCCTCGGCTCGGACCTGCCGGTCGAGTCGGACCTCTCGCGGTGGTTCCCCATGTGGGACCTGCCCGTACGCTGAGCACCGGCGCCACCGCGGGAATGGCCGTGCTCTCGCTGGGCGGCACGCCCGACGACCGCCACATCTCCCTCGAGGGCGCGGTGAACTTCCGCGACCTGGGCGGGTACCGGACCGTCGACGGCCGGTCGACCCGCTGGCGATCGCTCTTCCGCGCCGACGACGTCTCCCGCCTGAGCCGATCAGACCATGCGGTCGTGCGCAGCCTGGGCATCGCCACGGTCATCGACCTCCGCTCCCGCGCCGAGGTCGAGGCCGAGCGGTTCCCCGTCGACGAGATCCCTGTCGACTTCCACCACCTCCCGCTCATCGGCGCCCTGCCGGGGTTCGACGAGTACCTCAATGGCCCGGGGTGGTTCGCCGGGCACTACCTCGACATCGCGCGCCGGTCGGGGATCCAGATCGCGCGGGCGATCGCCATCGTCGCTGCGCCGCGGTCGTGCCCGGTGATCGTCCACTGCGCAGCAGGGAAGGACCGCACCGGCGTCCTCGTCGCGCTCCTCCTCGCGCTGCTCGGCGTCCCCGACGAGACCATCGCCGAGGACTACGCGCTCAGCGCGCAGGCGATGGACGCGCACCTCGGCCGGCTCCTCGCTCGCCTCCCCGACCACGAAGAGGAGATCCGCAGCGTGGCCGCCACGATGCTGTCCGCGACACCCGCCAACATCCTCGCGCTCCTCGACGGCGTGCGCGCCGAGCACGGCTCGGTCGAGGGCTACGTCGCGGCACACGGTGCAGGGGCGGGCGTCGCTGCCGCACTTCGGGAGCGGATGCTCGAGTAGCCGCGCCGCCCGGTCAGGCGCCCTCGGCGTCCAGCGCGTCGATCTGTGCCGCGAGCGCCAGGTCGCGCCCCGTCAGCCCGCCGGCCGAGTGCGTCGACAGCCGCAGGACCACGTTCTTCCAGCGGATGTCCACGTCCGGGTGGTGGTTCGCCGTCTCCGCGACCGCGCCCACCCGGTGGACGTAGGCGAGCGCGCCCGCGAAGTCCCCGCAGTCCACCTCCTTCACCAGCACGCTGCCGTCGCGGCGCCAGCCCAAGCTGCGCTCTTCGAGCGCCGCGTCGACCGCCGCCGGCGCGAGCACCTCTGTCACGGGTGCGTCATCTCCTCGGGTCGGACCGCCTCGTCGAACTGCTCGCCGGTGAGATAGCCGAGCGCGATCGCGGCATCACGAAGCGAGATGCCCTCCTTGTGGGCCTTCTTCGCGACGTCGGCCGCCTTGTCGTAGCCGATCACCGGGTTGAGCGCGGTGACCAGCATGAGCGACTGCTCCAAGTGGCGCGTGATCTGCACCCTGTCGGGCTCCACGCCCTCCACCGCAAACTCCCGGAACGATGCGCACGCGCCCTCGAGCAATTCGATCGAGTGGAGGACGTTGTGAGCGATGAGCGGCTTGTTGACGTTGAGCTCGAAGTTGCCACGAGCGCCCGCGATGCCGACCGCGGTGTCGTTCCCGATCACCTGGATCGACACCATGATCATCGCCTCGGACTGGGTCGGGTTCACCTTGCCCGGCATGATCGACGAGCCTGGCTCGTTCGCCGGGAGCACCAGCTCACCGAGCCCGCTGCGCGGCCCGGAGCCGAGCCAGCGCAGGTCGTCGGCGATCTTGTTCAACGAGCCCGCGAGCACTCGCAGGGCGCTGCTCGCCCAGACCAGCGCGTCGTGGGCGGCGAGCGCGGCAAACTTGTTGGAGGCGGTGACGAACGGCAGCCCGGTGAGCTCGGCGATCTGCTCGGCGACGCGCACGCCGAACTCCGGATGGGTGTTGAGCCCCGTCCCCACCGCGGTGCCGCCTGCAGCGAGCTCGTAGAGTCCGGGCAGCACCTGCTCGAGCCGCACCAGATCGGCGTCGAGCTGGGCGACGTACCCCGAGAACTCCTGGCCCAGGGTGAGGGGGACGGCATCCATCAGGTGCGTGCGCCCGATCTTGGTGATCCCCGCGAACGCCCTCGCCTTCTCGTCCAACGCGTCTCTGAGCGCGCGGACCGCCGGGACCAAGCGATGGACCAGCTCCTCGGCGACGGCGATGTGCATCGCCGTCGGGAACGTGTCGTTGGACGACTGCGACATGTTCACGTGGTCGTTCGGGTGCACCGGCGACTTCGAGCCGATCTGGCCCCCCTCGATCTCGATCGCGCGGTTGGCGATGACCTCGTTGGCGTTCATGTTCGTCTGCGTGCCGCTTCCCGTCTGCCAGATGCGGAGAGGGAAGTGGTCGTCGAGCTTCCCGTCGCGGACCTCTCGCGCCGCGGTCGCGATCAGCTCGGCTCGGTGGGCGTCGAGCTTCCCGAGGTCTGCGTTGACGAGCGCGGCGGCCTCCTTCAGGATCCCGATCGCGCGGATCAGTGGGCGCGGCATCACGTCCCGCCCGATGGCGAAGTGGTGGAGGGACCGCTGAGTCTGCGCACCCCAGTAGCGATCGGCAGGCACCTCGATCTTCCCCATGCTGTCGGTCTCGATCCTGGTGTCGCTCACCGTTCCTCCTTCTTCCCCCGCTTCGCCGTCGTCAGCTCGCCGTCGTCAGCTCGTAGTCGTGTCAGCTCGTAGTCGTGTCAGCTCGTAGTCGTGTCAGCTCGTTCCCGGCTCTGACGCAGCCCCGAAGCTACCGTGCGCACCCTCCGCCTCACGCCCGTCCCACGCGTGCACCCACTGACGCTGCCCCATGGCGAGCACCCGCCTCGCCCCGGCGACGTCCTCGGCCCTCGGGCCGCCGCCCGACCCGGGAACCTCCAGGATCGCCGGCAGCCCCGCGAGCGACGGATGCCCGATCAGGCAGCCGAGCGACCTCTCGCCGATCGCCCCCTCGCCGAGGTTGGCGTGGCGGTCCAACCTCGACCCGAAGGGGGACTTCGAGTCGTTCAGGTGGAGCAACCGCAGGGCGCCGAGCCCGACGGTCGCGTCGAGCGCGGCGACGACGCCGTCGGCCTCGGCGGGAGAGCCGAATGGGGCGCCCGACGCCCAGAGGTGCTGCGTGTCCAGGCAGACGCCGAGCGCGTCGCGGGCGCCGGCTCGCTCGAGAAGGACGGCCAGCTCCTCGAAGGTGCGCCCGATCGCTCCCCCGGCGCCGGCGGTGTTCTCGACCAGGATCGGGCAGGGCTCCCCCGCCGGCGCGGTGCCGCTCCTCGAGACGTGGGCGGCAGGCCCGCCGACCGGGTCGACCGCGGTCTCGAGGGCCACGAGCAGGGCGTCTGCCACCTGGTCGGCCACCGCGTCGAACCCCCGCCCGAGGTGGCTCCCAACGTGCACGACGAGCCCAGAGGCGCCCATGCCTCGCGCGGCGGCGAGGTTGGCGGCGAGCGCCGCGCGCGAGCGCTCGAGCATGGCCTCGTCGGAGGTCGCGAGGTTCACGAGGTACGACGCGTGACAGTAGGTCGCAGCCACGGAAGGCCGCGCAGCCTGGGCCTCACGGTACGCGGCGAGCACATCGGGGCCGTGCTGCGGAGGCTGCCACGCCCTCGGGCTCTGCGTGAAGACCTGGGCGACATCGGCGCCGATGGCCTCCGCTCGATCGAGCGCGCGGAGGAGGCCCCCTTCCGTCCGCACGTGCGCGCCGATCAACACCGTCCGACGGTACCGTTACGCGAGTTGCGCCGTGGTCAGCGACGCCACGGCTCGAAGCACTCGGCAAGCTCGGCTGCGAGGCCCTGCGCGTCTTCGGGCTCGGGATGGAGCGTCCCGTCTCCCTGGCGGCCCGGCGGCACGCGGATGATCACCCCTCCCGCTCCCGCTGCGACCGCCGCGTCCAATCGGGCGCGGAGGCCGGAGAGTGACCCAGGCCCCGAGCTGGGCCCCGCAGGGGTCGGCGCCCTCCGGCTCCGTGTCGCTGTGCCCGCCCAGGCATGCCGGAGCGTCGCTCGGCACACGATGTCAGGCACCTGGCTCGCGTCGCCCCCGCTCCTCGACGACACGGTCGTCTCCTCGGCGAAGGCCCGCCACAGCTCGATCTCGCCAGGGTCGTCAGGGCAGACGATCGCGGCCGCGGCGGACGACGCCTGACGAAGGAGGAGACCCGGTCCGACCGCGCGTCGGGCGAGCCCAGCGGCACCGGTCGGGACCTCGACGAATATCGGTGGCCCGCCAGGGCGGCGGGGAGGCGGCCGGTTCACCGCCCCCGCGACGTGCAGGTGATCCCCGACGAAGAACGGGACGTCGTCCACGAGCACGCTCCGGCAGACGGCCACCGCCTCGCCCAAGTACGCGCAGGCGGCGGAAGGCTCTCCGGGAACCTCCCCCTGAGGACCGGTGCCAGGCTGCCCGGGCGCGCCGCAGGCCCAGCGCAGCAACACGGCCGCACGACCACCTGACACCACGTCGAGCGTGGTCACGTCCCGAGCGAGCACTGCGGGATGCCGATCCACCGGGAGCATCGAGACCACGCCGAGGAGCGCGGGGACCTGGAGCGTGACCGCCGCAGCGGCGATCGTGCAGGCATCGCACGCGAGGTCCGCGAGGCTCTGGCCCGGGACCGCGCCCTGGTCCGCGCCCACTCCACCCGTGAACCACACCACGCCTGCACCTGCACGGACAGAGGCGAGGACCGACTGCCACCACGGAGCGAGTGACGCCGGGGTTGTGGCACGGCCCGCCGGCACGGGAGGGAGCTCGACGGCGAGCCGCAGCGACGGGTCCACCGGTGGAGCTTACGGCCCGCTCGTGCGCCGACTTGCGTGGTTCGGATCGTGGCGCGTCCCGGTCAAGCGCTCGTCAGCCCCGCTCCCACCACCCGGCTTCGCCACGGACCACCCCGCGCGCTTGAAGCCTTTCGAGCGCGCCGCACACCGTGTCCATCGGCAGGCCCGTCTGCTCGAGGATCTCCTCGAGGCTCGTCCGGTCCCACGCGACCGCGCCCACGACCTCCCGTGTCGGTGATGGGAGGTCGTCTGCCGCTTGCGCGGACGGCGGAGCCGGCCAGCTGCCAGGATCCGCCGCGGCCAGGCGCAGCCCGAGGGCCACGAGGACGTCGGACAGGTCACGCACCATGAAGCAGCCGTCCGCGAGCAGGGCATTGGTCCCGGCCGACGCGGGGCTCCGTATCGAGCCGGGCACGGCGCCCACCGGCACGCTGCGCGCCGTTGCGGCCTCCACCGTGTGGAACGAACCACCTCGGCTGTGGCTCTCCACGACGACCACCACGTCGGAGAGGGCGGCGATGATCCGGTTGCGCGCCGGGAACCGCCACGCGACGTCGGCGACGCCGATCGGCGCCTCCGAGAGGACCGCTCCTGCCTCCGCCACGCGCCGCCACAATCCCGAGTGCTGGCGAGGGTAGGGGGCGGTGACGCCGCCCGCGACAACTGCGACCGGCGGCGCGGCGCGTGGCGTGGGGAACGACGCCGCCACCTCGGGCCCGGACGGACCAGCCGTGATCGACGCCGCCGCCGCGTGGGCGGCCGGCTCCTTGCCGCCGCTCGCCGCACGCCACGCGGCAAGCGCACCTTCGTGCGCGGCGCCGTCGATGCCGAGCGCGAGGCCCGAGACGACCACGACACCCGCGGCGGCGAGGTCGGCACCCAGCTGCGCCGCGACACCCAGGCCGTACCGGGTCGCCGAGCGCGTGCCCACGATCGCGACCCGCGGTGCGCCATCCACCACCCGCGGGCTGCCGAGCGAGAACAGGACGGCGGGCGCTTCGGGGTCGGCGCGCAGCGCCGCGGGGTACCCGGGTTCGCCGAGGATGCAGACACCCACGCCGGCCTGCACATGGGTCGCCCAGACGTGCGCGACGTCGATCTTGCGTGCGTCGTTCCGCGCGGATTCCGTCGTGAGGGAAGCACGGACCCGCGCGCTCCCCGTCACGAGCTCCTCCCACGCGGCGTGCGGCACGGTGCCGTCGAGGAGCCTGCGAAGCGTCTTCGGGCCCACGCCGGGCACGGACGCGAGTGCGACGGCGTACGCCTTCTCGGGGAGGTCGCTCGGGGCGGCACCGGTCGGCGGGGCGGCACCGGTCGGCGGGGCGGCACCGCTCGGCGGGGCGGCACCGGTCGGCGCGGCGGCACCGGTCGGCGCGGCGGATGGCGTCATCAACCAGGAACGGTCGGGTCGACACGAGGTGGCGCGCGGCCGGTGCGGTTCACCGCGGCATACCGCGGCCACGCCACCGCGGCCACGCCACCGCGGCCCCGCCACCGCGGCCCACCGCGGCCACGCCCACCTCCCGGCTCGCCGTCGTCCCCACGCCCGGAGCAAGCGCTCGTGCATGCGGGCGGGCGGCGCCGCGAGCCGACGGGTGGTAGGCATGCGCCATGGGCTTGGACCTCGATCCGTTCACCAGCGCGATCGACCTCGCGGAGAGGATCCGGTCGCGTGAGCTGACCCCCCTGGAGGCGCTCGAAGCGTCGCTCGCACGGATCGATCAGCTGAACCCGGTGCTGAACGCCGTCGTGTGGCGCGACGACGGCGCGGCCCGCGCACAAGCCGAGGAGATCGGCAAGCGGATCGCAGCCGGCGAAGACGTCGGCCCCTTTGCGGGGGTGCCCACGCTCGTGAAGGACCTCACCAAGGCGCGTGGCCAGCCGGCTGCGTACGGCTCCGCCGCCGCGCCGGAGGGCATCTCGGAAGAGGACGAGCTGGTGATCGCCGCGATGCGGCGTGCGGGGTTCGTGCTCTGCGGGAGGTCCAACGCGCCGGAGTTCGGCCCGCTCCCGGTCACGGAGAACAGCAGGTACGGCATCACCCGCAACCCCTGGGACACCGCGCGGAGCCCCGGGGGATCGAGCGGCGGGGCGGCGGCCGCAGTTGCCTCGGGGATGGTGCCGCTGGCGCACGGCAACGACGGCGGCGGCTCCATCCGGATCCCTTCGTCGTGCTGCGGCCTCGTGGGCCTGAAGCCGAGCCGCTGGCGAGTCCCCAGCTTGACGCCCGCATGGTTCGGCATGTCGGTCGAGGGTGCGCTGTGCCGGACTGTCGCCGACGCAGCCACGGTCCTGGACTGCCTCAGCGTGCCGAGCCTGCTCTCCTGGGAGCAGGCACTCGCGCCGGAGCGCCCGTACGCGACAGAGGTCGGTGCCGACCCCGGACAGCTCCGGATCGCGCTCCTGACCACGAGCTCGCTCGGGGTCGAGGTCGAGGCCTCCTGCCGGGCTGCCGTCGAGGACGCCGGCCGTCTGCTCGAAGAGCTCGGCCACCACGTGGAGCTGCTCGGGGAGGACCTGTTGGACGCCGCCGCGGTGGGGCCATTCCTGAACATCGTCAATTCCGCGTACGCGGGCTTCGAGGGCGTCGACTGGGACCGAGTCGAGCCCCACAACAAAGCGTGGCGCGCAGCGGGGTTGGAGGTCGACGGGCTCACGATCGTGAGCTCACTGAACGCGCTGCGACGCACGACGCCGCACGTCGTCGAGCACTGGGGGCGCGACTTCGACGTGCTGGTCACGCCGACGATCCCCATCGAGCCCCCCATCGCGGGCGAGGTGCTCGCCGAGGCCCACGCTCAGCCGGGCTCGCCTCCCCTTGCCGCCTTCGTGATGGTCGCCTTCACCGTCCTCTCCAACATGACGGGGCAGCCGGCGGTGAGCCTGCCGCTCTCGCAGGCGCCGAGCGGCCTTCCCGTCGGCGTGCAGTTCGTGGGAGCTCCCTGGGGCGAGGCCCGGCTGCTCCGCCTCGCCTCCCAGCTCGAGGCGGCCGCACCCTGGGCAGATCGCGAACCCCCTCTGGCGATGGCAGAGTCAGGGACATGAACGGGGATCAGTCATCCCCCGACGTCGAGCACTTCGCGCCCTGCGCGGAGCGCCAGCGCCTCGGCGACGTGCTCCTGCTTCACGACGCTGGCTCCACCCCGAACAGCGACCGCGCCCTCGCCCCCGCCTGCGCGTGCGACGTCCAGATCGGCGATCGTGCGCGCGACCCGTCGCACCCGGTCCACCCCGCGCCCGCTGAGCCGCCCCGCGCGCACGCTCCTCTCGAGGAGCTCGGCTGCGCCTGAGTCGAGCGGCGCGACCGCGGACAGCATCGACGCGCGGAGCTCCGAGTTGCACCGCACCCCTCTCGTTCGAGCGAGCCGTCGTGCCGCCCCGACCCGGGCGGCGACCGCGGAGGTCGGCTCACCCGGCGCGGGGGAGAGGAGCTCGTCGGGCGTGGTGCGCCGCAGTGGCACGACGAGGTCGAAGCGGTCGAGGAGCGGTCCGGAGAGACGCCGCACGTAGCGCGCCCGCGCCGCAGGTGAGCACCGGCACGATCCCGGCGCGCCCCCCTCGCCGCAGGGGCACGGGTTCATGGCTCCCGCG
The DNA here is from genome assembly GCA_021828055.1 of Actinomycetes bacterium. Classification (GTDB taxonomy): domain Bacteria; phylum Actinomycetota; class Acidimicrobiia; order Acidimicrobiales; family RAAP-2; genus JAJYVT01. The sequence continues at coordinate 9,952 of JAKATH010000063.1, forward strand.
AGGAGGAAGCGCGCCGGGAAGTCCGCCGTGCCCTTTGCGCGGCTCACGCGCACGACGCCCTCCTCGAGAGGCTGACGCAGCGCGTCGAGCACCGCCACCGGGAACTCCCCCATCTCGTCCAGGAACAGGACGCCATGACTCGCGAGGCTGATCTCCCCCGGGCGCATCGATGCCGTCCCGCCGCCGACGAGCGAGACCGCTGAGGCTCCGTGGTGCGGGGCACGGAACGGTGGGTCCCACACGAGGCCGCCCTCGCGCGCGGAGAGCCCCGCCGACGAGTGGATCCGCGTGACCTCGAGCGCCTCCGGCCGTGCGAGGGGTGGCAGCAGCCCCACGAGCCGCCGGGCGAGCATGGTCTTGCCCGACCCTGGAGGACCGACGAGCAGCAGATGGTGGCCGCCGGCCGCGGCCACCTCGACGGCGCGGCGGCCCACCCGCTGGCCCTTCACCTCCTCGAGGTCGCCGTAGCACGCGACCGCCCGCTCGAGCCACGCCCTCTGCTCGGCGGCTGCCGGCGAACCATTCCCGTCCCTGTCGGCCCGCTCGGAGGATCTTCCGAGCGCGCCGTTCGTCACGGGGGCGTGCGGCCACGGGTGGGACCCCCGGAGGATCTCGACGAGCGTGTGCAGGCTCCGCACGCCGAACGTCCGATTGGGGCGGACGGCGGCCGCTTCCGCGAGGTCGCACTCGGGCACGACGAGCCGCTGGCCCCGGACTGCCTCGGCGAGCGCGATCGTCCCGGGAACGTGGCGAACCGAGCCGTCGAGTCCCAGCTCGCCGATGAACGCGACTCCCTCGAGCGCCTTCGCAGCCAGGTCGCCCACTGCGGCGAGCACACCCAACGCGATCGGGAGGTCGAGCCCCGCACCCGCCTTCCTGACGGCCGTCGGCGCGAGGTTCACAGTCATGCGCCGCTGCGGCCAGCCAAATGTGCTCGACAGGAGCGCGGCACGTACACGATCGCGCGATTCGCGCACGGCGGTGTCGGGAAGGCCGACGATCGTGAAACCAGGGAGCCCGCCTGAGTCGTGCACCTCGACGACGACGGGCCGGCCGGTCGTCCCGGTCAACGTCGCTGAGTGCACCGCGGCGATCATGTGACGGAACGGTCGCCGCTCGCCCCCGGCCTGGCGGCACGTCCTCGAACACGTTCGACTGGCGTCGGTGCCGGGCGCGGCCCTCGGGCGCCGTCTCATGGCGTCCCCTGCCAGAGAGGTTGGCGGCGATCGCCGCCGGCGCGTCCGGCTTCAGGCCTTCGGGCTTCTGAGCACTGCCCGGGGCCGTCAGCGCTACCTGCTCGGGGCCGTCAGCGCTCCCTGCCCGGGCCCGTCAGCGCTCCCTGCTCGGGGCCGTCAGCCCTCCCTGCCCGGGCCCGTCAGCGCTCCCTGCTCGGGCCCGTCAGCGCTCCCTGCTCGGGCGGTGACGCCGTAGGAGTGCCCGGTGACGACCGTCGAGCTGGGGCCGCCCACTGCAGGGGGTCGTCGCCGACCACGAGCCGCTCGCCTCCAGTGGAGCTCCGTGCGAACGGAAGCCAGCTGCCCCGCTGCGCAGTGTGCTCCACCATCCATGCGTCCCGGGCGGCACGTGCTGCGAGGCGGTCGTGCAGCCTTCTCGCGCCGACTGCGGCGCGGGCGGTTGCCGCGGCCAGCTCTTCGTCGCCGTGCAGCACGCGGACGTTCGCCGGAGGGAGCCTCCGGACGTCCGCGATGGAATGCTCAACATAGCCGTCCATGGTCGGTCTCACCTTTCCTGGCTCTTCCTCTTCCTGGAGACCCTCCCGAGCGATCGCAGCGATTGCCATACCCGGTCGCAGCTCGCGGCATGGCCTCTTCTCGCGGTGGACGGTTGACTGCCAGCTCTCCCCCGTTCAGCGGGATATTGCAGGTGGACTGCCACTTCCAGGTGCAGCGCCGTTCGTCATCGTGGCAGGATTTGCATCGTCTGTTGCCCCTGATTTCAGCGCGTCGACGAGCACCTGCGCCGCACCCACGAGTCCCGCCGCCTCGTACGGGACGACGACCTTCGTGTTCGGTGCGGACGCGACGTCCTGCAATGCCCGAAGCTGCATGACGGCGAGCGTGTTCGGACGAATCGCCACCTGGTCGATGGCATCGAGCGCCGCCGCCTCACCCTGGCCTCTGAGCGTACGTGCCTTCTTCTCGCCTTCGGCCCGCAGCTCGAGCACCCGCATCTGAGCCTCCGCGGCCAGGATCGCAGCCTCCTTGGCACCCTCGGCTTCGAGGATGGCCGACTGCTTCTGACCGCCGGCGCTGTTGATCGCGGACTGCTGCTCCCCTTCGGACTTCAAGATCGCGGCCCGCTTGTGCTGCTCCGCTTCCTTCTGCTCCGACATCGCCTGGAGGACGTTCTGCGGTGGCGTGATGTCCAGGATCTCGATCCGGTTCAACCGGACCCCCCACTTCATCGCCGCGTCCGCCATGTGGTCCTGCATCCGGGTGTTGATGGTGTCGCGCTCGGAGAGCGACTGGTCGAGCGTGAGCTCGCCGAACACCGCACGCAGCGCCGTACGTGAAAGCTGGTCGACCGCGAGCTGATAATCCGCGATCTCGAACAGCGCGGCCTTCACGTCGATCACCTGGCAGAAGATCGTCGCACTCACCCGCAGCGAGACATTGTCCTTCGTGATGACGGACTGCTGGTCGCCCGTCATCGGGAACTCGCGCATGTCCACCTTCGCCATCCGGTCCATGAACGGCACCAGCGGATGGAGGCCGGGCTGGCGGATCCCACGGAATTCACCGAGGCGCTTGACCACGCCCACGCTTCCCTGCTGGACGATCTGCATGGCCTTGAAGGCGAGCACACCGGCAACGCTTGCCACCGCAACAGCTCCGACTGCCACCCCGACGATGAGGCCCACATCTGCCACCATCGCGCTCACCCCGCTTCCCTCCGCGCTGGACGTTGTGCCGGTGCGCTGCGCGGTGAGAGCGCCACGGCTGTGCTCACTCGTCAATCGGGTAGACGACGAGCAATCCCCGTTCGATGTCAGCTACGACCACGTTCCTCCCCGTCTCGATGCGCTCGCTGGGATCGAGAGGGATCGCGAGCCATTCCTCGCCCCGCGCGCGGATGCGACCTGGGTGTTGGGTACCCTCGATGGCCCTGGTGACCACCGCGGTCTCCCCGACCATCCCTTGCACACCGCTCAGCATCGCCGCCCTCCTCCACGGGCTCTTGCGTCATCTGGCCATCCGTACGCAAGCGGACCGCAGCCGTCCCACCCCGACTATATGGCGCCCGCGCCATGGCGGAGAGGCGAGACCGCCGGCCAGCGGTCACAACTCGGCGAACCGGGGGGGGCGCCGCTCCGAGAACGCGCTCGTCGCCTCTCGCACGTCGGCACCGGCGACGTTGGCCGCCTGGCACTCCGCCTCGCGCTCCAGCGCGTCGCCCAAGGGGGACGTCCGCTACCAGGCGTGCGCGACGATCTCGACCCGCTCCCCGAGCACACAGGCCACGTCGAACCGCACGTTCGCCTGATGGACGTCATGCTCGGCAAGCCAGCGGGCGGCCAGACGTCGGAGCCTCGCGCGCTTGTGGCCGGTCACCGCTTCGGCGGGTGAGCCATACGCGAGGGTGCTGCGGGTCTTCACCTCGCAGACCACGATCGTCGACCCCTTCCGCAGGACCAGGTCGATCTCACCCGTGGCGCACCGCCAATTGCGGTCGAGCACCTCGAAGCCTCGAGCCGCATACCAGGAAGCGGCAAGTTGCTCGCCGCGGGCTCCCAGCCGTACGCGCGCGACGCTCACGTCGGACCCACGGGAGGAACCGTCGCCCACCTCGGTCACCTCGCGCGAGCGGCTCGGCCGTCCCCACCCGCCGGGTCCCTGCCACGGGCCACGGCACGCTTCCTGGCACCGTTCCGGTCACCTGCGCGCCGTCGTGCTTGGCAACCTGAAGCCCCGCTGCCGCCCCTGCCACCAGGACGAGACCGAGCGGGACCGAAGAGCAGGGCTTCTTCGGAGGGGGGCCGCCCCACCTGCCT
>JAKATH010000003.1 GCA_021828055.1 Actinomycetes bacterium
ACTCCCGCGCCGAGAGGCCCCTCCTCGCTGCCTTGCATGGCCCGGCGCGCGTCCTCATGCAGCGCTGCCAACCGATGGTCGTCAAGCGATGCCGATCCATGCCCAGACAGCGTTGCCGCCAACACCCGGTCCTGCACGCCGGCGTCCATGGGGTCGAGGTAGCCGCGCATCGTTGTTGCCGGGTCGCTGTGGCCGAGAATCTTCTGGATGTCGAGGAGGTCGAAGCAGTGCGCTTTGTGTTCGTCGACGACGTCGTGGAGGATGCCTGCTGCGGTGCGGCGTGCTGTGTGCGTGGAGACGTGGCCGAGTCCGGCGAGCTGGGCGCGACTGATAGAGACTCGGCGCATGGTCTGGGGTTCGGCTTGGAGGTGCCAGCGAGGTCGATGTCCTCGTGGGGCCATCTGGACGACGCGGGGGTCGTCGTGGGTCACGTCCGGGTAGATGTCGAGCCAGCGGCCGATGGCGGAGGCGAGGTGGGCGCGGAGGCCCTGCGCAGTTTGCGTCCCTTGCCTGTCCAGTTGATCGAGGGGAGGTGGCGGACCGACCGGACGGGAAGCGTGGCGATCTCGTTGGCTCGCATGCCGAGGAGGCCGAGTCGGACGATGATCTCGTCTCGGGGGCCGCGGAGAGAGCCGTCCTGGCATGCGGCGGCGAGCTGGCCGAATGCCTCGTCGTGGGAGAACCAGCGTGCCGTGCTCTTCGACTGGACCTTGCCGTATGTACGGCGGTAGCTCCGGAGTGGGCCGCTGTTGTGGAGGTTGGCTGCGACGTTGGCCAGGACGTGGGCGTGGTTGACGCACCAGGCGAGGAACGTGCGTGCGGCGGCGACCGGTTACGGCGTGGGGCTGCGGCGGGGCCGTTCGACCGGCGTCCACTCCGACGGTAGATGCTTGATCCCGTTCACGAACGTCGAGAGCAGCCTTTGGGGTGCATCCGTCGCCTCGATGTCCGGAAGGCGCGTCAACAGCTCGCGCCACATGACCGAGATCTCACGACGTGCGAGGTGCGCTCCGAGGCAGAAGTGGGGACCGGCGGCGCCGAACCCGAGATGCGGATTGGGCGCGCGCCGCACGTCGAACCTGAAGGGATCCTCGAACGCAGCGTCGTCGCGGTTGGCCGATCGGTAGAAGAGGAGCACCTTGTCGCCGGCGTCGAGATGCTGGCCGCCGAGCTCGACCGGCGTCGAGACCGTTCGCCGCATCCACGTGACCGGTGAGGCCCATCGCACGACCTCGTCGACTGCGGTCTGGGACACGTGCTCGACGTCCTCCAGCCATCGGAGGCGCTCTCGAGGGTGCTCCGACAGTAGCCACAGCGCGTGGGCAATGGCGTTGCGCGTGGTCTCGTTCCCAGCGACGACGAGGAGGACGAAGAACGACGCCAGCTCCGCGTGGGTCAGTGCCTCACCGTCGACGTTCGTCGTGATGAGGGCGGTCGTGAGGTCGTCCGCCGGGTGTGCCAGCCGATCGTCGCCGATCGCGTGCATGAGCCCGGTGAGCTCGGCACCGGCCTGGAGGAGCGCGTCGAGCGGATCGCTCCCCTCGGGGACGTACTCAGGATCGCCCTCCGAGAGGATGACGTTCGAGCAGCGGTAGACGGCGTCGCGGGATCCCTCCGGGATGCCCATCATGTCGCAGATCACGCCGAGGGGGAGAGGGGCCGCCACATCGGCCACGAAGTCGCCGCGGCCCTTCTCACAGATCTCGTCCACGATGGAGCGGGCTCGATCTCGGACTCGCGCCTCGAAGGAGGCGACCATGCGCGCAGAGAAGGCAGTCCCTACGATCCGCCTCAGCCGCGCATGGCGCGGGTTGTCGGTCGAGATCATGCCGCTGAAGTACTCGACCATGGCCTCGGGCATGTCGATGACGCTCACGGCGCCCTGCCCGGAGCGAAAGACCTCGGGATGCCGGCTCGCCTCCACCACGTGGGCGTAGCGCGTGACCGCCCAGTAGCCGGGGCCGGGGGGCGGCATGTGCGGAGACCGTTGCCGAAGGTCGCGTTCGGCGAAGTGTGCGACCGGCCGTTCCCGGCGCAACGTCGAAAAGGCGCGGTCGATGTCATCGAGGGGCCTCGCCCAGAACCCGAGGTCCGAGAGGTCGATCTCCTCGAGCCCCATCCCTTTTCCCGGCTGCACGGCAGTCAGGGTACGTCGTGTGCGCTGCGATCCTGAAGGCGGCGATCGCAGGCCGCGATCCAGCCGCGACGCAGCGGAGCTCGGTCGTGGACGGGTGTCCGGACGATCGCCTCCGCTCCGTGCGTCCCTGCCGTGCGGGCTCCCGGCGGCTGGGCAGGGACCGGGTCTTTGGTATAGGACAGAGCGGTGCTGCTCCTCGGGACGACTGGCCATCTGGAGGACCTGGACCGGCAGATCTCGATCGCCGAAGACGTCGTGGTCTGCGCGATCGCGGTCGGCACCGGGTCCGGAGGCCGGGGTGCGTACGTGCTGCTCGACGGAGACCGCGTCGCCAGGGTCGACGAGTACGAGCTTGCCCCGATCGCCCACGTCGAGCTCGGGAAGGCCCAGAGCATGGCTGGGGTCGAAGGCGGGCTGCTCGTCGGCCTCGAGGGCGCCCGGCTCGCCAGGCTGGATCTCACCGACGGCCAGCTGTCGCTGCTCGAGTCCTTCGACGCCGTCCCCGGGCGCGCCAGGTGGAACAACCCGGCGGCCTCGAGTCCCGACCTTCGCTCGATGGCGGTGACGGACGCAGGGACGTGGCTCGTAGGTGTGCACGTCGGTGGCGTCTGGCGGTCGACGGACCGCGGCGCGACGTGGACCGACGTCATCGAGCCCGACGACGATGTGCACGACGTCGTCGCCGGCCAGGCGGGTGTCGTGGCAGCCGCGGCTGCGAGGGGCTTCGGATGGAGCTCGGACGACGGGGCGACCTGGCAATGGACGACCGAAGGTCTCCACTCGGGCTACTGCCGGGCGACGGCTGTCGACGGCGACGTCGCGTACGTGACCGCGTCCACGGGGCCGTCCACGCGCGACGGCCGTCTCTATCGTGCGGCACACGTCGGCGACCCGTTCGAGCCGTGCGGGGGCGGACTGCCTCCGTCGTTCCCGTTCAACCTCGACACCGGCAGTCTGGCCGCCCGAGACGGCGAGGTGGCGCTCGGGACGCCTGACGGCCAGGTGTGGCGCTCCAAGGACCGCGGCGACACCTTCGAGGCTGTGACGGAGCGGGTCGGGCACGTGCGGGTCCTGAAATTCGCCTGACCACGGCGCGACCTTCACCGTGATCGCCGAGGGTCGGGCCAACGCGCGCGCCGCGCCGGCCATCACCGGGAAGCAGACGCCAGGGCCCACGGCGCGCTATCGTCCCGCTGGACGGGGACGTAGCAAGGGCGGTGGTGGCAGGATGCCCAGAGACGCCGTGACGCTTCGCGAGGTGGCGCAGGCCGCGGGGGTCCACCCGGGCACGGCCTCCCGCGCCCTCAACGACGCGACCCGGGCGCTCGTCCGTGAGGAGACCGCCGAGCGCGTGGCCGCAGCCGCGACCTCGCTCGGCTACAAGCCCAACCTTCTCGCCCGGAGCTTCAAGACGCGGCGGACGAACTCGGTCGGGGTCGTCATCCCCGACATCGACAACCCGCTCTTCCCTCCGATGGTGCGGGGCGTCGAGTCCCGCCTGTTCCAGGACGGCTACGTCGCCCTGCTCGCCAACACCGAAGGAAGCTCCGACCGACAACGCCGGATCTTCGAGAGCATGGTGGAGCGGCGAGTCGACGGTCTCCTCCTCGCAACGGCACTCCGGCACGACGCGAGCCTCGCGGAGCTCGAGAACGCGGGCATCCCCGTCGTGCTCTTGAACCGGGTCGTCGAGGATCGCACGTTCTCGTCCGTCTCGGTGGACGACGCTGCAGGTGTCGGGCTGGTCGTCGAGCACCTGCGGAGCCTGGGCCACCGACGGATTGGGCACATCGCCGGCCCGCAGTCCATGTCGACCGGGCACGCAAGGTACGAGGGGTTCGTCTCGGCGATGGGGACGACCTGCGCCGATCTCGACGAACGGTGCGTGGCGTTCGCCGAGAGCTTCTCGATCGGAGAGGGGGAGCGCTGCGCGCAGACGCTCCTGGCGATGCCGGACCGTCCCACGGCAATCGTCGCGGGCAACGACATGCTGGCGCTCGGCTGTTATTCGGCCGCTGAGCGCGCGGGTCTCGGGTGCCCAGAAGACGTCTCGATCGTGGGGTTCAACGACATGCCGTTCATCGACCGGATGAACCCGCCGCTCACCACCGTGCGGATCCCCCACTACGAGATCGGGGTCCATGCCGCAGAGCTGCTGCTCGGGCGCCTCCGTGATCCCGGCGCCCCGGTCGAGGTGGTGCAGCTCCGGCCGGAGCTGGTCGTGCGCGGATCCACCGCCTCCGCCCGTGCCGGGCGGCGCTGAAGGCGCGCATTCCCCCTCGCGATCCAGAAGCGCTCGTCGCCGGACCTCTCGCGGGGCCCTTCGCCCTGTCCCGGGGAGGTCGGCGGCTTCCGCGGACTGGGTGTGCTTGACACCGGCGGTCCCGTTTCGGATACTTGGCGCTATGCAAACGGTTGCCGGGCCCGGCGGCCCTGCTCAGACGCTCGGTTGGATCGGCGCGGGCCGGATGGGAACGGCGATGGCCGCACGTGCGCTTCGGGCGGGGCACGAGGTGAGGGTCTTCAACCGCACCCGGTCCAAGACGGGACCGCTCGTCGAGCGGGGCGCAAAGGTGGCCGAGACCATCGGCGAGCTGGCGGACCGCGACGTCGTGTTCATCACGGTCGCGTCGTCCGACGACCTGCTGAAGGTGCTCGTGGGCGACGGGGGGCTCCTCACGGGGTCCGAGGTCCCGCGGATCATCGTCGACTGCTCCACCGTCTCGATGGACTCGTCCGCCGCGGCGCGGGCTGCCGCGGACGAACGGCTCGTCGGGTTTCTCGCCGCGCCCGTGAGCGGCAACCCGAAGGTCGCCCGGGCCGGCCAGCTCTCGATGGTGGTCTCGGGCCCCCGTCCCACCTTCGAGGAGGTGGAGACGGCTCTCCGTCACATCGTCAAGGAGGTCACCTACGTCGGTGAGGGCGAGCTGTCACGGCTCGTCAAGCTGTGCCACAACCTCCTCCTCGGCGTCGTGATCCAGTCGCTCGCGGAGGTGACCGTGCTCGCCCAGAAAGGCGGGGTCCGGCGCGCGGACTTCCTCGCCTTCCTCAACGCGTCCATCCTCGGCTCGCCGTTCACGCGCTACAAGAGCCCGGCGCTCGTGAACCTGGACTTCGAGCCGACCTTCACGACCCGATTGCTGCGGAAGGACTTCGATCTCGGGCTCGGCGAGGCGCGACGCCTGGAGTCCCCGATGCCGGTCGCCGCGCTGGTCCACCAACTGCTCGGACAGGGCATCGGCTCGGGGTTCGGCGACGTCGACTTCGCAGCGGTGGTCGAGATGATCGGCAAGGGAGCCGGCTTGGAGCTCGAGCCCGAGAACGTCCCCGTCGCCGACGGTCTCGACCCCGAGGACTGACGCCACGCGGACCACGCTGGCGCCGGTCCTTCTCCCGTCCCTCTTCGACCGATCCGCTTCACCGCTGAGGTGATCGCGCCGCTCCCCGCGTCACGTCAGCGGCGCCTCGGTCAGGAGCACCTCCAGCCCGTCGTCGCCTGCCGACAGCCGGATCGGACCCGGGTCGAGCCAGGCCATCGACTCGCGCCGCAGCTCGTGGCGTTCTCCGCCCACCTCGACGCTCCCCGAGCCCGCCACCACGTAGGCCATGACCTCGGCGCTCCGGGTGTCGACCTCGGCTGTCCTGCCCGCGTCGATCACGAGGCGGCGCACCCGTAGCGGCACCGACGCGTCGAACACCTCGGTGCCCGCGCAGACCGTCTCGACGTAGCCGGGTCCCCGGCGCGACGGCAGCGCGGCAGGTCCTCTCACGATGGGCATGGCGACCTCACTTCGACGGGAGGATGATGGGACGGACGGCGGTCCTCAGCGCGAGCGCGTCGAACGCCGCGCCGACGTCGGCGAGCGCGTAGCGGTCCGCGGTCAGCACGTCGGTCCGGATGGCGCCGGCGGCGAGCAGCGAGATCATCGCCGGGTAGGCGTTGGGGCTCGAGCGGACGCCGAGCAGGTCCAGCTCGTCGAGCGCGAACGCGTCGACCGGCACCTCGGCGCGAGCGCCGCCGGCCAGGCCGAGGATCGCGACCTTGCCCCCCCGGCGCACAGACCGGACTGCCTGGGCGAGCACTGCCGGATTGCCCGAGCAGTCGAACACGACGTCGACGCCTCGCCCCCCGGCCGCCGCTCTGACGCTGCCGGCCGGGTCGTCCACCTCGTAGTCGACGACGTGGGTGGCCCCGAGCTCGGCGGCGGTGCGGAGCCGCTCCCCGCGTCCGACCACGACCGTGGTCGCCGCCCCCGACGCGCGGGCGACCTGCAGCATGAGCAGGCCGAGCAGTCCCGGGCCGAACACGGCGACGGCTGCTCCGGCGTCGAGCCGGACCCGGCGCGCCGCGTGGACCGTGAGCGCGCCCTGGTTCACGAGCGCGGCCGCGGCGTCGTCCACCGACGGCGGCACGCGGTGGAGCACGACTGCCGGCCGTACCGCGAACTCTGCCAGCGCCCCCGGCGCCGTGTGGCCGTAGAGCTTGAAGCCTGGCTCGCCGACCCGCTCGCAGAGGTTGTAGCGGCCCGACCGGCACATCGGGCAGGCCGAGCAGCCGGCGTGGTTCTCGGCGACGACGCGGTCGCCGACGGACAGGCCGCAACGCGCGGTGTCGGGTCCCAGCGCGGCGACCTCGCCGGACCACTCGTGGCCGATCACGAAGGGCAGCGACGGCGGCCAGACCCCGGCGAAGTCGCCCCGCACGATCTTGAGGTCCGTGCCGCAGATGCCGCAGGCGAGCACGCGGCAGAGGACCTCTCCCGGCCCCGGCTCGGGGACCGGAATCGACGACACCTCGATCCGGCCGTGCTCCCGCAGCAGCGCGGCGTCCATCGTGGCGGGCAGGACGCTCATCGAGGCACCAGGCCGTCGTCGTCCGCGCCCACGGTCGCCACGGAGCCGTGGGCGGCCTCGTCGAGCGCCTGCCAGATCTCCCTCGCCCGCTCGACGACGTGGTCGGCCACCTCTTCGGCGATCTGCTCCGCGCGTGCGGCGCTCGCGAGCTCCGGGCGCCCGTACCAGCCGGTCGGTGCGACGACGTGGAAGTCCGCCATCACTGGGTACACGTCGGGACGGCGGAACAGCCCGTGCGCCGTCTCCCCGGCCGTGCGGTCGCTCGCTTCGGTCGCGCGTTCGAGATGGACCAGTCCAGGCTCGTACGCGAGGACTGCGGAGGTCTCCATGGCACCCGCGTGGGTGAACTCCATCTCCTCGGGGTGCTTGCGATGGGTGATGACGTGGGTCTCAGCGATCACGATGCGCAGCGCGTGGCGCCGCTGCGCATCGTCGGCGGCGACGCGCAACGTCGCGGAGTTCCCCTCGTGCCAGTTGACGACGAGGATCCGCTCGACCCCCGCGAGGGCGAGGCTCTCGCAGACGTCGACCAGCACCGCGCGCAGCGTCTCGGGGCGCAAGGTGAGGGTGCCCGGCCAACCCAGGTGATAATGGGCAACGCCGGTCGGTCCGAGGTTGACGGCCGCGGTGTCGAGCCGCTCGGCGACGCGCTCGGCGATCGACATGGCCGCGAACGCGTCCGTGCCGAGCGGGAGGTGGCCGCCGTGCTGCTCGACGCTGCCGGCGACCAAGACCGCGGTGCCCGAGCGGGCGAGCAGCCGCGCCGCTTCGGGCTGGCTCATGCGCTCGATCTGGCGATCCGGGTGGCGGGGCATCGTCAACCTCCGTAGTCGCCGGCGCTCGCCGGCCCGTCGTCGACCGACCGCCTGTGCCCGGCGATCGGCGTCTGCCAGGTGTCGGTCACGACGTCCACGAGCGAGGGTCCGTCCGCGCCGAGCGCCGTGGCGAGAGCACCGCGCAGGTCGCGCGGTCGGGTGACGCGCGCTGCGCTCCATCCGAGGGCGGTCGCCACGTCGGCGAACGGGACGTCGGAGAAGTCCGGCTGGTCGAACCCACGCCCGAACGCGATCCTTCGATACCACCGGATCCACCCGAGCGAGCTGTTGTTCAGGACGACGACCGTGATCGGAAGGCCGTGCTCCCGCACCGTGGGGAGCTCGCCCAGGGCGTAGGCGAGCGCTCCGTCGCCTGCGAGGGCGACCACCCGGCGCCCGGGGGCGCCGGTGGCCACGCCGATGGCCGCCGGGAGCGCGTAGCCGAGCCCGGCGAAGCCGCGCGGGGTGAGGATCCGGCGTCCCGGGGCACGCTGCTCGAAGTAGACGGTGCCCCACCCGCTCGAAAGGCTCGCGTCGCAGACGACAACGTCTCTCGCGCCGAGCGCCGACTCGAGCTCCATGAGCACGCGGGCCGGCGCGATCGGCTCCCCGTCACTTCGGCGCTCCTCGTCGCGCCGTGCACGCCACGAGTCGGCGGACGCCGACACCGCCGTCGCCCAGGCCGCACGGGCTTCCGAGACGGCGCGCTCGTCGTCGCACGTGTCGCCGAGCGCGCCGAGGAGCGCCTCGAGCCCGAGGCGAGCGTCGCAGGCCATCGCCGCGGCGACCGGCGCGGCGTGCCCCATCTCTCCGGGGTCGACGTCGAGCTGCACCACGAGCTGGTCTCCTCGGGGCAGCGTCCAGTTGTAGGTGGCGCCGCCGGACGCCTTCGCGCCGATGAGGAAGACCACGTCCGCCCGCTCGAGGGCGGCCCGAGCAGCGGTCGTGCCCATGGTGCCGACCACGCCGACAGCCAGCGGGTGGTCCTCGGCGATGACGCCCTTGCCGGACATCGTGGTCGCGACGGCCGCGGTGAGCCGCTCGGCGAGCGCCTGCACCTGGGCCGAGGCGCCCGAATGGAGCGCGCCGCCGCCGACGAAGAGGCACGGACGGCGCGCCCCGGCGAGGACGCTGGCCGCGTGCGCCGTGTCCCCCGGGTCCGGTGCGCTGCGCACCGAGGGCCAGCGACCGAAGCGCGCCCCGGCGCCGTCGGTCCACGGCGGGGCGGGGCCGTCGAGCACGTCCTGGGGGATGATCAGCGCGACCGGCCCGGGACGGCCGCTCGACGCCTCGCGAAACGCCTTGCGGACCATGGCGGGGAGCGCGTGCACGTCGGGCACCGACGAGCACCACTTCGTCACGGGCCGGAGGAGGCCGGCCTGGTCGAGCGCTTGAGAGGCGGCGCCCCGGTCGCGGTGCGGGGCAGCCGACGCGGGGAGGTCGCTCACGATCGCGACCACGGGCACCGAGGCGCCCAGCGACTCGGCGAGGCCGGACGGCAGCTTGGCCGCTCCGGGCCCCACCGTCGCGTCGCACACCCCGACGCGCCCGGTCGCACGCGCGTAGCCGTCCGCGGCGTACGCAGCGGTCCGCTCGTCGCGCACGAGGACGTGGCGCATGCCCGGCGCCCGGTCGTCGAGCGCGTCGTACAGGGCGATGGTCTGGCCCCCAGGGACGCCGAAGACGTGCGTGACGCCGTGCTCGGCGAGCAGCTCGGCGAGGAGCGTGCCTCCATGGCGGCGCGACGACGCCTCGGCCGCGCCGGCGTCGGTGGGCGCAACCGATTGCGACATCGTGCCACACAGTGCACGACCGTTGGCGAGCGTGTCAAGGAGGCGTGCCGAGGGTGCGCGTCGAGGAGGGTGCCTGCGGAGGCGGGCGTGTCGAGGAGGGTGCCTGCGGAGGCGGGCGTTCCGAGGTGGCACGGGAACGATCAGGGGTGATGGGGTACGCTGCAGCAACCGATTGCAGCCTTGTGCGGCCGGAGGGGAGCGAGATGCCTGACGAAGCCATCACCAGCGCCATCGCCAACTGGGGGCCGCGCTTCACTGCCCAGGGTGTCGACCCGAACGACTTCGCGAGGGTCACGTCGCCGCTCGAGCATTGGGAGGACTGGCTGGACGCGTGGTGCGACAACGCAGAGGTCCACGCGGGTGTTGCACGCGAGGCGGAGGAGGCCGGGCACCCGCGCACCGCCGGCGAGGCGTGGGTGCGGGCGGCGCTCAGCTACCACTTCGCGAAGTTCGTGTGGCTGCTGGACCTCGAACGTCACCGCTCGGTGTCGGACAAAGCCGTCGAGGCCCACGCCAGGGGCCTTCGGCTGCTCGATCCCACGTTCGAACGGGTGGAAGTCCCCTTCGAGGACGCGACCATCTACGGCAACCTCCGACGTCCACCAGGCGAGACGCGACCGCCCCTCGTGCTGCTCCTCCCGGGACTCGACTCGACGAAGGAGGAGTTCTTCCACGTCGAGGACGTCTACCTGCGCCGCGGGATGGCGACCTTCTCGATGGACGGCCCGGGCCAGGGGGAGACCGGCTACACGACCGTGATCCGCCACGACTACGAGGTGGCGGTGGCGGCGGTGCTCGACGCGCTCTCGGCCCGTGACGACCTCGACGTTGCGAGGGTCGGGGCGCTCGGCGTCAGCCTCGGGGGGTACTACGGGGTGCGCGCCGCCGCCTTCGAGCCGCGCCTGGTCGCGGCGGTCGTCGCCGGCGGCCCGTACGACTACGGGGAGATCGTGCCGAAGCGCCCGCCCAACTCGCGCGCGGCCTTCATGCACCACAGCGGTGCGTCGACCGAGGAGGAGACGTTCGCCAACGCACGGAAGATCTCGCTGGCGGGAGTCGCCGAGAAGGTTCGCCAGCCCCTCCTCGTGGTGTTCGGCAAGCAGGACCGGCTCGTGCCCTGGGAGCAGGCGGCGCGGGTCGCAGAGGAGGCGCCGAGCTCGACGCTGTGGATGTTCGACGACGGCAACCACGTCTGCATGAACATCACCTACCGGTGGCGTCCCCAGGCGGCGGACTGGCTCGGGGAGAAGCTCGGCGCGTGAGGAGGCGGCCGGCCCGCGGGCCTGCGCGCCGGGCGGGCCGCGAGCGGTCCGGAGGACCCGCGGGGCAAGGTGGGCGAGCTCGCCTGGCATGCTGACCCAATCACGCGGCACCAATCACGCGTCCCCAATAGACGCGAGGGTTAGGCTTGGTGAGCACGCGCAGGGAGGAGTGGCCGTCCGAATGAGCCCGTCCGTCGAGAGGCTTCCACGTGGCGACTGTCCGCACGCCAGGCGGACGGCCGGCCGGCGGCCCGCGGCACGGACCAGGCCCTGAGCCGGTGACCTCGAAGCCCTGGCACTCGGGCGAGCCCGTCATGGTCGAAGAGGTCGCCGGATCCGCACGCCCGGCGGCGTACTTTCTCGCAGAGACGCGAGACGGCCTGTACACGCCCTACGTCGTGCGCACGCCTGGCGACGACGGGCGGTACCCCTTCGTCTTCCTCGCGTACGGGAACGGCGGCGGGGGGATCGACTGGCTCCGCACCTGGGTGCACACGCGCCCGTACATCGCCGAGCGCCTGCTCGAAGCCGGGTACGCGTGCGGGTGGGGCCGGTACCGCACGGAGGTCGACCTCGGCTTCAACCTGGGCGGCCCGCTCGAGATCGACGGACGCCAGGGCATGGAGGTCATGAACCGGTCGCCTCTCGAATTCGAAGACGAGCTCGCGATCTTGGAGCACGTGCGCCGCCACCCGCAGGTCGACGGCGCCCGCCTCGGCCATGTCGGGGTGAGCCATGCCGGCGAGATGCTCTTCAAGCTCGCCTCCCGGTACCCCGGGACCGTCAAGGCCGGGGTGGCCTGCGAGCCTGCGAACCACGAGTTCCTCGACCTGCGGCTCGACGACGTGGCTCCGGTCGATCCGAGGACCGGCCTGCGCAGCATCGAGGAGCTGCAGCTGCAGGACCCCGCGTGGGTGCGATCCCGCGTCAACCTCCCTCTCGTCAACGAGCGCGTCGCCCCGATCGACGTGCCGATCTTGGTGATGGGGAGGGATCCCGACCACCTCCAGGGCGTGTTCCAGGTGAGCTTCGAGCTTCTCGTCGCGCACGGGAAGGACGCCCAGTGGGTGTCCTGGGACCATCCGCTGCACGGCTACATCTTCCCGATCGCGGCCGACGGGGGCCCTGACGCCGTCCAGGTGCACGCCGTCGACGCCATCGTCGCGTTCCTCGAGCGCACCCTGATTTGAGGTGCGCAGCCGTGCTCGAGGAGCTCCTTGCGTGACCGGCCTCGTCCGGGCGAGCGTGCCGGCTCCCGGACCGCCCGCAGCGGGCGACCCGGCGCCGGACTTCACGCTGCGGCACACCTTCGACGACGACGTGAACCTGCGTGCGACGCTGCGCCGTGGACCGGTCGCGCTGGCCTTCTACGTGTTCGACTTCGGCCACGTATGAAGGAACGAACTGTCCCAGTTGGGACGACGCAGCAAGGAGATCGCGGAGCTGGGCGCGAGCATCCTCGCGATCGCCGTCACCGCGACGTTCTCGCAGCAGGCGTTCGCCTCCTCTCTCGGCGTGGACTTCCCGCTCCTGTCGGATTGGGACCGCGTGGCCTGCGACGCCTACGGCGTCCGGTACGACAGCTGGAAGGGCCACAGCGGCCTGGCCAAGCGATCGGTCTTCCTCGTCGACACCGACGCGGTCGTCCGCTACCGCTGGGTGACCGAGGACGCCGCCGTCGTCCCCGACCTCGACGCGGTCGTGAGTGCCCTCGGCACGGTCTGCGGCCGCGGGTGACCGGACGACCCATCGCGGCGGCCGGCGACGGCGGCCGGCGCCGATGACCCCCGGCGTGTTCGTGGCGGTGCTCGGTGCCGGAGTGGCGGCGGGCACCGTCAACACGGTGGTGGGATCCGGGACGCTCATCACGTTCCCCGTCCTCCTGGCGTTGGGCGTCCCACCGCTGACGGCGAACGTGTCCAACACCATCGGCCTCGCGCCAGGCGGGATCAGTGGGGCAGTGGGCTACCGTCACCAGCTCGCAGGCCAGCGGGGCCGCGCTGCGACGCTTGCGGTCGTCGCCCTGGTGGGCGGGCTCCTCGGGGCCGTCCTGCTGCTCACGCTCCCGTCTTCGGTGTTCAAGCGAGCGCTGCCGGGGCTCATCCTCGCCGCCTGCGTGCTCGTGCTCCTCCAGCCGTTGAGCCGGCGAGTCGCTTCCAGGTGGCGGACTGCTTCGGGGAAGGGCGGCTGGGGCTTGCGCGGCGGGACCCTGGCGGTCGCGGTCTACGGGGGCTACTTCGGCGCCGCGCAGGGCGTGATCCTCATGTCGATCCTGCCGATGGCGTTCCACGACGGGCTCCAGCGCCTCAACGCCCTGAAGAACGTCCTCGCGATGGCCGCCAACCTGGCGGCCGCGATCGTCTTCCTCGTCGCCGCGCCGGTCTCCTGGCCGGCTGCCGCCGCCGTCGCCGCCGGGTCGATCGTGGGGGGCCAGGTCGGGGCCCGGGTGGGGATGCGGCTGTCGCCCGGCGTGCTGCGCGGGGTCATCGTGGCCGTCGGCGTCGCCGCTGCGCTGCGGCTGCTCGTGTGAGCCGCGCCGGGCGAGCGCGAGGCACGACGTGGTGACCGCCCCGCCGCCTATTGACTCACGTCAAATTGCCCGGGAACGTCGCCGCCTGCCGCCCCGTCCCGGTCGTCAGTTAGGCTCGGGCGACGGCGATCGACGTGGTGTCGACGTGGTGGAGTCAACGGGAGGACGAATGCGCCGACGGTCCAACGACGGCCCGTCGCCCGTGGCCGGCGGCGGGCTCGCCGACGGCACGGACAGTCCTCGGCAGTTGCTCTCCCACGACCGGGTGTTCCTGACCCTGCAGCAGGGCATCGCGAGCGGGTACCTGGTCGGCGGCACCCGCTTGGTGCAACCCCGCATCGCCGAGGCGTTGGGAGTGAGCCGGACCCCGGTGCGCGAGGCGCTGCGCCGGCTGGCGGCCGAGGGGTTCGTGCAGATGGACGCCCACGGCTGCGCCGTGGTGCACGAGCTGAGCCGCAGCGAGCTCGTGGAGGTGTACGAGCTGCGCAAGGTGCTCGAGCCGATGGCGGTCGTCCAAGCGGCCAAGGAGGCGAGCCCGGCGAGCCTCGTCGAAGCGGTGGAGCTGGTCACGGCGATGCAGCACGTCGAGAAGGCCGGCGAGTGGGTGCGGACCAACACGCGGTTTCACAGCGTGATCGAGCGGGCGTCGGGCAACCGCCGGCTGGCCAGCGTCCTGCGCCAGCTCCATGGGCTCTCGTCCCTCTACGTCTCCCACTCGCTCCTCTCGGAGCCGAGCCGCTTCGAGCGCGGGAACGCCGAGCACGCGGAGATCCTGGAGGCGGTCATCACCGGGGACACCGATGCCGCCGTGGACGCCGTGCTGCGCCACCTGGACGGCACCCTGCGGACGCTGCTCGAGGTGCGCGAGCTCGACGTCGCCCTGCCGCCCGGCCACACCGGCCGGTGGTGGGGCCGCTGAGCGCGCCGCACCTGCACCCCTCAGGCTGCGCTGCACCGGCGCCCGACGTGCGTGCGCGCCGTACGCGCTGCCCTGGCACGGCCGTTGCGCAGTTCGCGCCCGATCTCCTGCCGGACGAGCCGGCTGCGGGGGCGGGAGCAAGTGATTGGCTGAGCCGTATTGGCCTTGGCGAGAGTCAAGTGATGATGATAAGGTGCAATGGCCACCACATCGGGCGGTACGACCCGGACGACCCCGGACGGTGACCCTCGCGAGGAGAGGACCGCTGCCCGCGTACGCGCACGGTGTCGTGTCGCACCGACGACGAGACGACGGAGGTCCGCATGGTCGAGCTCCCACAAGAGCCATGGCACACCGATCGGTGGTTCACGAGCCCGTGGAACCATGACGCCGAGGTGGCGGGCGGCTTCCGGTTCAACCGGAGTCTCCAGATCCACGACGTCACCCTGCGCGACGGCGAGCAGCAGGCAGGGGTCGTCTTCACCGCCGCCGACAAGGTGCGCATCGCCGAGGCGCTCGCGGACGCCGGCGTGCACCGCATCGAGGCCGGCCTGCCGGCGGTGTCCGACGACGACCGCCGGGCCGTCGCCGAGATCGTCAAGCTCAGCCTGCCGGCGGAGATCTACGCCTTCTCCCGGTGCACGGTCGACGACATCAAGCTGGCGATCGACTGCGGCGTGACCGGCGTCGTCACCGAGGTGCCCTCCAGCAGGCACCTGATCGAGCTCGGCTACCGGTGGAGCGTGGAGCGGGCAGTCGAGCTGTCCGTCGAGGCCACCCGCTACGCCGCTGAGCAGGGGCTCAAGGTGTCCTTCTTCCCCATCGACGCCACCCGGGCGTCGGTGGCCGACTACCTCGACCTGGTGGCCAAGGTCGCCGCCGACGGCCACCTCGACGGCCTCGGCCTCGTCGACACCTTCGGGGTGCTCACGCCGCACGCCGTCGAGCGGTTCGTGAACGTGAGCCGCGAGCGGCTGCACGTGCCGGTGGAGACCCACTTCCACATGGACTACGGCCTGGGCGTGGCCAACAGCGTGATCGCCGCCGCCGCCGGGGCCGACGTGATCCAGACCACGGTGTCGGGATTGGGCGAGCGCGCCGGCAACACCCCCCTCGAAGAGACCGTGATGACCCTCTTGACCCTCTACAACCAGGACATCGGCGTGAAGACGGAGGCCCTGACCCCGCTCGCCCGCCTCGTGAACTCGATCGCCGGTGTCGACCAGCCGTCGAACCGCGCGGTCACCGGCAGCCGCCTGTTCGACGTCGAGTCGGGCATCATCTCGACCTGGGTCCGCAACGTCCGCGACACGGCGCTCACCGAGGCGTTCCCCTACGTCCCCTCGCTCGTCGGCCAGGACGGTCCGCGCCTGGTGCTGGGGAAGGGAAGCGGGGCGCCCAACGTGGCCGAGGCGCTGGAGCGCCTGGGCCTCCAGGCCGACGACGCGCAGCAGGCGGAGATCCTCCAGCGGGTGAAGCGCCGGTCGCTGGTGCTCCACGGCCTGCTCGACGACAGCGACGTGAAGGCGATCGCAGAGGAGGTCATCGGCTGACCTTCTGGTCGGCCGGGGTCACGGCGGCCGCCGGGTGCACGCACCTCGCGCGCCGGCCGCGCCGGCGAGCCAGGTCTACAGTGTCGTGCTCAACGTGGAAAGGATGTGACGCAATCCGATGGCTTCTTTTGGCGCCGTTGGCATGGACTGGCAGGAGCGCATCAACTGGCCCCGCATGCGGGCGTACCGCCTCGAGCGGGCGCGCGCGGCGATGCGTCGGCACGAGCTCGGGGCGCTGCTGTGCATGTACGACGAGAACGTTCGCTACGTCACCTCGACGCTCACCCCTGGCTGGAACCGGTTGAAGCCGGGCCTGCGCTACGCGGTGCTGGTGGAGGGTCGAGAGCCCATCCTTTTCGAGCAGGGCGACATCGGCATCCACGTGAGAAAGCATTCGCCGTGGCTCCGCCCGGAGAACGTGCGCCACTCGTTCTCCTGGATCAAAGGCGCGGCCGGGCCGGCGTCGGAGTCGCAGGTGACCAAGTTCACCAACGCCCTCCTGGAGGCGCTCGAGGAGGCTGGGGTGAAGGACCAGCCGCTCGGCGTGGACTTCATCGACATCAACATGATCCGAGCCTTCGACCGCGCGGGGATCCACTGGACCGACGGCATGACCCCGATGGTCGAGGCTCGCTCGGTGAAGAACGTGGACGAGCAGGAGGCGATGCGCATCGTCGGCGCCATCGGCGACGCGCTGCACTACGAGTTCTCCAAGTTCATGAAGCCCGGCCTCACCGAGAACCAGGTCACGGCCTTCGGCATGAAGTACCTCTACGACATCCCGGGCATGGAGGACGTGGAGGACGTGATCGTCTCCTCCGGCCCGAACGCCTGGCCCAACTGGCGCAACTTCTCCGACCGCATCATCCGTCCGGGAGAGCTCGTGATCGTGGACCT
Source organism: Actinomycetes bacterium (assembly GCA_021828055.1). GTDB lineage: Bacteria > Actinomycetota > Acidimicrobiia > Acidimicrobiales > RAAP-2 > JAJYVT01. The sequence goes on from JAKATH010000003.1 coordinate 16,761, forward strand.
GGCCGCGCTCACCTGGAACGGCTTCAAGTCGTGCTACTACCGGACCTTCTGCGTCGGCGGGAAGCCGACCGACGAGCACCGGCGGTACTACGACACCGCGCTCGAGTGGCTGTACGACTCGATCGACGCGGTGAAGGCCGGCGCGACGACGAAGGACATCGCCTCCAAGTGGCCGTCGGCGATGGAGACGTGGGGCTACGAGGACGAGGACGAGGCGGCGGCCAACCTGTGGGGGCACGGGCTCGGCCTCGCCCAGTACGACATGCCGGTCATCTCGCGGATCTGGTCGCTCGACTACCCGCAGAGAATCGAGCCCGGCATGGTCTTCGCGCTCGAGACCCAGCACGGCAAGGTCCACGAGTTCGGCGTGCGGATCGAGGAGATGCTCATCGTCCACGAAGACCGGACCGAGCTGATCTCGAGCTTCCCGGTCCAGGAGATCACCCTTGCCGGGTGACGCCTGGGCGATCTCGCTCGCCCAGGCTTCCACGGTGGTCGACGGCGCGCTCCGCCACGGCGAGGAACGGGGCATGGCGCCGCTGACGGTGGTGGTCCTCGACCCCGGCGGCTACGTGGTCGCCGCCAAGCGGTCCGACGGATCGGCGATCATGCGCGTCGACGTGGCGATCGCCAAGGCGTGGGGAGCGCTGGCGATGGGTTGGCCGGCGCACGAGCACGTCGCACGGGCCGGACGGATGCCGGAGTTCTTCGCCGCGCTGGGCACGTTGTCGGGAGGCCGGATGCTGCCGGTGGCCGGCGGCGTGCCCATCCGTCGCCCTCCCGGATCGGTGATCGGCGCCGTCGGCGTCTCGGGGGACACCTCCGAGAACGACGAGGCGTGCGCGGTGGCCGGCATCGAGGCGGCCGGGCTCACAGCCTGGCTCGACGTGCCCGCCGGCTGAGCCGAGAGGGGACGCGTTCCGCCGAGCACGGGAGCGCTACGAGCCCGACGGATCCTTCGGCGGGACGACGGGCAGGAGCAGCGACGACGGGTGCTCGCCCCCGGTGTGCAACGTGACCTCGCCGCCGAAGACCGCGGCCGGCCGGTCGACCGGGTCGTTGTGCGTGAAGGGCCCGACCCCCCGGTTGGCGTAGTAGAAGGTCTTGGCGAACTCCGAGAGCGGCCCTTTGTACTCGTAGTCCCTGCCCCGGACGCCCAGCACCACGCAAAAGCCCGGGGGGACGACGATCGAGGTCGGCCAGATCTCCACGTCGAGGCGGACCACCTGCCCGGGCACCAACGGCTCGACGAGGTCGTGGGTGTGGTAGGGGCGCCAGGGAAGCGACCGCTCCTCGTCGAGGTGGCGATGGGACGCGCGCAGCCATCCCTGGGCGACAGGGGTGTTGGGGTCGAGCGCCCCCTGGAAGGTGACCTCGTCGCCCTGAGGGTCGAACACCCGCACCACGACGAAGAGGTCGGCGTCGGCCGTGGACGACGAGACGTAGAGCGTGGCCGCCATCGGGCCGGTGAGCTCGGTCTCCTCCTCCGTCGCCGGGAGGGAGAAGTCCACGCCGTCGCCCAGCGCGTCGTAGGCGACCGCCGCGGGCCCCGGCAGCTCGCCGCCAAGGCTCCTGCGGGCGGCGTCGAGGTACACGGTCGTCCACCGCGTGCGCGCGAGCGGCCACTCGGACTCTTCGCGCAGCACGAAGCGCTCGCCGGGGTGGCGGACGTTGAGGCGCACGCGCGGCCCTTGCTTCCAGCCGTTGGGCTCGCCCTTCAGGTAGTGGTCGAAGAACTGGCGCTGCAAGGAGACCCCGTAGTCGGTGTAGAAGTGGGTCCAGTGCTCGAGCCCGTGGACCTCGAGCCACTTCTCCTCGGTCGCCGCCTGGGTGAACCCCTCGAAGTTGCCCCTCGGGTGCAGCCCCTGCCCCCCCCAGTTGGCGGCGGACAGGAACGGGGTGACCACCTTGGACCAATCGGCCGAGCGCTCCTGGTACCAGGGACCGTCGAGGTCCCGGCGTCGCAGCTCTTGGGCGAGGTCGACGCGGTTCGCGGCCAGCTCGGCAGCGGAGAGGTCCTCGTCGCCCGCCACGTGGCGGCCGGTGTGGGGGTTGACCGCCGATCGGGACCCCACCCCGTGCTGCACGCTCTCGACCTGACGCTCGTACCAGTTGGCCGTGAACTCCGACAGGATCCCGCCGTGCCGGCAGCAGTCGCGGTAGAAGTCGCCGAACCCCTCCCAGGGGATCATCGCGGCCAGGTGCGCGGGCTCGAGGCCGGCCACGTGCCACTGGTTGATCGCGTAGTAGGAGATGCCGCTCACCCCGACCTTCTCGCTGCACCACGGCTGTGCGGCCGCCCACTCGATGCAGGCCGCGAAGTCCCTCGCCTCCCGGGGCGACCACACGTCGACCACGCCGGGGGAGCGGCCCGCGCCCCGCGAGTCGACCCGTACGCAGGCGTACCCGTGGGGCACCCACTTCTCGGGGTCGGCCACCTCCCAGCTCTGGTAGCGATTGGAGGAGCCGGCGGCCACGTCGGGATGGTCGCTCACCATCTTCTCCCACTGCGGCCCGTAGCCCTCGTGGAACGGCAGGCCCTTGGCGTAGGGGCCGTAGGACACGATCGCCGGGTACCGGCCGTCGTCGTCCGGGCGGAAGACGTCGGCCGAGAGCTCGGTCCCGTCGTCCATGGCGATGGCGACGTCCCAGTCGATCCGCATGCCGCCGACCCGCTCGCTCGATCCCCCCGCCGGTCCAGGCGCCGTCATCGTGCCTCCTCGTATGGGTGATGCCGCCTCGTATGGGTGATGCCGCCTCGTATGGGTGATGCCGCATCGGTGGCACGCCGCGCCTCGCGGCGGCCCCCTGCTCCGCTCCGTCGGCGTCCTGCCGGTGCCTCCAATGCAATAGGCTATCTGAACTCGTTGCAATGATGACAGGGAGGACCGCGTGACGACGCGTCCGTACGGCGTGGGGAGCTTCTCCGTCGACTGGGAGCAGCGGTACGACTTCGATCGGCTCCGGACCGAACGAGTGCGACGTGCGCAGGAGGCCATGGCCGAAGAGGAGCTCGACGGCCTGCTCCTGTGGAAGTCGGAGAACGTGCGCTACGTCACGTCCCTCAGGTGCCAGATCATCGCGGGCAAGAGCTCCATCCTGAACGGCGTGCTCCTTGCCCGGGAGGGACTGCCCGTGCTCCTGGCGTCCGGGGGCGAGGTCGACAAGGCGAGGTACATGCCATGGCTGGGCGCGGTGCACGCCGTTCCCGTCATGGAGCAGCGCGAGCTCGTGGAGGGCTTCGTCCGCGAGACCCTCGGGCCGCTGCTCGCCCAGCACGGGATCGACGGCGGACGCCTGGGGATCGACCAGGCGAGCATCGCGCTGCTCGAGCTGCTCGGGCAGCACGTGCCCCGCCTCCGCATCACCGACGGCGACCGCCCGATGCAACTGGCACGCATGGTCAAGACGCCCGAGGAGCTCATGCTGGTCGAAGAGGCGTGCGCGATCGGCGACAGCGTGACTCAGCGGGCGCTCGACGAGACGCGTGCCGGGCGCCGTGAGTGCGAGGTTGCCGGTGACGCGATGCAGACGCTCTACTACCTCGGCGGCGAGATGCCCCACGTGGTGACCCCGTTCGTCGCGTCGGGCGAGCACATGGCCCCGCCGCACCGTTTCGCGACCGACAAGATCTTGCGCAACCAGGACCTCTGCTTCATCGACATCGGAGCCATGTGGAACGGCTACTTCGCCGACATCGGCCGGTGCACCGTCGTCGGCCGGCCGACCGACCGGCAACGCCAGGTCTACCAGGCCGTCTACGAAGGGCTCCACGCCGGCATCGACCAGCTCCGGCCGGGCAACACCACCGAGCACGTCGCGGCGGCGGTCCGGCGGGCGGTGGCCGGCTACGGGCTGGAAGAGCATCTCTTCTCGCTCTTCATCGGGCACGGGATCGGGGTCGGAGCCAACGAGCCCCCGTACATCGGCGAGACGCTGCCGGGCGCCCGGCCCGCCGAGCTGCGCCCGGGCATGCTGTTCGCCATCGAGCCGCTGGTGTGGGTCGAGGACTCCGGCGGCGTCGGTGTGCGGATCGAGGACATGGTGCTCGTCACCGAGGGGGCGCCACGGGTGCTCAGCCGGGTCGAGTACGAAGAGGCGCTCCTGGCCTGAGGTCCGCAGGGCGCCGGGTGACGGGTCCCGGCGACCCTGGAGGCGTGGTCCCGTCGCGGGTCTTCGTCACGAGAGCCCGGTCCCGCTCGCCGTCGACGAGAAAGGGTTGCTCCAGATGAGATCGATGCTTTCGTTCCCGGGAACCGCCCGGAGCTGGTCGCCAAGGCGGCGGCAACCGGCGGGGACGCCCTCGTCTTCGACCTCGAGGACTCGGTCCCCGCATCGTCGAAGAGGATCGCGCGAGAACGGCTGGCAGGGCTCCCCCTGTCACCTGTCCCGCTCTACGTCCGCGTCAACGGCGAGCCCGAGCACCTGTGGGAGGACGTGAGCGCAGCAGCGTCCGCGGGGGCCGCCGGAGTGGTGGTGCCGAAGGCCGAGGAGCCCGCCCTGCTCCACAGGATCGATGGCGCGCTCGGCGCCCTGGAGCTGGCCCGCGGCGGGGAGCGGGGGACGACCGGGATCGTCCCGCTGATCGAGAGCGCACTGGGAGTCCTGTCGACCTACGAGTTGTGCCGCAGCAGCCCCCGGGTCCGCTCGGTGCTCTTCGGCTCGGGCGAGGAGGGCGACCTGGTGGTCGACCTGGTGGCCGACCTGGTGGGCGACCTGGTGGCCGACCTGGGGTGCCAGTGGACCCCTGAGGGCACCGGCATGTTGACGGCCCGCGCGACCGTGCTCATGGCGGCTCGGGCCGGCCGGGGTCGACGAGCCGATGGAGGCGGTGTACATGACTGTCCGGAACCGCTCCAGGCGGTCCACGCCGTCGACGCGCTGGTCCACGCCCTCGACGTCCCCGTCACGGTCCGCTCCCTCGCCTACCGGCACCGAGCGCTCCTCGCGGTGGGCCAGGAGGCCGTCGTCAAGGCGCGCGCGCAGTCGCTGAGCGACGACGGGCGTCGGGCGACCTTCGAGGTGTGGATGGAGCGCGCCGGCGACGGGGAGCGCACCACCACGGTCACGGCGACGGTCGAGCTGGCGAGCTGGGCGGGCGCCGCTCGATGACGGCGTGGACGCTCGCTGGGTCTGCCTCGCTCCACCCTGCGTCGCGGGCGCGTTCGTGCAGCTCTGCTGCCGCCTCGAACACAGGCAGCACGCAGCCGGCGCTCCGTGCGAACTCACGGATGATCCCGATGTCCTTCAGGAAGGTGCGGACCCGCATCGTGGGCGGCTCGTACTCCTCGGCGACCATCGCCGGCCCGCGCACCTCGAGCATCCGGGAGTCGCCCGCGCCCGCCACGAGGGCCGGCAGCGCGACGGCGGGGTCGATGCCGCCGCAGCGGGCGAGGACGAGGGCCTCGGCAGCCGAGGCGTTGTGGATGGTGACGAGGTGGTTCGCCACGAGCTTCATGCGGGTCCCGTTGCCGAAGGAGCCCAGGAAGAAGACGGCCTTTCCGCACGCGGCCAAGAGCGGCTCCACGGCGGCGGCGCTGCGCTCCTCCCCGCTCAGGTAGAAGACGGCGTCGCCGCGGGCCATCTGCGCCCCGGTGCCGCTGATCGGGCAGTCGAGCAGCTCGATCGAGACCCCCGCCAGCTGCGCGCGGCCATGCTCCTTCGACTCGAGCGAGAGCGTGCTCGTCTCGACGGCGATCGTGGCCCGGGATGACGGCTGCGCCGTCAGGCCGTCGGGGCCGGCCACGACCTCCTCGAACGCGGCTTGCGAGGGGAGCGAGAGGACGAGCACGTCGGCGCGCGCGGCCACCTCGGACGGGCTGCCCACCGACGTCCCGCCCGCCTCGCCGAACGCAGCGAGCTGCGCCGCGGCGACGTCGTAGCCCACGACCTCGTACCCTGCGGCGAGGAGGTGCCGGGCCATCGCTCCGCCCATCGTGCCGAGGCCGATCACGCCGGCGACCGGACGGACCTGCGCGTCGGCACCTCCGTGGTCCGCAGACCTCCCCGGCGTCCCGTCTCTGCCGGGGTCGCCCGGGCGGGCTCGTGTCGTGATCATCGGGGCTCGTCGCCTCCTCGGTGCAAGTGGTCGGGTGGCCGGGCGGCGATTCCGCTGCCCGGCGAAGGGTCCTGTGACGGGGGCCTCCCCGCGGGCTTCGCCCGCGGGGAGGCCTGCTGCCGTCAGAGTTTCCCGGAGATGAACTTTGTGATCTGGGTCGGAGAGATTGTCTGGATCACGCTGACGAGACCCTTGGCTGTCCCCTTCGCCCGCACGACGCTCCAGCCGCCGATGACGTTGTGGAACCGGTTGAAGTTCATCGGACCGCTGACCCCTGTGTAGTTGATCTTCTTCCCCTTCTTCAGGAGCTTCAGGCCCTGGGCGTAGGTGGTGACCGTGATCCCCGGGGGGTTCGAGACCTGGTCGATCGCCTTGATGACCTTCGTCGATGTGAAGCTCTTCGCCTTGGCCATTGCCAGGGCGAAGTCGATCGTGCAGTCGTAGGCGAAGTTGGCGCCGGACTCGACCGCATGGTGGTTCACCTTGCGGTACGTGGACCGGAAGAGCGTGGCCGCGCCGCTGAGCGCTGTGCTCCCGATGAACGAGACCATGTGGGCCTTCGACACGCTAGGTCCGATCGCCCGGACCACTGTTGTCCCGGCCATGAATGTGGTGCCGACCCACCGGAACGCGTTCAAGGCCCCGAGGGACTCCAGGTTCTTGAAGACCGCGGACGCGGTGGGGGGTGTGAGCTGGGTGAAGACCACCTGCGGGTGCGCTTTCACGATGGCTTCGACTGTCGAGCTGTAGGACGGGAGCCCCGCCTGGATCGACTTGGTCGCCACGATCTTGCCGCCCAGCCTCGCGTAGGAGGACCTGATGAGGGGCTCGAAGCTCTGCGACGCCGCCGCGGAGGTGAAGAGCATGGCCGCACGCTTGTACCCCTTCAGCATGGCGTACCCCGCCATCGCCACCCCCTGCTGGGAGTCGGACGGGTTGCACCGCCAGAGGTACTTGTTCGTGTTGTGGTCGAAGGCCGGTGTGCCGCCGTTCCACCCGTCGAGGATCTTGTCCCGCGTGAAGATGGGCTCGACGCCGTGGATCTCGAGCGTGATCGGGCCGATGATCGCCGCCGGGTGGTTGAGGGCCACCTCCTCGGCGAGGGCGGTGGCAGCGTCGGCAGGGTCGCCCTTGGTGTCGACCGGGTCGACCACGAGCTTCTTGCCGAGGATGCCCCCGGCCTTGTTGATCAGATACGCGGCCGTCTCCGTCCCTTGGACGATCGGGATGCCGAGCGCGGCGTAGCTCCCGGTGAGCGGTCCCATGGCGGTGAAGTGGACCGTCCCGCTGAAGTCGACGCGCCGCCCGTGGCTGGTCGCGCCATAGGCGCCACCGGCGCCGAGCACGCCCATGAGGGCGAGCGCTGAGACTCCGGCGACGCCGAGCACGGTGGCTCGTCTCGTGGTACTGCCTTTCCTACGCATGGGCTTCCCCTTTGTGGTTGGTGGAACTCAGTCGGTGGAACTCAGTCGGTGGAACTCGGTCGGTGGAGCTCGGTCGGTGGAGCTCGGTCGGTGGAGCTCGGTCGGTGGATGGTCCGGTGCCGCGGCGAGCCCTCTGCGCCAGCCCCGGGCGCCGCGGCCTTTCATCCGCCGCCGATGTAGAGCTGGATGAGGTCCTTGTCCTCGAGGAGCTCGGGACCCGGTCCCTCGAGGTTGTTGCGGCCGTTCGTGAGGACGTACGCCCAGTTCGCGTCGCCGAGCGACCGCCGGGTGTTCTGCTCGACGACGAGGACGGCCGGCCCGGCCGCCTTGATCTCGAGGACGTGTCCCCACACCTCGTCGACGACCTTCGGGGCGAGTCCGGCGGTCGGCTCGTCCAGCACGAGGACCTGGGGATCGAGCATCAGCCCCCGGGCGAGGGCGAGCATCATCCGCTGGCCGCCCGAGAGCGTCCGTGCCGGTCGGCGCAGCGAGGAGCGCAGATCGGGGAACATCGAGCAGAGCTGGTCGATGCGCTCCCTGCCGTCGCCGTGGTGGATGTACCACCCCATCTCGAGGTTCTCCCGGACGGAGAGCGACGGGAAGACGTTCGAGAGCTGCGGCACGTAGGAGATCCCGCGGCGCACCAGGCTCTCGGGGACGACGTTGGTGATGTCGTCTGCACCGAGCAGCACCCTTCCGCCGGTCGTGCGCAGCACCCCGACGATCCCCTTCAGAAGCGTCGACTTGCCGGCCCCGTTGGGTCCCACGATCGCCGTGAGCTCGCCCGGCTTGGCCCGGATGCTCACCTCCTGGACCACCGGCGTCCCGCCGTAGCCGACGGTCAGGTTCTCGACGGTGAGGGTGGGTCCCGACGCGACCGACCCGTTGGAGCCCGGGCTTCCCCTCAGCGACTCAGGCGGCACCGACGACCCCCAGGTAGGCGTCCTGCACGATCGGGTTGTCGCGCAGCTCGGCGAGCGAGCCGGTCGCCGCCACGCGTCCTTCGACCATCACGATGACCCGGTCGCAGATGCGCTCCACGAATCCGAGGTTGTGCTCGATGAGGAGGACCGTCGTGCCGTCTTCGACGAGGTTGCGGATGCCACGCTCGATCTCCACCTGGAGGACCGGGTTGACACCGGCCATCGGCTCGTCGAGGAGGGCGAGCTTGGGCCGGGTGAGGGCGATCCGCGCGAACTCCAAGAGCCGTCGCTGGCCGCCGCTCAACGTGTAGGCGTAATCGTTGCGCAACGGGTAGAGGCGGTACTGCTCGGCGATCGCCAAGGCGCGGTCGCGTGCCGCCCTCTCGGCGGCGCGCACCCTGCTCGGCGGGGTGAGCAGCGCCCGCCAGATGGTGTCCTTCCCCTCGGGCGGGATGGCGATGAGCAGGTTCTCGAGGACGGAGAGGCGCGGCCACGGCTTGGCGAGCTGGAAGCACCGGCTCAGCCCGGCGGCGAAGATCCGGTGCGGCGGGAGTCCCTGGATCGCGCGGCCGTCGAAGAGCACCGTCCCGGCGTCTGGCTTGAGGAGACCGCTCAGCAGCTCCACCACGGTGGACTTCCCCGCTCCGTTGGGACCGATGAGGCCGACCATCTCCCCTGCACGGACCTCGAAGTCGCAGCCGTCGACGGCCTTCACCCCTCCGAAGTGCTTGCGAAGGCCGCGCACCTCCAGGAGCGGTGCCGGGGCGCCGTCATGCATCGCGCTCCACCTCGCTGCTGGTGCCGACGGCCACGCCCGTCGCTGTCGTGGGCCGCGCGAAGGACACCGCCGGCACGTGGGGGACGAGCGACTCGGGACCACCCGTCCGATCGATGGCCCTGCGCTCCCGCAGGATGCCACCCGGCCGGAACCGGAGCATGACGATGATGCCGCCCGCGCCGAGGATCGAGGCGATCGAAGGGCCGATCGTCGAATTGGACGTGAGCAGTGGGAAGAGCTGGGAGATCTGCGGCAGCGCCGACTCGATGAGGACCGACCCGATGATGACGCCTCGGGAGTTGGCCTGGCCGCCCACGACCACTCCGGCGATGAGCAGGGTGACCTCGGTAAGGCTCCAAGAAGCCGGGTTCCACGCCAGCAGGTAGTTGGCGAACAGGGCTCCGCCGAAGGCGCCGACCGCCCCGCCGAGCGCGTAGCCGCGCAGGCGGAGCCAGAAGAGGTTCCGACCGAACGCTGCGGCCGCCGTGTCGTTCTCCCGGACCGCCCGCAGCGAGCGCCCGAACGGGCTCTTGTAGATGCGCTCGAGCACCAGGTACGCGAGCAGGAGGCAGAAGATGCAGAGGCCGAGATAGAAGTACGAGTACCCTGTGGGGCCGAGGTGCAAGGCGGTGTTGAGCGGCTCGGCAAGGCCGTAGACCCCGATGTAGCCACCCAGAAGGTGGTTGTCGACGCTGGTGACCGCGGTGAGCATGAGGGCGGTGCAGGCGGTGATGATGGCGATGTAGTCGCCTCGCAGCCGACGCAGCGCGATCGTCCCCACCACGAGCGCGGCCGCCGCTCCGACGGCCGTCGCGACGAGCACCGACGGGATGAACGGCCAGTGGAGCCCGAGGATGTAGCTGTTGGGTGTGGTGGGGGACGGGTGGGCTCTGGGCAGCTCCAGGACCATCGCCGCGTAGGCGCCGATCGCCACGTAGGCGTAGTAGGCGAGGTCGATCTGGCCCACCCACCCCCACGAGACGTTCACCCCGAGGACGAGGATGGCGGTGATCGCACCCACGGTGCACACGGTGACGGTGTACTGGATCATTGGACGTTGCTCTCCGAGAGGGCGGTGACGATGCCCTGGGGGCGGAAGAGGAGCACCGCGACCAGGATGAGGAACGCCATCGACTCCTTGTAGGAGGGGTTGATGTACACCGCGCTCACCTCCATCACCAGGCCGATCACGAGGGCCCCGAGCATCGCGCCGTACATCTGGCCGATGCCGCCCACGATCGCAGCCGAGAAGATCACGAGGAGGTAGCCGAAACCGAGGGTCGGTGTGAAGCTGCCCACCTGCGCCGCGAGCAGCATCCCGGCGAGCCCCGCGATCGCGCCGTCGAGGATCCAGGTGAGGGCGATGATCCGCTGGGCGCCGACCCCGGTCGTCCGGGCGAGGAGCACGTCGTCCGCCACCGCGCGCTGGGCCTTCCCGAACTTCGTGCGGCGGATCGTGAGATGCAGCCCGACGAGCACCACCACCGCCACCACCATGGTGACGATGTCCATCTCCGTCCATTGGAACGGCCCCACGTTGTAGGCGTTCGTCGACCCGGCCTGGTAGTCGACGTAGCTGCCGCCGAAGCCGATCTCCAGGACGTTCTGGATGATGAAGGACGCAGCCACCGAGAGGACGAAGATGACGAGCTTGGTCGCGTGTCGCCGGACGAACGGCTGGAACAGCGCGACGTTGAGCACCCATCCGAGCACGGCGCCGGCCGCCATGGCGGCGAGGGCCTGCAGCGGGAGGTCGGAGGTGCTCTTGGCGACGACGTAGGCGGCGTAGGCACCCACGGTCATCAGCTCCCCGTGGGCGAAGTTGATCGTGCGGGTGACGGAGAACTGCAGCGACATCGCGACGGTCGACAGCGCGACGATCGAGGCCGTGACGAGGCCGAACCCCACGCCGAGCATCAGCTGGCTCAACTCGGGCAGACCTCCCCGCTCGGCCCGACCCGGAAGGTCCGCAGCCGCACGGGACGGGACCGCCGCGCGGCGAGCGCCAGCCCGGCACCCCCCGAGCGCTGCGCGCATCTCCCGATCGACGTGTTCGAATTCATGCCGGGTCTACCCCCCTGACCGCTTCCTTCGCGCTCCCGGCCTCCGGTGGGGCCGAGCGGCTCGCCCAAATCGTACTGATTGGCGTCGGGCACCGCAATATCAATCATTATTGGACGCCTGAGCCTTCCGGTGCAATGATTGGGTCCCCTGCAGGAGAGCACGCGGATGACAGGGGGTGGCCGTGCTCGGTGACCACAGGCTGGCGAAGGGCCTCCTCATCAACGGGCGGGAGGTGCCCGCCGCCGACGGAGCGACGCTCCCGGTGGCCAACCCGGCGACCGGAGAGCCGTTCGCCGAGGTCGCCTGCGCTGGCCGCGTCGACGTCGACGCCGCCGTCAGCGGCGCCCGGGAGGCGTTCGAGGCGGGGACGTGGTCGTCGTCCTCCCGCGGCGAGCGTGCACGCGTCCTCAACAGGTTCGCGGACGCTGTGGAGCGCCGTCTGGAGGACCTCTACGCCCTCGAGAGCGCCAACAACGGGCGGCCGATCCGCGAGACGAGGGCCCAGGTCTCGCGCGTGCCGGAGTGGTTCCGCTACAACGCGGCGCTCCTTTTGTCCGAGCGCACCGACGTGATCCCGGTCGCGGGCCCGTACCACTCGTACACGACCCGTTTCCCGATCGGGGTGGTCGCGACCCTCTCGTCGTTCAATCACCCGCTGATGATTGGCTCCAAGTCCCTCGCTCCTGCATTGGCGACGGGCAACTCGGTCGTGCTCAAGCCTTCGGAGCAGACGCCGCTCACCACCCTCCTCCTCGGCCAGATCGCGCTCGAGTCCGGGATCCCCCCCGGAGTGCTGAACGTCGTCGTGGGTCTGGGCCCGGTGGCCGGCGCAGCGCTCGCCGAGCACCCGGACGTTCGCAAAGTGACCTTCACGGGGGGCACCGAGGCAGGGCGCGCCGTCGCGGCCGCCGCGGCCGGGCACTTCGCCAAGGTGACGCTCGAGCTCGGCGGGAAGTCGCCCGTGCTCGTCTTCGCCGACGCCGACCTCGCCGACGCGGTGCGCGGCGCCGCGTTCGCCGGGTTCGTCGCCGCGGGCCAGACGTGCATCGCGGGCACCCGCCTGCTCGTCCAGCGCGAGGTCCACGATGCATTCGTGCGCGGCTTGGTCGGGCAGGCGAAGGACCTCCGGCTCGGGGACCCCGCGTCGCCGCAGACCGACGTGGGCCCGCTCATCTCGGCGAAGGCGCGGGACCGTGTCCTCGAGTACGTGCGGATCGGGGTGGAAGAGGGAGCGTCGGTCGCCTTCGGGGGAAATGCCGCGATCGTGCCGGGCCTCGAGCGCGGCTTCTTCGTCGAGCCCACCGTGCTCACGAACGTCACGAACGAGATGCGGGTCGCTCGGGAGGAGATCTTCGGGCCCTTGCTCGTCGTCATCCCCTTCGAGACCGAGGCCGAGGGCGTCGCGATGGCGAACGACTCTCGCTACGGCCTCGGCTCGGCCGTGTGGACCCGTGACGTGGCGCGCGCCCACCGCGTCGCCGGCGCGCTCACCCACGGGATCGTGTGGGTGAACGACCACCACCGCCTCGACCCCGCCTCGCCGTGGGGCGGCGTCCGCGACAGCGGGGTGGGTCGCGAGGGAGGGTGGGAGTCGTTCCACGACTTCACCGCTCTGCGATCCGTGACGGTCCGGACCGCCGAGCGCGGCGTGGACTGGTACGGCGGGGACGACGCGAGGCTGAATTGACGGAGGCACCGGTGGAGGCGCCGTCGCCGGACGGGTTGCGGGTCGAGCTCGACGGTCCGGTCGTCCGCGTCACGCTCGACCGCGACGACGAGAACCTGGTCTCCTTGGCCATGTGCCGGTGCGTCACCTCTCTGCTGCTCGATCCTCCCGAGGGCGCTCGCGTCCTCCACCTGCGCTCCTCCCGCAGGGCGTTCTGCCTCGGGCGGGAACGCAGGGGCGGCGGCGCGGACGCGCTCCGGGCCGAGGCGCGCGTCCTGGTGGAGCTGAACCAGGCGCTCTCGGGAGCCGAGCTCTTCACGGTCGCCGAGGTGTCAGGCGACGCCGCCGGCTTCGGCGCCGGGCTCGCCGCGCTCTGCGACTTCTCGGTCGCGTCAGGCTCCGCACGGTTCTGGTTCCCGGAGGTGGAGATCGGGCTGGCGCCGACGGTCGTGCTCGCATGGCTGCCGCAGCTCGTCGGCCGGCGTGAGGCGATCCGGTTGACGGCGACTGCCGCCCGCGTCGACGGGTGGGAAGCCGCTCGGTTGGGCCTCGTCACGAGGGCTGCTGGAAGAGCGGACGCCGTGGCGCGGATGGCGAGGGAGGAGATCGACGCCTTGCTGCGGCACGATCGCGACGCCCAGCGAGAGATCAAGGCCTTCGTGCGCGACACCGAAGGCGCTGAGCGCTCCATCGCGGAGGACCTGGCCGTCGACCGGCTGGCGCTCAGCTCGCTGAGGGCGCGCGCGCGGGAGCACCGGTCTTCGCCGACGCGAGAGGCGCCGCTCTCCTCGAGCACGTGAGCACCGGGTCGACCTCGCCGTTCGATCTCGCGGTCCGCGGTGGCACGGTCGTCTCGTCGCACGGCCGCGCGCCGCTCGACGTGTACGTGCGAGAGAAGAGGGTCGCCGCGCTCTGCCCCGCCGCCGCGCCCGGCCTTCCTGCTCTGCACGTCGTCGACGCCACGGGGCTGCTCGTCCTGCCGGGCATGGTCGACACCCATGTTCACCTGATGGACCCCGGGGACACGGGGCGGGAGGACTTTCCGTCGGGCACGGCCGCAGCCGTGCTCCAAGGCGTCACCACCATCGTGGAGCACACCCACGCTTGGCCCGTCACCACGCCGGCGCGACTGGCGGAGAAGCTTGCGCACGTAGACGGGCGCTCCCACGTCGACTACGGGCTCGCGGCCCACGTCTGGCCGGAGCGCGTCGGGGACCTCGAGGCGCTCTGGAGGGCGGGCGTGACCTTCTTCAAGATCTTCACGTGCACGACCCACGGAGTACCCGCGCTGCGCCCGGACCTCCTCGCCGACGTCTTTGCCGAGCTCGCTCGCATCGACGGGACGTGCCTCGTGCACTGCGAGGACGACGACATCACGGCGGCAGCCGAGGCCAGGTTGCGTGCGGCCGGGCGACGAGACGGCTGGGTCGTCCCGGAGTGGCGCTCGCGCGACGCCGAATCGGTCGCCGTCGCGGTGGTGGCGACCCTCGCCCGCTCGACCGGCGCGAGGGTGACGGTCGCCCACGCGTCGAGCCCCGACGTGCTCGAGGACGTCGCACGCTACGCGCGCCTCGGAGCACCGATCGTCGCCGAGACCTGTCCCCAGTACCTCACGCTGCGAGAGGACGAGGTGGCAACCCTTGCCGGACTTCGCAAGTTCACGCCGCCCGCGCGCCTGCGGAGCGACGCCGACGAGACGCGGATGTGGGCGGCGTTCAACGCCGGTCTCGTCAACCATCTCTCGACGGACCACGCTCCTTCCAGCACGGACCAGAAGACCGGCTCGATCTGGGACGTGCCGTTCGGCCTCCCGGGGCTCGACACGACGACGCCGATCCTGATCGACGCCGCACTGACCGGCCTGACGTCGCTCGAACGGGTCGTCGCCGCCTATGCGACCGCGCCGGCGCGCCGGTACCGGCTGGCCGGGAAGGGCGACGTCGCCGTCGGGGCCGCGGCCGACCTCGCACTGGTCGACCCCGAGGCCTCCTGGACCATCGGGCACGGGCTCGTCAGGTCCAAGGCAGGATGGACCCCGTACGAGGGTCGGCGCGTCCGGGGGAGGGTTGTGGCGACCGTGCTGGCCGGCGAAGTCGTGGCACGCGACGGAGCGCTCCTCGTGGATGCTCCCCGGGGCAGGTTCGTCGCCGGCCCCGGAGCCCGATGAGCGCGGGCGACGGGCACGGCGGCCGAGCGCCGGTCGCGCTCTTCGCCCTGGGGGGCACCATCGCGAGCGCGGTTGCGGGGCCGAGGGGAGTGGCGCCGAGCCTGACCGCCGCGGACCTGGTCGCGGCGGCCCCGGGCATGGCCGAGATCGCCGACGTGACGGCGCGCTCCTTCCTCCAGGTGCCGGGCGCGCACCTCTTGTTGGACGACGTGATCTCGCTCGCGGACGTCGTCGTGGGGGCGGTGGCGGCGGGCGCGGCCGGGGTCGTCGTGACCCAGGGAACCGACACCCTCGAGGAGACGGCGTTCGTCCTCGACCTCCTCGTCCACGCGTCCGAGCCGGTGGTCGTGACCGGCGCGCTGCGCGATCCCACGGTCGCCGGCGCAGACGGCCCGGCGAACGTTCTCGCCGCGGTGGCCGTCGCGGCGTCCCCGGCCGCTCGCGGGCTCGGGACCCTCGTCGTCATGAACGACGAGGTCCACGCCGCCCGGTTCGTGCGCAAGAGCCACACGTCGAGCACCGGCGCCTTCACGTCGTACCCGGGTCCGGTCGGGTGGGTGTCCGAGCGGCGACCTCGCATCGTGTCGCGCCCGGTCGGCCGGCTCCTCCTTCCCCGGCCGGACGGGCCGTCACCCTGCGTCGGGCTCGTGTCCTCGTCGATGGGAGACGACGGGCGGCTCCTGGCATGCGCCGCCAGGGCAGGTCTCGACGGCCTCGTGCTCGAGGCCCTCGGCGGGGGCCACGTCCCGCCGCGGGTGCTCGAGCCTCTCACCGAGCTGGCCGGCCGCATCCCGGTGGTGCTGACCTCCAGCACGCGTCGGGGGGAGCTCCTGCGCGCGACGTACGGCTTCGCCGGTTCCGAGACCGACCTGTCGGCGCGTGGAGTCATCCACGGAGGGTGGCTCGACGCTCGCAAGGCGCGGCTCCTCCTCGCGTTGCTCCTGGGAGCGGGTGCGGACAGGGAGAGGGTCGTGTCGACCTTCGCCGAGCCCTACGCAGAGCGCACCGACGGGTCCCCCGAGGCGGGACGGGCGTCCGGCGTCGGAGGGGTCCTGTCCGAGGGCGGTGAGTGAGGGAGCTCCGCCGCGCGCGTCGGCTCCTGGCTCGACATCAGCCGAGCGCAGCGTCGACCCAGTCGGCCACCAGGCGGCCGACTCGCTCCTCGCAGCCCGAGTAGAAGTGGTCGGCGCCGGGGACGATCCGCACGTCGACCGGCACCGTCGCTGCTGCGACGAACTCCTCCGCCGGGTACATCTCGGGGTCCTCCTTCGAGCCGCGCAGGTAGAGCACCGGGCATCGGACCCTGGACGCCGCCTCCACCAGGCGGGGGATGTCGTCGCCCTCCATGTCGAGGTACGTGGCGGCCGAGACGACGTACCACCACCCGGGCATGAGGAGCAGGGCGTCGGGCCGGCCGCCGTCGACGAGACGATGGGCCTCGGCCGACAGCTCGGCGCCGCGATGCTGGGCGAGCAGGCCGAGCTCGGACGCTCTGCGCAGCATCTCCGGCCCGCCGAGATGGGCCGAGAGGAGGACCAGGGCCCGGGGGCCAGGGTGGTCGGCGACGTGACGTGCGGCGAAGAGGCCGCCGTTGCTGTGGCCGATCACGACAGGGCCCGGGACTCCCCGCTCTTCGACGTAGGCGCCGACGATGCGGTTGTCCTCCATCGCCTGGGCCGCGGTCTGGTAGGCGTTGCCCTCCGGCACCCGGGTCCGGGTCGTCAGGGTCTCGTGACCGCGGCGGTTGAACGAGCAGCACTCGATGCCGCGGTCGAGCAGGTGTGCCACGAGAAACCGGATCGGTCCGCTGTAGAAGTTGGCGCCGTTGCCGTGGCACAGGATCGCCGTGGCCCGTGGAGGCCCCTGGCGGGTGGGGAACCACATCCCGTCGATCGGCACCGTCGGCGTGGGCAGGGACAGCAGCTGGCCCTCGAGCGGGGGCAGCCCCGACGCGGTCCCCGCCGGCGACGTGGTCCCCGCCGGCGACGTGGTCCCCGCCGGCGACGTGGTCCCCGCCGGCCATGCGCGCTCCGCCGGCGAGGCGGTCCCCGCCGGCCATGCGCGCTCCGCCGGCGAGGCGGTCCCCGCCGGCCATGCGGTCCCCGCCGGCCATGCGGTCCCCGCCGGCCATGCGCGCTCGCTCACCACCACCCCTCGACGGTGGCCGCCGACATCTCGTCGGCGTTCACGTGGACGTCCACCACCGCTGGGCGGCCCGCCTCGAGCGCCCGGACGAAGGAGGGCCGGAGCTCCTCTGGCTCCCGCACCGTCTCGCCGTGAGCGCCGAACAGGCGGGCGACCTCGGCGAAGTCGGGGTTGGCGTACTCGCAGCCGATCAGCCGGTTGCCGAACTTGCGCTGCTGGCGGACCTTGATGTTGCCGAAGGAGAAGTTGTTCATCACGACTGCGACCACGTCGAGCCGTTCGCGCACGCACGTCTCCAGGTCCTGCATCGTCATGGCGAACCCGCCGTCGCCGGACACCGCGACGACCTGGCGATCGGGAAAGGCCGCCTTCACACCCATCGCGGCAGGCAGCCCGCATCCCATCGGCCCGCCTCCGGCCGGGTAGACGTAGGCGCCGGGGCACGTGGCGCGGTAGTAGCGGGTGACGAAGTAGTTGAAGTTGCCTGAGTCCACGCAGATCACCGCGTCAGCAGCCGTAACGGCCCGAAGGTCGCGCACGACCCGGGCCGACGCGATCGGCCGGGCGTCCGGGTCGAAGTCGTCGATCTCCTGTTCCCATCGCTCTCGCAGCTCCCGGATCCGTGACCGCCACGCTCGCCGGGCAGCGGCGTCGACCACCGGCTTCAGCCGGACGATCATCGCTCCCAGCGCCACCTCGGCGTCTGCTGCCATCCCGACGGCCACCGGGTAGACGCGGCCGACCGTGGCGGCGTCGACGTCGACCTGGATCAGCTGCTGGCCGGGGGAGAACTGCATCCGATAATCCTCGGTGGCGAACTCCGAGAACCGTACGCCGACCGCCAGGACGACGTCGGCCTCGCGAAGAGCCGCAGCGCTGGAGCCGTCTCCGCCGCGGCCGATGTTGCCGACGGCCAGCGGGTGGTCTTCTGCCATCGCCTTCTTCTCCCACGTGTTGGCGATGGCGGCGCCGAGCAGCTCGGCCAGCTCCACGACGGCGCCGGCGGCCCCTGCCTTGGTGACGCCTCCGCCGGCGATGACGACCGGTCGGCGCGCACCGGCGAGCAGCTCGCAGGCGCGTGCGAGCGCCTGCGGGTTCGGCGCGAGACGCCCCGTCACGGTGGCGCTGGGCGGGGAGAGCGCGACGGGGATCTCGGCCGAGGGGAAGTCGAGGGGGATCGAGACGTGCACGGGGCCGGGCCTGCCCGAGGTCGCCACGCGGAATGCCTCCTGGAGCACCTCGGGCACCCGCGCCGGCGCC
Organism: Actinomycetes bacterium; assembly: GCA_021828055.1. GTDB lineage: Bacteria > Actinomycetota > Acidimicrobiia > Acidimicrobiales > RAAP-2 > JAJYVT01. Next base: position 35,246 of record JAKATH010000003.1, read on the forward strand.
CGCACCTCGACGGACATCTTGGTGATGGGCCGGAACACCGACTCGAGGTCGATCTCCTGGAAGGCCCCGAGGCCGCGTGCCGTCGACGCGACGTGCGAGCTGATCAGCACGAGGGGCGACCCCTCGATGGCTGCGGCCTGCACGCCGATGACCGCGTTCGAGGCGCCGGGCGCGCGCGACACGAGCGCTACCGCCGCGCGCCCCGTCAGCTCGGCGTAGCCGAGCGCCATGTGCACGGCCACCTGCTCGTGGCGCACCAGGATGTAGCGGGGCCGCCCGGTCCGGTGCAGGACGTCGAGGTAGTCCATGACGCCGCCCCCAGGGATGCCGGCGACGAACGGAACCTCCTCCTGCTCCAAGACGGCGACCACCGCCTCAGCACCCGTCATCGCACCATCCCCTCTCGCTCCGGCTTCGACGTCCTCGCGGCGGTCGCCCTCACGGTCGACGCCCCCACGGCGGTCGCCCTCACGGCGGTCGCCCCCACGGCGGCCTCACACGGTCGCCCCCACGGCGTCCTCACACGCCGAGGTGGGTCTCACGCACGTCCGGCGACCCCTCCAGCTCGTCCGGCGTCCCTCGCCACACGACGGTCCCGCTGGCGAGGATGTTGATCGTGTCGGCCGAGCGCACCGCCAGCTGGTAGTTCTGCTCGACGAGGAAGACGGAGAGACCTTCTGCCCGCAGCTGGGAGACCACCTCCCCGACCCGTTCGACGATCACGGGCGCCAGCCCTTCGGACGGCTCGTCCATGAGCAGGAGGCGCGGGTTGGTCATCAGCGCCCGGCCGATGGCCAGCATCTGCTGCTCGCCCCCGGAGAGCTGCCCTCCCCGGTTGCGACGCCGGTCCCCGAGGGGCGGGAAGAGCTGATAGACGAGGTCGAGGTGCCAACGGGTGCCGGCGTGGCCGTCGAGCGGTCGGCGGGCCCCGAGGGTCAAGTTCTCCTCGACGGTGAGGGACGGGAACACGTGGCGGCCCTGCGGCACCAGGGCCACTCCGAGCCGGGCCACCTCGTAGGCCGGCTTGCCGGCCACGTCCCGGCCGTCGAGGCGCACGCTCCCGCGGCGCGGGCGGAGGAGCCCCATGATCGTCTGCACCAAGGTCGTCTTGCCCATCCCGTTCCGGCCGAGCAGCACCGTGCACTGCTGGTCCGGGATGGCGAGGTCGACACCCTGGAGCACGTAGTTGATCCCCCGGTACGTGTGGACGTCCTCGACCTCGATCACGACGTCCCACTCCTGGACGGCTCGTCGCGGTCGTGGGCGCCGGCGCTGCCCAGGTACAGCTCGCGCACCCTCGGGTGGCGCTGGACCTCCGCCGTGGGTCCCTGGGTCACGAGCTCGCCGTGGTCGAGCACGGCCACCCAGTCGACCACCCCCCGAAGCACCTGCATGTCGTGCTCGATCATGATGATGGTGAGGTCCGGGTCGAGCCTCCCCAGGAGCGACTGGATGTCCACCCTCTCGGCAGGGGAGAGGCCGGCAGCCGGCTCGTCGAGGAGCAGCACCTTCGGCTCCACCGCCAGAGCGAGCAGCACCTCGAGCTCTCGAAGCTCGCCGTGGGACAGCTCGCCGGCCGCACGGCCGAGCCGACCCCCGAGACCGAAGCTGGCAGCCAGCGTCTCGACCAGTGCCTGATGCGCGCGGTAGGTGCGCCACGGGCGCAGCAGCTGCAGCTTGCTGCGCGAGAGCCCCATCACGGCCAGCGTCAGGTTCTCACGCACGGTGAGATCGTTGAACAAGCGGACGACCTGGAACGTGCGCCCCATTCCCAGGCGAACCCGCTCGGGCGCCGACATCCGGGTGACGTCGTGGCCGAAGAGCTTGACCGTGCCCGAGACGGGGCGCAGCTCCCCCGACAACACGTTGAACAGCGTGGTCTTGCCGGCGCCGTTCGGGCCGATGATGCCGAACCGGCTGCCCGCGGGGATGGTGAGCGACACGCTCTCGACTGCGGTGAGCTCCCCGAACCGGCACGTGATCGAGTCGAGCTCGAGTGCGACCTCTCGGCCGTCGAGCGGTGGCGGCGGGGACAGGGGGTCGCCGGCGGACGGACGTTCCGTCAGCCGGCCGGCATCGGGCTGGACCTCCTGGCCGGTCACCGATCGCCCCCGGACGACGCGCGCGGCGCAATCCCGGCGGCGGCGCCGTCACCGGCACTCCTGTCCCGCGCGGCGTCCGGCGCACCATCCCCGGACGCGGTCGACGCCGCCGCCGACGCGACGGCCGGTGTCGGCGCGCCGGGCAACCTCGCGCGCCGTATCGCTGAGATCAAACGGGAGATGGCGCGCTGCCCATTGCGCAGGAGGCCCGCGATCCCGCCCGGGGTGAAGATCACGGCGGCGATGAACACCACGCCCATGAGCGTCTCCCAGCGTGCGAGGTACGTGCTGATCTCCTGCTCGAACATCACGACGACCAGCGCGCCGAGGCACGGTCCCCAGATCGTCCCGAGCCCGCCGAGGATGACCATCACGACGAGGAAACCGTCTTGGGAGAATGTCAGGGTCGCCGGGCTGATGAGGTGGTTGGAGAAGATGTAGAGCACCCCTGCGACGCCGGCGACGAACGAGGCGATGACGTAGCCGACGTACCGCTGCACGCCGGTGCGGTAGCCAAGGGCCCGCAGCCGCCGCTCGTTGCTCTTCAAACCCCGCAGCGAGAGGCCGAAGGGGGAGCGCACCATGAGGAGCAGGACCGCCAGGATCACCAGGAACACCACGAACGTCGTGACCCACACGGTCATTGTGCTGGACAGGTTCCACGGGCCGATCGACGGCGTGCTGAGCAGGGTGATGCCGTTGTCCCCTGACGTCAGGCTGGTCCACTGGTAACCCAGGCCCCAGAAGATCTCGCCGAGCGCCAGGGTGACGATCACGAACGTGATGCCGCTCACCCGGACCGCGACCACGCCGGTCACGAGGGCGAGGCCGAGCACAGTGGCAAGGGAGATGCCGACGGCGGCCCACGGTCCGTAGCCGTGGACCTCGGCGACGGCGACCCCGTAGGCACCGATGCCGACGAAGCCTGCCTGTCCCAGCGTGATCAGGCCCCCGAAGCCGCCGAGGAAGTCGACGCCCATGGCGGCGATGGCGAAGATGAGGATGTCCTCGAAGACCGTCGACAGGTAGGAGCCCGACGTGAGGATGATGCCGACCACCACGAGGCAGGCCGCTCCGAGGATCGGGCCTGCCATCCGCCCTCCGAGCAGGAGAGGGGTGGCCCACCACCTCGACGGGGTACCGTCGCCGCTCACGTCGTCGATCGTGGCGGGCGTGGTCGTCGTGGTGCCGAGGTCGTCCACGTGCTCACGCCATCACCCGACGGCCGAGGATGCCTTGCGGGCGGACCAGGAGGATCACGACGAGCGGGATGAACAGCACCACGTAGGAGATCGCGGGGAAGTAGGCAGTGCCGTAGGTGTCGACGAGGCCGATGACGAGGCTGCCGACGATGGCTCCCTCGTAGCTGCCGAGACCGCCGACCACGACCACCGCCAGCGCGAAGAGGAGGATCGTGGTGTCGCCGCCGGTGTACAGGCCGAGCACCGGCACGCCCAGGACGCCGGCGAAGCCGGCGAGCGCGGACCCGAGGACGAACACCCCGGTGAACACGCGCCGGACGTTGATCCCGAGGGCGTTCACCATGTCGCGGTCGTCGACGCCTGCCCGGATGATGGCGCCGACCCGGGTGAGCCGCAGCATCGCGAAGAGGAGGACGCCGACCAGCACGGCCACGCCGAGGATGAAGAACCGGCCGTTCGGGTAGACGATGCGGCGGAACGGCAGGACGCTCGAGTCGCCGAGCACGCCCGGGAGGTTGATGTTGAGCGGGTTACCGCCCCAGATGGCGAGGGAGACGTCGTCGATCACGTAGATGAGGCCGAGCGTGGCGAGGAGCTCCGCCATCTCGACGTGGTGCAGCCACGGGAGGAGCAGTCGCTCCATGAGGAGCCCGAGCCCGGCCATCGCCGCGGTGCCGGCGGCCAAGCCGTAGAAGAAGTAGCCGGTGTGGTCGCCGATCACCGAGTAGGCGACGTAGCCGCCCATGAGGTAGACGGCGCCGTGGGCGAGGTTGGTCACGCGCATGACCCCGAAGATCAGCGTGAACCCGCTCGACACGAGGAAGATGATGCCGGCCAGCGTCAGCCCGTTGAACGTCTGCACGATGAACTCGGTCATCGCGCCTTCCGGACGTGCTGCCGCACGACGTGCCGTGCGTCGGAGCGTCGCCGCAGGGTACTGATGCGCCGTAGTCGGGAGGACGGCACGACCACCCCCGGGCCGCTCCGGGGCCCGGTCACGACGACGGCAGCCTCACGACGGCCCCGTTCTCGAGCGCGGCCGTGACGGCGGTCGTCAGCTGGACGCTGAGGAGGCCGTCGACGCCCGAGGGGCTGGGGTCGCGGCCTGACTGCACCGCCTCGGCAAATGCCGCAAGCGTGTCCCGGTATCCGCCCGCGGTGGTGGCGCGCGTCTCGGTCTGCCCGCTCGCGGTCGTGACGACCAGCGTGCCCTCGTGGTCCGGACGGCTGAGGTTGCGCCCCAGCACACGCCCGTCGGTGCCGTAGAGGACGAAGTCGTTCTGCGGGTAGGGCACCGCCTGGTTCGCGTTGACGTACGCGATCGCCCCGCTGTCGAAGCGGAGGAGGACGGCGGCGGCGGTGTCGACCGAGAACCCCTCCTCCCGGTCGACCATCGCGGCGACCTCTACGACCTCGGCGTCGAGGAGGTAGCGGAGCAGGTCGAACGCGTGCACGCCGAGGTTGTTGACGGTTCCGAGCCCTGCCAGCGCAGGGTCGGTCCGCCACCCCTTGGGCAGGTTCCGTCCGGCGCTCATCTCCACGTGGGCCATCACGATGCGGCCGAGGGCGCCGTCACGGACGGCCGCGGCGGCCTCGGGGACACCCTCGAAGCGGCGGGTCTGGAACATGATGCCGAGCCCGACGCCGGCGCTCCGACAGGCGGCGATCGCCTTCTCTGCGTCTTGCACCGACGTCGCCAACGGCTTGTCGCACAGCACGTGCTTGCCGGCTGCCGCCGCCGCCATGACCTGCTCTGCGTGGAGAGCGTTCGGCGTGGCGATGTACACGCCGTCCACGTCGCCGTCGGCCAGCATGCCCTCGTAAGAGGACATCGCACGCCTCGCGCCGTGGGAAGCGGCGAAACGGTCGGCCTTCTCCTGGTCGCGGCTGACGACCACGGCCAGCTCATGGCCCTCCAGGGCGGTGATGCCCGGCGCGATCGCCGTGTCGGCGATCCGGCCGAGGCCGACGAGGCCCCAGCGGAACCGAGGTGCAGCCAATCGTCCCCCTTTCACGTACCGGCGCTCAGGCGCTCGATCGGTGCCACCGCCGCAGCGGGCGGCGCCGGTGGCGCGGCGTCGATCCGCCGCGCCCGCCGGACCGTCGACCCGCCGGGGCCCGGCCAATCGACATCGCCATCTCGCCCCAGCTCATTGGAGACTATAGGCTCGCAGGGACGGTCTGCGTAGGGAACGTAGGGCACGACGGACGGGAGGACGGGCGATGACCGCAAGCCCCGGGCGCTCGACACCGGCCGGCGGCGGCCCACCCGGGCAGGCGCTGGTCGGGGCGCTGGCCGGCCGCCTCCAGGTCGACCCCGATCGGAGCGCGTTGGTGACCGTCGACTGCCATCGGGGCCATCTGGACCCCGAGGTGGCAACCATGCCCGTCGAGCCGGAGACCGCCAGGTCGGTCGTCTCGACGGCCGCCCGCCTGTGCGCCGTCGCCCGCCGTCGAGGCGTCCCGGTGGTCCACGTCATCTTGGAGACGCTGGTGCTGGGAGGTCAGGTCGAGTCCATGGCCAACCCGTTCTGGCGGGAGGTGGAAGCAGCTCGGCAGTCTCTCACGCCCGGACGGAGGAGCACCGTGGTGGGGCACAACCTGAGCGGCTCGGTGCAGACCCAGCTGATGCCCGAGCTCGGGCCGGACCCTTCCGACGTGGTCATCTCGACGAAGCGCCGGCTCAGCATCTTCCGCGACACCGACTTGGAGCAGGTCCTGCGCAGCCTTGGGGTCGACACGGTGATCCTGATGGGGGTCAACACCAACACGTGCGTGCTGTGCGCTGCCTTCGAGGCGTTCAACCGGGATCTGCGGGTCGTCGTCGTCGGTGACGCAGTGGCCTCCATGTACGGCGACGACCTCCACCTCTTCGGGCTCGAGAACGTCGCTCGCTGCCTGGGCTGGGTGGTCACCGCCGACCAGCTCGCAGAGCGCCTGATCGGCCCGCCCCGCCGGCCAGAGCCGGTGCGGGCCGGCTCGACTTCGGGCTAGTACTCGCTGTCGCCGGTCGACCTGAGCCCGAAGGGCGGCGGTTCACCGACGTTCCACGAACCCTCGCGCTGGGCTCGCTCGCCGGCGCGACGGGACCGGGCGACGAGGGCGCTGCCGAGATCGAGGGCTCCGCGCTCCCAGCCCGCCAGGGCCTCCTCCAGCTCGACCGCCGGATCGGACAGGGCCTGCGCGAGGAGCCACGCTTCCTCGGCCGCCTTGGCCGTTCCGGCGGCGGCATGGGGGCGGGCCACGAAGCCTGCGTCGCCCAGCAGGCACACCCGCCCGACGACCAGGTGCGGCGGCGTGACGTCGACCATCGCCTGCACGAACGGCGTCGCGGTCCGTCCCACCAGGGTCGCGAGGGGCGGCGGGAGCTCGCGGTCCGCCTCCGCCGCCAGGGCTGCCACCAGCTGCTGCCGCACGGCGCCGGCGGCGACGGAGAGCTCGTGGCGCTCTCCGTCGCGGTCGCGGAGGAGCTCTTCGAGCTCCCCAGGGGCGGTGAGGTTGCGGTACCACACCCAATTGCGCCGCATCCGGCCGTCGGCAGCCTGGATCGGATAGGTGAGGATGTGGGCGTGGTCGAGGATGGTGTAGGTGATGGCCCGCTCGAGCGGCCGCAGCGCGTGGGCCGGCAGCTCGTCCTCGTCCAGCACGCCGCGCCAGGCCACGTAGCCGCCCAGCTCGGGCTCCACGTCGGGCAGGATCAGCCGGCGGACGGTGGAGTGCACCCCGTCGGCGCCGACCAGCAGTTGGCCCGACGTGCCGGTGCCGTCAGCCAGCGCGACGTGTGCCGTCCTCCCGGCGGTCCGCACGGCCGTCACGCGAGCGCCGTGCACGTAGCGCCCCCCGCGCCGTTCGAGCGACCGGCGGAGGCTGCGGTAGAGGGCGCCGTACGCGGCGAACCGGAACCGGCTCTCGCGCTCGGTGACCACCGATCCGTCTGGGCCCAGGTAGCGCAGGTGGTCCACCGCCACGCTGAAGGCGTCGAGCGCCAGGCCCTCTTGCGCGGTGAGGAACCGGCTGGTGGCTGGGTGGAGGACGATGCCCGCCCCCCGGTCCACCAGGGGCTCGCACGCCCTCTCCAGGACGTCGACCTCCCATCCGGTGGCGCAGAGCCAGTTCGCGGCGCTCAGCCCGGCCAGCGATCCTCCCACCACGAGGGCTCGTCGCCCGCCCCCCTTTGTGCCTCCGGACGACGCGGGGGCGACCGGGCGGGGCTGGGGGACCGAGAGGCCCCTGCCCTCGACAGCCTCGTGCTCGGTCAGGGTGCCGACGGCGTCCCGCCGAGGAGCTCGACGGTCACGAAGCGGAGCTCGTCGGTCCCCACGTTCTCCAGGTCGTGGACCAGCGCCTCCCCGGCGCTGTGGACCAGGTACCTGGTCTCGCCGAGCTGGTACTCGCGGACGACGTAGGAGCCGTCTGCGAGCCGCTGGCGCCCCCGGCCCGGGGACACCACGGTCCAGAAGTACGTCCGGTCGTGGATGTGGAACGGGGCGCGCTCGCCTGGGGCCAGGCGCACCTCGAACACTCGGATCTTGTCGTTGGCGAACCACAGCGACGTCCCGAGGTCGTGGTTGTGCGGTGCGCGCTCGAGCTCGTCTGCGTACTCGGCCACGTCGAAGCGTCCGCGCTCGAGGATCGGGTCGGCTGCGGCGGTCCTGTCGGCCGGTCGGCCCATTCGCTCGTCCTCCGGGTTCGGTGCGCCAATGAGCTCTTCGAGCGGGCGGAGACGATGATGATAGCGCCCGACCGCTCAGGTCACTTGATGGCTTGCGGGTTGACCGGCGACCCCACCGCGCCGGGGATGACGAGGGGGGGCGCCACGAGAAGGAACTCGTACGTGCCGTCGTCGGCGCAGTCTTCGGCCAGCGCGTCCAGGTGCCAGATCTCGCCCAGCAGGAGCCCCATGCTCACGAGGAGGACGAGGTGGAGCGGCTGGAACGATCCCGGGATCTCGTTGGGCCGGACCTCGATCCCCCACGTGTCGCTGGCGACCCCTGCGACCTCGTGCTCCGCCAGCCACGGTGCGCTCGAGAGCGACAACCCCGGCGCGTCGCCGGCGGCGTAGCCGTCCCAACCCGGTCGCCCCCGGCGATGCGCCATGTCTCCGGTGCGGACGAGCACGATGTCGCCCCGGCCGACCGTGACGCCCTGTGCATGGCACACCCTGTCCAAGAGGTCCGGTCCGATGGCCTCCCCCGGCTCCAGGTACGCCCGGTCGAGCGCGCGGGGCACGTCGAGAAGGACGCCGCGGGTCGCGAGCGCCGGCACGTTCTCGATCCCGTTGCGCGCCGCCCCCTGGCTTCCGACCTCGGTCGCCGGGTAGCCGTTGTACATCCTCCCGTCCCGGAACACGTGGCTCAGGGCGTCCCACTGCGATCCTCCCTGGAGGAACAGGAAGAGGCTGTCGTCGGCGAAGCCCCATCCCGGGCCGTACGGCTGGCGACCGGCCACGTGGTCGGTCCCGGTCGCGACCATCTGGTGGATGGGGTTCACGCGCCCGAAGGCGCCCGTCTGGGGGCCCTGATCGTCGAGCGGGAGCTGGAGGGAGAACACGGCGCCGCGGCGGACGAGCTGGGTGGCCAGGCGGACCTTCTCCTCGTCGATGTAGTTGAGGGCGCCGCGTTCGTCGTCCTGCCCCCAGCGGCCCCAGTTGGACAACCGCTCGCAGTAGTCGTCGAGGAGCTCGCGGCTCGCGGCTCGCGGCGCCGGGGACGGGTCTTGCGCGCTGGACACGGAGAACCTCCTGCGTAGGCGTTGGGAGAGTCGGCGACGCCGCCGCCCCGGCACGAGAAGCCGCAGGCGCAGGGAAGGACCCGCGACGCAGCCTGCTAGGCCCAGACGCTGCTCGTCTGCGGCTCGGGGTCGCACCGCCCGACGCGGGCGCCGACGGGGGCGAGCACGCGCAGCTCTTCCACGTCCGCCGGCGCGAGCTCGAGAGGCAGGTCGCGGCGGGAGACCCGGGGCGTCAAGGCAGGGCGGCGCGACCAGGCCGACCGGGGGCCCCGCGCCCCTCGCGACGAGCCTCGTGCTCGGAGAGCAGCTGACGGAGGAGGGCGATCTCCCGATGGTCGATCTCCTGGGCTGGTGGCGACGCGAGCGTGCGCACCGGCCGGCGGCGCTCACCCTCGACGTCGAGCGCGCTGCGGATCCGCTCGAGGTCGGCGCGCAGCTGCTCGTTCTTCTCCTCCAACGCCATGCGGGCGGCACGGGCACCAGACAGCTCGCGCTCGAGCGCGCTGACGCGCTGCTCGAGCGCGCCCATCACGCCGTCGGCCACCCGCTCTCGCGGGCCGGCTTCGGCCCCCCTCTCGCCTTCGTCCGGGCCGACGAGGCGGTGAGCCACCTGGCGGAGGAGCCGGCGGGCGAGCTCGTCGTAGTCGACCGCCCCGTCGAGCGCCTCCGCCGCGCGCGCCCCTGTGAGGGCGCCGCGTGAAGGCACCACCTCCGTGGACCGGCTGCGCTCGGGGGTTCGTCTGGGCACGTCACCGCCGCCGGCGGCGCGGTCGCGCCCTGCCGCGGTGAGCTCCACGCGGTACGTCCGCTTGCCCCGGACGTCCCGCGTGACGAGACCGGATCGCTCCATCCCCGACAACAGCTGCGCGAAGGCGATGCTCGACCCGGGGTAACCGATGCTCCTGGCGAGCGACGCGCTGGCCATCCCCGACGGGTCGGCGACGGTGCCGTTCGCCGCCAACCAGGTGACCACCCGGTCACGCGTTCCGACCGTCTTGCCCTTCCTCGCAGTCAGCTCTTGGGTCACCCTTCGTCTCTTTCCTCGTCCTCCCTGGCGACGATCTGCCACCAAGGCGCTCCCGGCAAGTAGCCAGGCCCCCCCAGTGACATCGACTGTCCTATAGCATAGCCCTCTCAGCCGCCTCCTGCAGCGAGCGGGGCGACCCCGGGTCAAGGGTGCGCTGGCGCGATCCCCCCGGCCCGCGCTATCACCGGTGCTGCGTTACGATTCGAAGAAGCAGATTGGTTTCGTGCCGGCGGGCCAGACGCCGCGACTGTCCGCGTCGGGCGGGGGCTGGTCCGGGGGCACGAGTGGAAGGAGGGTGACCGTGGAATCTCCGAGAAGGTCGTTTGCACGTGGACGGCGGGGGGGTCGGGGTGCCGGTGCGCCCTTGGCGCTGGGCACTGCTGCCTTGGCCCTGTCGTTCGTGGTGGTCGCCGGGGTCGGCGGCGGCGCCGGGGCTTCCGGTCGTCCGTCTTCGGTCAGCGTCGGCTTCATCCTGCCGCTCACGGGGAACTTCGCTGCGAACGCCAAGCTCGAGCAGGACGGTTTCAAGCTCGGGCTGAGGCGGTTCGGCTCGACAATCGACGGCCACACGATCACGGTGCACTACGAGGACACACACGGCACACCGGCGATCGGGCTCACGGCGGCGAAGAAGCTCGTGACATCGACACACGTCCAGGTCATGGAGGGCCCGCTGCTGTCGAACATCATCGCCGCCGTGTCCCCGTACGTGCAGGGCAAGAAGATCCCCGAGGACGACCTCTTCCTCTCGAGCCCCACCCAGATGGACCTGTACAAGTCGTCCGGCTTCGGCCTCACCTCGGGATGGGACGGCTACCAGGTGACGGGGGCGGGCGCCGCATGGGCGTACAAGACAGAGAAGTGGCGCCACGTGACGACGATCGGCGCCAACTTCTCCTTCGGCTGGCAGACGGTCGGCGGGTTCGACGCAGGGTTCACCAAGCTCGGAGGCAAGATCCAGAAGTCGATCTGGGTGCCGAGCAACGCCTCGACACTCTCGTCCTACATCTCGCAGATTCCCTCGACAACCCAAGGGGTCTGGGTCGAGCTCTCGGGCGCTCAGGCGGTCACCTTCGTCAATGACTACGCGTCCTTCGGCCTGAAGCGCAAGATCCCGCTGCTGGGCATCACCCAGCTCACGACACAGTCGGCGCTTCCGGCCGAGACGCCGTCATCAGCCGTCGGGATCTACACCGACGCCCAGTACTGCACAGACATCCTCACCAAGAGCAACGAGGCGTTCACCGCCGCCTTCCACAGGCAGTTCGGGTCGTGGCCCGGCTACTACGCGGACGCCGGCTACGTGAAGGCGGAGATCCTGGTGAGCGCGCTCAGGGCGCTCAGGGGCAACGCGACGACAGGCAAGAAGCTGAGCAACGCCATGCGGGCTGTGAAGATCTCGGCCCCGCGCGGCCCCGTCACGATCAGCAAGACAACGTGGTCTCCGATCCAGAACAGCTACATCTGCAAGGTGGAGAGGGTGAGGGGGACACTGCGCAACGTGCCCGTCAAGACCTACCCCAAGATGCAGCCCTGGGGGTTCATCAAGAAGTCGACATGGCTCAGCGACTTCACCAAGGAATCGTCCGGCCCTCCGACCCCGTAGCCCGCGCGGCGGGCGGGCGGGAGCGCACCGACGGCGCCGGGTGGCCCCGTCGGTGCGCTCCTCCCGGTTGAGCGGGCCGAGCGCGCCGGTGGCGGGCCGAGCGCGCCGGCGAGCGGCCCTCGCCGCTGCCCGAAGGGAGACGCGCGGCCTCGTCGTGCGCCTCGGCCGGAGACGGGCGACCACGTGCGCGATCGGGCCGGGGCCGCCGCGCCGGTTCGACCGCCGCGCCCCCGGTCGTTCGACCGAGCCGCCCGAACATGATTACGGTACGAGATGATTGGCGGTCGTCGGCCGGCCGGGCCCCCGACCGGTCCTTCGACGGGCGTGCTCGAGGAGACGGCCGTACTCGAGGAGAGGAGCGCGATGAGCGTCGATGTGCACAACCACGTCATGCCCACCGAGGTGCTCGACCTGTTGCGGGCCGAGCCCGGCTACGGCGTCACGCTCGACGACGCCGGCAACTGGAGCGGCGCCCACCACGCGCCGTTCCCGGTCACCCCGTCCTTCTACGACCCGGTCGCCAAGCTGGCCTACATGGACGAGCGAAAGGTGGGCGCCGCCGTGACGTCGCCGCCACCGCCGCTGTTCTTCTACGAGGTCGGCACGGCCGAAGGGGAGCGGCTCTGCCAGGCGACCAACGAAGGGCTCGCCCGGTTCTGCCGCCACGACCCGGAGCGCCTCCACTGGCTCGCCAACCTTCCCATGCAGGATCCCGAGGCGGCGGCGACCGCCTACCGGGCGGCGGTGCAAGACGGCGCGATCGGGGCGGCCATCGGGACCTCGATCGCCGGCCGGCGGCTCGACCGGCCCGAGTTCGAGCGGTTCTGGGCGACGGCGGACGAGCTCGGCCTTCCCGTGCTCGTCCATCCCGCGTGGAACGAGCCCCACGCCGCGCTCGACGACTTCTACATGCAGAACGCGATCGGCAACCTGCTCGAGACCACGGTCATGGTGGAGCGGCTGATCTGCGCCGGTGTGCTCGCTCGGCACCGCGATGTGAGACTGGTCCTGCTCCACGGCGGCGGCTACGTCCCCTACCAGGCGGGCCGGCTCGCGCACGCCTGCACGGTGCGGCCGGAGATCTCCATCTCGGACGGCGACGTCTGGGACGCGTTCGGCCAGCTGTACTTCGACACGATCACGCACGACACGGCGGCCCTGCGGTACCTGGTCGAACGGGTGGGCGTCGATCGCGTCGTGCTCGGCACCGACATGCCCTTCGACATGTCGGAGGACAGGCCGATGGAGGCGCTGGCGGAGGCGCTCGACGAGGAGAAGGTGACCGCGGTCGGGACCACCAACCCGGCTCGGCTCTTCGGAATCGACGGCCGCTCTGCACCCGCCGCAGTCTGATCGAACGGGCAGCGAGGGGATCGCGATGCGCGCCGCAGTGCTCGAGGAGCCGGGGCGACTGGTGGTGCGCGACCTGCCCCGGCCCTCGGGCTCCGTGCTGGTTCACGTCGACCAGGCAGGGGTCTGCGGCACGGACCGCAAGGTCGTCGACGGCACGACGCCGGTGTCGTTCCCGCGGGTCATCGGCCACGAGCTCGTCGGGCGGGTGCTCGAGGCCGGCGCCGCAGCCGGAGCCGGAGCGGGCTCCGGCCAGCTTCGATCCGGCGCCCGCGTCCTCGTCGATCCGAGCGTGTCGTGCGGCCGCTGCGCGACCTGCCGCCGTGGACACGAGCACCTCTGCCCGAATGGCGGCCTCATGGGCCGCGAGGTCGACGGCGGCATGGCTGAGCTGATCGCCGTTCCGGCGGATCGTCTCCATGTGGTGCCTGACACCGTCGACGTGGACGACGCCGCGCTCCTCCAGGTCCTCGGGACCTGCGTCCACGCCCAGTGGCAGGCGCACGTGCTCCCGGTCGACCACGCCGTGGTCGTGGGGCTCGGCGTCGCCGGCCTGCTGCACGTGCAGCTGCTGCGTGCTCGCGGAGCCGCCACCGTGGTGGGGGTGGGGCGTTCCGCCTCCAAGCGCGAGCTCGCGGCGTCGCTGGGCGCGACCGTGACGTGCACGCCTGAAGAGGCGCCCGCGACGGTGGCGGAGCTCACCGGCGGGACAGGCGCTCAGGTGGTGGTCGAAGCGGCGGGCACGGGCCCGACGGTCGATCTCGCGGTCGATCTCGCCGGGCTCGGCGCCACCGTGGTGCTGTTCGGGACGGTCGTCGGCGGCCGCCACGCGCTGCGCCTCTACGAGCTGTACCGCAAGGAGCTCCGCCTGGTGAACCCCCGGGCAGCCCGCGGGCGCGACTACGACGACGCGATCGCGCTGGTCGCCTCGGGGCAAGTGTCCGGGCGTCCGCTGGTCAGCGAGCGGCTTCCGCTGTCGAAGGCGCCCGAGGTGCTGGCCGGCTGGCATGGCGGCTCGGGCCGCCTCAAGGTGGTCTTCGAACCGTGACGTTTCGCAAGCAGCGCGAGAAGGGGGTGTGATGGACCCGTTCAAGGTCGTGCTCACCGACCAGGTCTTCCCGGACACCGCCGTCGAGGAGGAGATCTTCGCCGCGGCCGGTGGCACGTTGGAGGTGGCGAGCGGCGAACACGAGGCGGTGCTCGCGACGGCGGCCGACGCCGACGCGGTGCTCACGACGTACTTCCCGCTTGCTCGTGCGGACATCGAGCGTTTCCAGCGCTGCCGCATCATCGCCCGATACGGGATCGGGGTGGACAACGTCGACGTCGCCGCCGCGCTCGGGCGCGGCATCGTCGTCACCAACGTGCCCGACTACTGCGTGGAGGAGGTCGGCACCCATGCCCTCGCGCTGGCGCTGGCGCTCCTCAGGCGGCTGCCGGCCGGCCACGCCCAGGTCCTCGCCGGGGGATGGGGCGTCGAAGGCCTTCGACCGATGCTCCGCCCCTCGGACGTCACTCTCGGCCTCGTCGGCTACGGCCGGATCGCCCGGCATCTGGCGAACGGCGCCGCCGCGCTCGGCATGCGGATCGTCGCGCACGACCCGTACCTCCAAGGGGCGGTGCCCGAAGGAGTGGAGCTCGTCGACCTCCCGGCGTTGCTGCGCCGGAGCGACGTAGTGTCGCTGCACTGCCCGCTCACCGAGACCACCCGGGGGATGATCGGCGCCGAGCAGCTGGCGATGATGCAGCCGCACGCCATCTTGGTCAACACGTCGCGCGGACCGCTCGTACGCCTCGACGACCTCGTCGCCGCGTTGCGCGAGGGCCGCATCGGCGGGGCGGGGCTCGACGTGTTCGAGATCGAGCCCCCTGACGCCACGCTGCTGCACGGGGTGCCCGGCCTTCTTGTGACCCCGCACGTCGGCTACTACTCCGAAGCGGCCATCCACGAGGCGCAGCGCAAGGCGGCCACCCAGATCGTGAAGGCGATGGCGGGCGAGCCGGTCGACTACCCCGTCCGGCCCCTCCCCTGAGCCTGGCTTCGGCGACGGCCCTGCCCTGCGGCGACGGTACCCGTGCCCGTGCGAGCGGCTGAGCTCGACCCCGGACCGATCGCTCTCGACGACGCTGGGGTGAGCGGCATCGCGTCCGTCGGCGCCAAGGCCGCCCGGTTGGCGGACGCCCGCCGGCGAGGTCTGCCCGTCCTGCCCGGCTTCGTGGTCCCGGCGGGTCCCGGCCGTTCGATGGTGACCTCGCTGATGCCCGAGGTCGCGTCGCGCGGGCCGCATGCGGCGTCCCTCACGCTGATGGACAAGGTGGCGGCGCTCGTGGACCTGTCGCCCGCGATCCGCTGGGCGGCGCGCCTCGGCCCGTCGCTCGTGGCGCGCTCGAGCTCTCGGGTGGATGACGACCCGGTGTGGTCGGGCGCCTTCTCGTCGTACCTGGACGTCACGCCAGGCCAGTTGGCCGTCGCGGTGGCGGGGTGCTGGGCCTCCACCCTCACGCCGGCGGTGCTCGCGCGGTGCGAGCGGACGGGGTCGGCGCCGGCCGACGTGTGCCCGGCCGTCCTCGTCCAGCCGATGGTCGACCCGCAGGCGTCGGGAACCGCCACCTTCGCGCCTGGCTCCGAGGGAGCGGGCTCGCCGGTCGAGATCGTCGCGGTGTGGGGCCATCCCTCGCCGCTCATGGCGGGGTGGAGCGAAGGCTGGCGCGCGACCGTCACCGGCGAGCAGGTGTCGGGGCCGGCGGTGGGCGACTCGGCGGCCGCCCGCAACCGGCGTCCCGACCGGCCGATGCCTTCGGAGTGGCTTCGTGCCGTCGCAGAGCTGGCACGCCTCGCGTGCGCTGGAGGTCCGGCCGCGATCGAGTGGGCCGTGGTCGACGGGCGCCCCGTGCTCCTCCAAGCGCGGCCTGCCGCAGCCGACCGCTCGACCGTCGGCGTCGTGCGGGCGGGCGACGCTCCGGCGGGCGACGCTCCGGCGAGCGACGCTCCGGGGAGCGACGCCTTGGGGAGCGAGGTCGGCGACGCCTCGGTCCGCGTCCCGGGCGCCGTCTTCGTCGCTCGGGCCGCCATCCGCTACGGAGGCCCTCTCGGCGACCGGCTCGTGCTGCCGTGGCTGCTCGGCTGGGGCTCCGCAGCGGCGCGCGCCCCAGAGGTCGTGGAGCACGCCGCGGAGCGCATCGAGGGTGAGCCGTTGGCTCTCGGCGGCCTCTCTCCGCCGGACGCGCTCCGAGCGGTCGTCCGTGACGCTCGAGCCTTGGTCGCGACCGCCGTGGGAGCCGACGGCGGCGACGCGGACGCGGCGGCGTCGCAGGTCCTCGAACGCGTGGCAGCTGGGGAGCTCGAGGCGCTCGGCGAGTTGCGTCCCGTCGGAGCGCGAGCGGCGGCCGACGTCCTCTCGAGGCTGGCGGAGATCGGCGCAATCCTCGTCGCGCGCGGCGTCCTCGCACATCCCGAGCAGCTCTGGAGCCTCTCCGTCGAGGAGGTCGGCCAGCTTCTCAGCCGGCCCGTCGCCGGCGACTGGCACCGGCACCGGCACCGCACGCTGCGGTGGCAGGCGCTGGTCCAGCGGGTGATCGGCGTCAACGGTCAGCACTTCGGCGGCGAGGGCGTCGTCGCCGGGGCGGCCGCCGGCCCGGCTCGCCGGCTCTCGGCGGCACGAGACCTTCGGCGCGTGGTGCCCGGCGACGTGGTGGTGCTCCATCGGCCGACTCCGCAGCTCGCCCCGGCGCTGTGGGTCGCCGCCGGGCTCGTGGCCGAGTCGGGGAGCGGCGCCGCCCACCTGATCGAGGTCGCTCGCTCGCTGCGCGTGCCCGCCGTCGTCGGCGTCGGCTCGTTGACGCTCCAAGAGGGTGAGGACCTGCTCCACGTCGACGGCGACGGGGGTGACGTCGCCCTGCTCCGGCACCAGGGCCGCGTACGGGCCGCAGGCCTCCCGCACCGACGCTCGCCTCCTGGTCCCGCGCCGCCGACGGCACGCCTCCCTGCTCGGTGCGAGGAACGCCGGGTGCTCGGCGCCGAGCCCTTCTGCGAGGAGCCGGGGCCCGAGGGGTGACGAGGTCGTGCCGGCAGGGCGATGCCATGGGGCTCCTGCCCCGGGCCGTAGGGATTGGCGCGTGTGGGGTTGGTGACGAGGTCGTGCCGGCAGGGCGATGCCATGGGGCTCTTCGCCGGCGCGGGGGTGTCGCGCGGTTCAGCGCGGTTCAGCGCGGTTCAGAGGTCCACGACGGGCAGGAGCACCGACGAAGGGACGCGTGCGCCGGTGAGCAGGTCGACGGTGACGCCCGAGGTCTCGGCGCGGTCGTCGGGGTCGTCGTGGCGGAACGGCCCCGACCCGTAGAAGGGTCCGACGGCATCGGGTCGCCCGAAGTCGGAGCCCCCGACGCTGAGCGCGAGCCGGCAGCCGGCACCGAGCCGCACGCACGTAGGCCACAGCTCGACCTCGGCCTCGTAGGCCGCTCGGGGTCGCAGCGGCATGCGCGTGCGGTGGGTGTGCCACGGGCGCCAGGGCAGTGAGCGTCTCGGGTCCTGCTCGCGCTGCGACAGCCGCAGCCACCCCTGGGACAGTGGCGCGCGAGGGTCGTTGGCCCCCCTGAAGTCGACCTCCGAGCCGTCCGGACGGAGCGCCCGCAGGGTGCAGAAGAGGTCGGCGTCGGTGCCGGAGCTCGCGGCGTGCAGGCTGGCCGACACCGGCCCGACGATCGTGAGCGGCGCGTCGAGCGGGTCGGAGACGAATGTCGCCCCCTCGCCGCCGGCGCTGAACGACACGCGGCCCGAGTCGGCGGGGGGGCCGTCGCCGGCACGCCGGAGCCTGCGAGGACCCTCCAGCCACCAGCGCTCCCAGCGGGTGCCCGGCAACGGCCACGCGGCCCCTCCGGCTCGCAGCTCGCCGCGTTCCGCGTCGCGCACCACGAACGAGACCGGGTCACGGCGCTCCCAGTCGTTGGTCCGGCCGAGGAGGAACCGGTCGAAGAAGAGCCGCTGCAGCTCCCGGCCGGCCGGTGTGTAGAACGCCTCCTCGTGCCGCCCGGTGTGGACGTCCAACCACTTGGCGGCCGACGCCGCCTGCGCGAAGCCCTCGAAGTTGCCCCGGCTGTGCAGGCCGAGACCTCCCCAGTTGGCCGCCGAGAGGAGCGGCACGTCGATCCGCTCGAGCGACGCGCTGCGTTCCTGGTGCCAGGCGTCGTCGAACGCGTGGGATCGGATCTCGGCGAGGTAGTCCGCTCGCAGGCGATGGAGGTCGCCCTCGTCGAGCGTCTCCGGACCGGACGCGAGGCCGTCGGGCACCCAGGGGCTCTTCGGCCCGCGGGCTCCGAGGCCGTGCTGCATCGAGCGGACCTGCCGCGGGTACCAGCCGTCGAAGAACCCGTTCGACAGGATGCCGCCGTGATGGGTCATGTCGCGGTAGTGGTCGGCCGCCCCTTCCCACGGGATGATGGCGGCGAGGTGCGGAGGCCGCAGCGACGCGACCAGCCACTGGTTGATCGCGTAGTAGGAGACGCCGGCGAGTCCCACCCGGCCGTTGCACCACGGCCGGGTTCCCGCCCACTCGATCGCCAGCGAGTAGTCGCGCACCTCGCGCGAAGAGAGGATGTCGAGCCGTCCGGCTGACCGTCCCGCACCGCGTGAGTCGACACGGACGACCGCGTAGCCCAGCGGCACCCACTGCTCGGGGTCGACGGTTTCCCAGCACAGGTGCGACCCCGACGATCCGTCGAGGACCTCGGGACGCTCGGTGACCAGGCGCTCGTAGCGCTCCGCGAAGACGCCTTCGAAGAACGGCAACCCCTTCCCGTAGGGGCCGAGGGACATGATGACCGGCCACGGGCCGCCCTCGAGGGGTCGGAAGACGTCAGCACGCAGCGCCACGCCGTCGTCCATGACGACGGCGTGGTCCCGTTCGACGCCAAGGGCTCCCGCTGCCGGCTCCTTCGTCGTCTTCGTCCGGGCCCTCTGTCCCGCCGTCACCACCTCCCTCGCGGCCACCTCGGGCGCCCGCGACACTTGCGCGGACCTGCCGAAAACCTATTGCAAAGCTATTGACCGCCGCGGGTGACGCTCGTATTGTACTCTTGCAATCGAGTGCACACGGAGCCCGGGCCGGATGGCCAGGGGGGCGAGGCGATGTCGAAGGTGTTCACGGAAGAAGAGCTCCCGCATTTCGGGTCCACGCGCGACACGCGCGACCGGCTCGATCTCGTGACCGACGACGTGCCGGTCGGAGCGAGCCACCTGCGGGCTGACCGCATCGTGTACCACCCCGGCGACACGGCGGCGGCGCACTACCACGTCGACTCGCATCACGTGTTCTGGGTGCTGGGAGGCAGCGGGATGCTGCACACCGGCAGCGGGCAGGCGGTCGAGTCCACCCGCCTCGGCGCGGGGACCAGCGTGCTCGTCGGCCCGGGAGAGGTCCACTGGTTCGAGAACGACGGGGACGAGGAGTTCTCCTTCGTCGAGCTCTGGGCCCCGCCGCCGGCCGAGACGATCTGGACCGTCGACGGCGACCGGTGCACGTGGGCGCCGTCGACCTGACCGTGCGGCGGCCAACTTCCGTGGCAGTGTCACGTAGCAGCGATGCCAATCGGCCGGCACATGTCCGGCAGTGCGAGGGGAGGAGCACATGAAGCGAACACACCTGATCGGTCGGTTCCTGTCAACCGGCCGACGGCGGCGGGGAGCCGCACTCGCGACGGCGGTGGCCGTCGCCGCGATGGCAGCGCCCGCTCTCGGAGCGGGAACCGCTGCGGCCCGCCCGGTGAAGCGCGACGCGCTGCACGGGACGGTGACGATCGGTGCCTCGGTGTCCCTGTCTGGCGACTTCTCGGCCACAGGCAAGACCACGGAGCAGGGGTACCAGGCATTCCAGACCTGGGCCAACCAGCACGGCGGGATACTCGGGCACAAGGTGGTCTTCAAGTTCCTGTCCGACGGCTCGAGCCCGACGCAGGTGACCACCGACTACCAGAAGCTGATCACCGTCACACACGTCAACTTCTTGGTCGGCCCGTACTCGACGCTGCTCACGAAGCCGGCGTCGGTCGTCGCCAACCGCTACCACATGGCGCTCCTCGAAGGCATCGGCGGCGGCCCGTCGGTCTTCGAAGCCGGCTTGCACAACGTGTTCGACGTCAGCGCCTCCGCCATCTACCAGGGCATCTCCTTCGCCAAGTGGGTGGCCAAGGTCTACAAGCCCCAGCCGGTCGCCTACGCGGCGATCACAACACCGTTCAACGAGCCGATCGTGACAGGCATCAAGAAGTACCTCGACTCCAAGGGGTTCACGACGGCCGTCTTCAAGGTGTACCCGCTGGAGACGGCCGACTTCTCGCCCATCGCCTCGGCTATCGCCGCGACGCACGCCAAGATCGTGGCGATCGGGTCGCAGCCGCCTGACGGCGAGGGCCTCATCAAGGACTTCGTGAGCTCCGGCTACAACCCGACAGCGCTCTTCGAGGTCTCCGGCCCGGACCAGGGCACCGGCTTCGTGAAGGCGGTCGGCAAGCAGAACACGACAGGCGTCATGTGGCCGAACACCTGGTACCCCGGCGCCAACGAGGGTGCGGTCAACGCGGAGATGGAGAAGATCCTCGAGAAGGAGATCCACGTCAAGTCGGTGTCGCTCCTGAGCGCCAACATGGCAGAGGCGTTCTCGGCCGCACAGGTCCTCCGCGAAGCGGTCGACCACGTCAAGACGCTGACAAACGCGAAGCTGATGGCGTACCTGCACTCTGCCAAAGCCAAGTTCACGAGCGTGCAGGGCCCCGTGTGCTTCAAGCCGACAGGGCAGAACGCGTGCGCCAGACCGTTCGTGTTCCAGTGGCAGCACGGCAAGCAGCTCCAGGTGCTGCCGGCGACAGCGCCGGGAAGCTCCAAGGTCATGAACCCGAAGCCGAAGTGGGGGAAGAGCAGGTACTGAGCGGCACCACGGCACGTCGTTCGCGGTGTGCCGGCGAGAGCGTGCTGGGCAGCCCTCGACGGGCTGCCCAGCACCGACCGCCGTCGCGGCGAACGTGCCGAGCTGCTGCAGGGTCCGTTCACCGTCGCGGCGGCACCGGCTGGACAGGTGGACCTTCGGAAGGACGATGAAAGAGCGATGACGTGCTAGTCCTGCAAGGCATCGTGGACGGGATCCTCGCCGGCGCGCTCTACGCGTTGATGGGGGCGGGGCTCACGCTGGTCTTCGGCGTGATGGAGGTCATCAACTTCGCCCAGGGGATCATCGTGGTGCTCGGCGCGTACTTCACCTACACGTTCGCCTCGCACCTGGGGGTCGACCCGTTCGTCACCCTCCTGCTCACGATCCCGATCATGTTCACGCTCGGCTACGCCGTGTACATGCTGCTGCTCCGGCCGATCAAGCGCGACCGGGTGATCATGTCGCTGCTCGTGATGTACGCCACGGCGGTGGTGATCGAGGGCGTCTTGGACCTCATCTTCGGCGGGACACTCGTGGAGGTGAACGCGTCGTACGGCACAGGCTCTGTGCACCTCGGCGCGTTGGACTTCCCGAACGTGTACCTGCTCGCCTTCGGCCTGAGCGCGGTGCTGCTCGCCGCCCTGTTCTGGATCCTCTACCACACGAAGTTCGGCCGCAGCCTTCGTGCGACCACGCAGAACCTCACAGCCGCCAAGCTCGTCGGCATCAACGTCGACCATGTCTCGGCGTTGACGCTCGGCATCGGAGTGGGGCTCGGCGCGGCGGGCGGGATGCTCTTCGGGATGACCACCCCGTTCAACGCGGCGAGCTCCTACGACCTCATCTCGCGGCTGCTCGTGATCGTCATCCTCGGCGGGTTCGGCAGCGTCTGGGGAGCAGGGGTCGCTGCCATCCTGATGCTCGTCATCGAGGACGTCGTCGCGGTCGTGTGGTCGCCGGTCTGGGGCCAGACGGTCTTCTATCTCGTGCTCGCGCTCGTGCTCATGTTCAGGCCGCAAGGCCTTTTCGGCCGCCGCATCGCGAGGGCGCAGTGATGGCGGTCGCAGAAGCAGCCCCCGAGCTCCTCAGCCCCGCGGAGATCGACCGCGCGTTCCGCGACCCCTTCTCGCCTTCCAAGCGCACGAGGGCGACGTCGTGGATCCTGCTGCTCGCAGCGCTGACCGCCTTCCCGCTGGTCTTCACGAACCCAGCAGTGACGTCGATCGGCGTGTTCACGATGTTCTTCCTGGTTGCCGTGGTCGGCTGGAACATCTTCTCGGGCTACTCGGGCTACATCTCGATCGGGCACGCCGTCTACTACGGCTTCGGCCAGTACACCGTGGCGCTGCTCATCCTCCACCTCGGCATCACGTCGGGCGTGAGCGAGCTCGCCATCGTGCCCCTCGCCGGTCTCGCCGGGGCGGCCGTGGCGGTGCCGGTGGGCCTGCTCGTCTTGAGGGTCAGGCGGCACACGTTCATCGTGCTCACGATCGCGGTGATGTTCATCTTCCAGTTGCTGGCGTTCAACTTCCCGTCGATCACCGGCGGCTCGAGCGGCATGAACGTGACTCCTCCATCGTGGTCGGGCAACAACTTCAACCTTCCCTTCTATTACATCGCGCTCGGCACCGCCGCCGTCGGTCTGCTCACGTCATGGGCCGTGCGACGCTCGAAGTTCGGGCTCGGGCTGCTCGCGATCCGGGACGACGAGGACAGGGCGAAGGGGCTCGGCATCAAGGTCACGCGGGCCAAGCTGCTCGCGCTGATGCTCTCGGCGTTCTTCGTCGGGATCGCTGGGGGCCTCTACGCGATCTTCGTCGGACAGGTCTTCCCGCAGTTCGCGTTCACACCGTTCTACGACCTCTACCTCGCAGTATTCGCGTTCGTCGGCGGCCTCGGGACGCTGTCGGGCCCCGTCTTCGGTGCGCTTCTCCTCGGCCCGCTGCAGCAGTACTTCGAGATCCAGTTCGGGGCGACGACACTGTACTTGATCATCTACGGAGTGCTCTTCGTGGTGATCCTGCTGGCGCTTCCGAGGGGCATCGTGCCGAGCCTCGCCGACCGGTACCGGTCCTTCCTCGCGAGCCGCTGGCGGCGGGCGGAGGAGCGACGCGGCGTCGGAGGGAGCGTCACCGCGGGATCGATGATCGCGTCGGCGCCGGGCGCCGCTCCCTCGGAGCGTGGCGGGTCGTGAGCCTCATCGAGATCCAGGAGGTCGCGAAGACCTACGGCGGCATCCACGCGCTCGACGGCTGCACGTTGTCGTTCGAGGACGGGCAGATCAGCGGCCTCATCGGCCCGAACGGTTCCGGGAAGACGACGCTGTTCAACGTGGTCACCGGGTACGAGCAGCCCGACTCGGGCAGCGTCCGGTTCGACGGCGACGAGATCACGAAGCTGAGCCCCGACAAGGTGTTCGACCGGGGCATCGGCAGGACGTTCCAGCTGACGAGGATCTTCCCCCGAATGAACGTGGTCGAGAACCTCCACGTGGCGGCGCAGCGCAGCGGCGGCTTCCGCTCGGAGCTGTCGCGCTGGTCGTCGGCCTCCGAGCGCGCACGGGCGAAGGAGGTGCTGGACTTCGTCGGCCTCACCCGGCTGGCGAGCGAGATGGCGGGCAACCTCTCCTATGGCCAGCAGAAGCTGCTCGAATTCGGCTGCATCATCATCGCCCGCCCCCGAGTGATCCTCCTCGACGAGCCGGCCGGAGGCATCAACCCGACGCTGCTGCGCCACCTGGCGAGCCGAATCCGGGCGCTCAACGACGAGGGCATCACGTTCGTCGTGGTCGAGCACGACATGGAGTTCGTGATGGGGCTGTGCCACAAGGTATGCGTCATGCACCAGGGGCGGACGCTGTGCTCCGGTCGCCCCGACGAGGTGCGGCAGGATCCGCTGGTCCTCGAGGCATACCTCGGGACCGACATGCGCGAGACGGACCTCTCACGGGCGGGGGTCCACTGATGCTCGTGTTCGAGGGTGTGTTCGCCGGGTACGGTGGCAGCGACGTACTGCGCGGCGTCGACCTGGTCGTGGAGAAGGGCTCGCTCACCTGCGTGGTGGGGCCGAACGGTGCGGGGAAGTCCACCCTGATGAAGCTCGTGAGCGGGTTGCTGCACCCGAGAGTGGGCAAGCTCGAGTTCCAGGGAAAGTCGATCGCCCGAGCTGCGCCTCGCCAGATCTTGAAGCAGGGGATCGTGCAGGTGATGCAGGCGCGCAACCTCTTTCCCGAGCTCACCGTCCGGGAGAACGTGGAGCTGGGCGCATTCCTGATCTCCGACGGCAACCTCGTGAAGCGGCGCTACGCCGAGGTGTGCGAGATGTTCCCGATCGTGAGCGAACGGGGGAAGGACCGCGCGGGCGCCCTGTCGGGCGGCCAGCAGCGGATGGTGGAGTTTGCACGGGCCCTGATGCTCGATCCCGTTCTCGTGTCCCTCGACGAGCCGTCGATGGGCCTGGAGCCTCGTGCGGCGAAGATCATCTACGACAGCATCGTCAAGATGCACGAGAACGGCCGGACCGTCCTGCTCGTCGAGCAGAACGTCCGAGCCGGGCTCGAGCGGGCGACCCGCGGCATCGTCATGGAGGCAGGCCGTGTGCGGCTCGAGGGCACGGGCGCCGAGGTGCTGGCGAACCCCCAGATGCGCGCCCTGTATCTCGGCGGGACGATCGAGGAGGGAGCCGTCTCGAGCTCGGCGGCGGCGGTGCACTCCGGCTCGGTGACGAGCCAGAATTGACGCTCGCGGGACCGGGAGAGCGGAGGGCGCGCACGACGTCGACGGGCTTCACCCTGGGCGAGAGCACCGGCGGACGCCTCGGTCGGGAGGCGGCGTCCTTTGAAGGGAGAGCGGAGGCGTACCGTGGATGACCGTCTGGAGTCGATGTACCGCCGGTTCACCTGGCGGATCCTGTCCAACTACGTGACGCCGTTCGAGTTCGACCGCCAGCAGAAGGCGATCTCCGACTACGAGCAGTGGTGCTCCAGCTGGCTCGCGCTGGCGGCGGAGCACGGCGCACGTGGTGACGGCGCGGCGGCCTCGGGACGGCGTGTGACCGCAGGCGACGAGTACATCCGCGCCGGCCTGTGCTGCCACTGGGCGAGCTTCATGTTCTGCCACGACGAAGACGCCTACGCGGGGGCGCTCGAGCAGATGGCCGGCTACTGGGCCAAGGCCGCCCTGTTGGTCGACCCTCCGATGGACCTCGTGGACGTCCCGTTCGAAGGTGTCCTGCTCCACGGGTACGTGCGGGTGCCCGCCACCGCACCGGACGCGCCGCGCCCACCGGTGGCCGTCCTTCTGCCCGGCGCCGACTCGACCAAGGAGGAGCTGTACAACCTGGCAGAGCACCTCTTGGCGCGCGGTCTCGCGATCGCCGCGTTCGACGGGCCCGGCCAGGGCTCCGTGAGCTTCGAGATGAAGCTGCGCCCCGACTACGAGCGGGCAGTCCAGGCCGTGCTCGACGTGCTGTCGGCGAGGGACGACGTGGAGGGCCGGTTCGCCGTCGGAGGCATCTCCTACGGCGGCCTCTTCGCGGTGCGGACCGCGGCCGTCGACGAGCGGGTCGAGGCAGCCTTCGCGATGTCGAGCTGGTACACGCCCGCGGGAAGGTTCGCGACGATGGAGCCGCTCTCCAGGGTCGGTCAGTACCAGCACCTGGGGGACGACCCCGCCGCGACGATGGAGGCGATCACCCTGTCAGGGGTGCTGGACAAGGTGACCGTCCCGATCCTCCAGGTCTTCGGCGGCGACGACCCGGCGTCCCCGCCGTCGCACGGGGAGCGGGTCGCGGCGGAGGCTGCCGGCACGGTCACGACGGTCGTCATTCCCGAGGGGGTCCACGTCCTGAACAACGTGTGGCCGCAGGCGCGCGCCCTGGTCGCCGACTGGGTCGCCGAGACGATGGGGGTGGAGCGATGAACTACGCCAAGTCGGACGCGAAGGCAGCCGCCGAGCGCACGTTCGTCGGCATCTGGGCGGCGACGACGAGCCCCTTCGACCGGGCGGGACGGATGGACCTCGGCGCCCTGGCCGCAGACGTCACCAGGCTCGTCGACGACCTGGAGGTGGACGGCGTCTTCTGCACGGGCGTGATGAGCGAGTTCTGGGCTCTTTCGGTCGCCGAGCGCCGGCGCCAAGTCGAGGCCGTGGTGGAGGTGACGGGGGAAGGGACCCCGGTCATCGCCCACACCGGCCACCACTCCGTGGAGGAGACGGTCGAGCTCACGCGGCACGCCGAGGCAGCTGGCGCAGACTTCGCCGTCGTCATCAGGCCCTACCTGCCGCTCGGAGTCGACGAGGGGATCTACGACTTCTACTCGGCAGTCTGCGACGCCGTCGACATCGGGGTGTGGATCTTCGACACCGGCTACGCAGGCCCGCCCCTCGCGCTCGACCTGCTCGACCGGCTGGCCGACATCGACAACATCTGCGGCATCAAGGTGGGGCATCCCCACGCCCGCTACCTCGAGGTGCAGTCGCGCGTGGGGGACCGCATCCTCGTCTGTGAACCCTCCGAGACGGAGCTCCTCACGGACATGCGCGACCACGGCCAGCGCGTGCACATGTCGTCGGCTGCGCCCTACCTCTATCAGACGCCGGGGTGGCGGCCGATGCTCGAGTACACGCGGGCCGCGCTCGCAGGAGACTTCGACAAGGCGACCGAGGTCGCTGCGACCCTCGCACCGGTGCGTGAGGTGGCCGAGAAGTGGCTGCACCGACGCTGGAGGAGCGACCAGGTGAACCCGATTCCCTGGCTCAAGGCGTGGGCTGGGCTGCTCGGGATGTCCGGTGGACCGGTCCGTCCCCCGCTGCGTCCTCCGGGCGCCGGCGAGGTCGCCGCGCTCGCCGCCGACTTGGAGCTCGTCGGGCTGCTCTGACCGCCGGGTCCCTCAGCCTCCGGGCGCCGGCGAGGTCGCTGCGCTCGCCGCCGACTTGGAGCTCGTCGGGCTGCTCTGACCGCCGGGTCCCTCAGCCTCCGGGCGCCGGCGGACCCGCACCGAGCCGGGCGCCGAGCCAGTCGGCGAAGGCCGACCGGGACTCGAAGGCCCGGTTCGCCACGCCATGGTTGCCGTCCTCGTACATGAGCAGCTCTGCCCCCGGCGCCTCGGCGGCGAGCCGGTCGGCATGCACCCTGCCGACCAGCGTGTCCTGGGCCCCGTGCACCACGAGCAAGGGGCTGACGATCCGGGCTGCGGCGTCCTCCAGCGTCAGCGTCGCCGCGTACGCCCTCGCCGCGTCGTCGTCTGCCGATCGGGAGCGATGGCGGAACGTGTCGCGCGTCATCGGAGGGAGGCGGTCCCACTCGAGGTCGAAGCGGTAAGGGCCGGCGAGCGCGACCCCGGCTCGCAGGCGCGGCTCGTACGCCATCGCGCGGGCTGCGTAGTAACCGCCGAGGCTGACGCCGAACATGCCGACCCGCGCGGCGTCGAGCTCCGGCCGCCTCTCGCAGAAGTCCACCGCGGCGGTCGCGACCTTCTCGTAGGCGGGCTCGATCGGCAGCTCGTACTCGCTCTCTCCCTGCCCGGGCCCGTCGAGCGCGAGCACGGCCATGCCGCGGGCCAAGAAGTACTCGGCGGTCGCCTGCAGCTCCTCCTTCACCGAGTCGAGGCCAGGCGCCATGACGACCACGGGGGGCGGCACCTCGTCGGTCCCAGGGGCGGAGGGGACGCGCAGGTACGCGGGGAGCCGGGTGTCGCCATAGGGCACGGAGACGAGCTCAGCCGGAGGGCGGAGCCCCGCCGCGCCCTTCGCGAAGCACGAGACGGTGCGATCGCTGGCTGCACGCTGCTGATCGGGGTCGATGACGAAGACGAACTTCGCCCAGTGCCAGCACATCGCGGCGCGCCGCCACGCCTCCATGGCGGTCACCACCCGTGTCGCCTTCTCGGCCTCGCGGGCGATCGCCTCGTACCCCTCGGCGGTGCGCCCCCACTCGCGGCACCAGTCCTCCCAGCGCGAGATCCGGGCGAGGGTTCGCTCGAAGTCGAGGTAGTCGGTGCCGTTGTTCACGAAACGGGGTCCCCAGTGCGCCGCGGCAGTCGCCACCCTCGAGTCGGACCCGTGCTCTTCGGCCATCTTCCCCTCCGCTCGGTCGGATCGTGAAGCCGCCGGCCGCCTGCAACCTGGCCCTCACCGAGCCCGCGGGTGGGTCGTCGTGGTGCCGGTCGACCGCGTGCAACCGATTGCGTATCATGGCCACGAGCAGAGTGTCAACGCGCTGCAGCGGCGGCGTCACGGGAAGGGGGCGAGCGTGGAGGACGCCGACGTCGTCGTCGCCGGCGCGGGGCACAACAGCCTGATCACCGCCTGCTATCTCGCCAAGGCGGGCTACCGCTGCCTCGTCCTGGAAGCCAACGGCATCCCAGGCGGAGGTGCGGTCACCGAGGAACTGCTCCTTCCGGGCTACGCGGTCGACAGCTGCGCCACCGGCCACACCCTTCTCCGGGCGAACCCCCTGCTCGTCGACGACGAGCTGGGGATCGTCGCCGACTACGGGATCTCCTACGCCGACCCGGACCCGGTCGCGCACGTGGCCTTTCCCGACGGCGAGCACTTCACCATGTCGCTCGACCGGGAGGCGACGGTGGCCGAGTTCGGGCGGTTCTCGGCCGCAGACGCGCGTGCGTACGATCGGCTGCTGGACGAGTACGACGAGGTGAAGCAGATCTTCTCGCGTGCCCAGCACACGCCCTTCGGGCTCGGCCCCTCGGTCGACCAGCTCCTCTCGGAGCACCCTCGGGGACGGGTGTGGCAGCGGCGCCGGGTGCTGAGCGCGTGGGACGTGATCCGTCACGAGTTCGAGAGCCCTCACGCGCGCTCGTTCCTCATGTGGATGGCGTTCCAGACCAACCAGGCGCTCGACGTCCCGGGCACCGGCACGCTCGCCTACAGCATCGTCTTCGGGCGCCAGCAGCGGAGCTGGTCCGTGCTCCTCGGGGGTTCCGGGCGCCTCGTCGACGCGCTGGTCTCCTACCTCGAGTCCCACGGAGGGGAGGTGCGCTGCAACCAACCGGTCGTGCGCCTCCTCGTCGAAGGTGGCCGCTGCGTGGGCGTCGAGACCGACTCCGGCGACCGGTTCCGCGCGAAGCGTGCCGTCGTCTCCACGATCCACGTCGTGCACCTGGTCGACATGGTGCCCGCCGGCACCTGGCCCATCGAGCTCGAGTACGCAGTGCGCACCTACGACGTCGGCATCCCAGGGTTCGGGGTCTACTGCCTGAGCGACGTCGCGCCCGTCTTCGAGACCCGAGAAGGCCCCGTCGCCGCCGTGTCCGCGGGCACGGTCGGGTGGCCGGAGGACGTGCTGCGGATCGGGTTCGACCTGCGTCACGGCCGGTTCGTGTCGGACGTCTCATGGATGCTGGTGGCGACGCCGACGCTCGTCGACCCCGGGCGGGCGCCCGAGGGCCACCACACCGTGAAGCTGCTGAGCCAGCAGGCGTACGAGCCACCCGGCGGACCCAGCGAGTGGCCGGCGGCCAAGGAGGCGCACGCCCGCCGGCAGCTGGACCACCTCCGCCGGTTCGCCCCGGGCTACACGGACGAGCACATCCTCGCGAGGCTCGTCAAGGCACCGCCGGACTTCGAGGCGTCCAACCGCCACATGGTCCGCGGCACGTTCCACGGCGGGGACCGCGGCCTCGCGCAGAGCGGTCCGGGCCGCCCCGCCCCCGGGTGGGCGGCCCACCGGATGCCGCTGGCCGGCCTCTACCAGACCGGCGCCACGACCAACCCGGGCGGGTCCATCACCGGCGTCCCGGGTCGCAACGCGGCGCGAGTGGTGCTCCGGGACCTCGGCCACGATCCCGACGACGTGCTGCGCGGCACGACGGCCGCCGCGCACAGGCCATGAGCGCCGCCGCGCCGCCGCTCGGCGTGGTCGACGCCCACGCGCACATCGTCGTCGGCGACCTGTTCGCCGGAGACGACGCGCTGGACCCGTCGTTCGCCGAGCTGCGAGATGTCACAGGCCGTGCGCGGCTGTTCGCGGGCGGCAGGGAGCTCACCTCCGTCGTGGGGGAGTTCATCGACCCGGCCCGGATGGCGGCCGAGGCGGCCGCGTCCGGCGTCGACCATCTTCTGGTCTCGCCCTGGGTGCAGCTGCTCCCGATGCAGCTGCCCGCGCTGGAGGCTCGGCGGCGTTGCGAGGTGCAGCACGCGGCGCTCGCGCGCCTGGTCGCCTCGGACCCGAAGAGGTTCAGCGCGGTGGGAGCCGTGCCGATCGACCACCCGGCGGAGGCGGTGGCGGTCCTCAGCGAAGCGTGTGCGGCCGGGCTGTCGGGGGTGGAGCTCGCGGCGAGCGCGGGGAACTACCTGGGCGACGACGCGCTGGAGCCGTTCTGGGCCGCTGCCGAGGAGCTCGGTGCGATCCTGTTCGTCCACCCCGCCACGCGTGGCATCAGCCTGCGCGCCCTCGACGACCACTACCTGTGGAACACGGTCGGGAACCCCGCGGAGACCGCGATCGCCGGCGCCCGTCTCGTCCTCGCAGGGGTTCTCGAGCGGCATCCTGGCCTTCGCGTCCTCCTCGCGCACGGCGGCGGGGCGCTGCCGGCGGTCTGCGGTCGGCTGGCGCACGGCCAGCGGGTGGTGGCCGCCGCCCGCGGCCGGCTCCGCGAGCCCCTGGAGTCGTCGATCGCCCGCCTCCACTTCGACACCGTCACCCACGACCCCAGCCAGCTCCGACGTCTCGTCGACGACTTCGGCTCGGACCGGGTGCTGCTCGGTTCCGACCGCCCCTTCGACATGGGCGATCCCGATCCGGTCGGCACGGTGCGCGCTCTGGGTCTCGAGCCTGCGGACGAAGCCGCCGTCCTGGGGACGAACGCCGCCCGCCTGCTGCGCCGCACCTGAGGGCGACGGCACCTGAGGGGCCGCACCTGAGGACGCCGCCCGCCTGCTGCGCCGCACCTGAGGGCGACGGCACCTATCGGTTGACGAGCGACATGTCCGGGTACCGGTCTCCTTCGGCCGCGCCGGGGGGGAACGCGTCGGCCAGCTCGGCGAGCTCGTCCTCGCCGAGGGAGATCTCGGCCGCCTCGAGGTTCTGCTCGAGGTGCGCCACGTCGGAGGTGCCGGGGATCGGGACCACGTCGTCGCCCTGCGCGAGGAGCCACGCGAGCGCCAGCTGGGCCGGCGTCCTCCCGTGCTTCGAGGCGAGAGAGCCGAGGCGCGCCTGCAGCGTCGCATTGTGCTCGAGGTGCTCGGCCGAGAACCTCGGGTGGTTGCGCCGCACGTCGCGCTCGGCGAGGTCGCCGGGTTCGCTGAACCGGCCCCCGAGGAACCCACGTCCGATCGGGCTGTAGGCCACGAAGCCGATCCCGAGCTCACGCAGCGCCGGCAGGACCTCGGGCTCGGGATCACGCGTCCAGAGGCTGTACTCGGACTGGACCGCGGTGATCGGGTGCACGGCGTGGGCGCGTCGGATCGTCGCAGCCGAAGCCTCCGAGAGGCCGATGTGGCGGACCTTGCCTGCCTCGACGAGCGAGGCCATCGCCCCGACCGTCTCTTCGATCGGCACCTTCGGGTCCACCCGATGGAGGTAGTACAGGTCGATGTGGTCGACCCCCAGACGGAGCAGCGACGCGTCGCACGCCTCGGGGACGTACTCCGGCCGGCCGTTCACGCCCTGGAATGCGCCGTCGTCGCGCCGGACGTTCCCGAATTTCGTGGCGAGCACGACCTCGTGGCGCCGCCCCGCGATCGCATGGCCGACCAGCTGCTCGTTGGTGAACGGGCCGTAGGCGTCGGCGGTGTCGAGGAAGGTGCAGCCGAGGTCGAGCGACCGGCGGATGAGCGCGACACTCTGGTCGTCGTCCACCGGGCTGCCGTACATGGAAGAGAGCGCCATGCACCCGAGCCCGAGCGCCGCCACGCCGAGACGGTCGCCGCCGCTCCCGAGATACCTGGTCTCCACGTCCCTCCTCGGTGGTTGCAGTGGGCCGTCACGGCGCTGCGCTCGTGACGATCTCCGGCCACCGTACCGATCGCCTGCCGGACGGTCAAGCAGGCGGGGCGACCCCTGTCCGCGTCGGCGGGGGTTCGTCCCGACGTCGGCCGGCACGAAGCCGCAATGGTATTGGGGTGTAGCGTGAGCACAATGATCACCAACGCCGGACGCAGCCATCGCGCACCACCTGCACCGGGCGCGATGGCGGTGGACTTCGAGGCGCGCGTGGACTTTCGCCGCTTGCACGACTACCGGCTGCGCAGGGCGCGCGAGGCGCTCGAGCGCTCGGAGCTCGGTGCTGTGCTCTGCTTCGACTGCAACAACATCCGCTACATCACCAGCACCGCGATCGGAGAGTGGACGCGCGACAAGCTCACGCGCTACTGCGTCCTCGCGCGCGGCGCGGAGCCGGTCCTGTGGGACTTCGGCTCCGCGGCGGTGCATCACCGGCTCTACTCGCCGTGGCTCGATCCAGCGAACTCGCGCGCCGCGGTGAGCACGATGCGGGGCGCTGTCGGGCCGGACGCGGGACTGGCCGA
Organism: Actinomycetes bacterium; assembly: GCA_021828055.1. Classification (GTDB taxonomy): domain Bacteria; phylum Actinomycetota; class Acidimicrobiia; order Acidimicrobiales; family RAAP-2; genus JAJYVT01. The sequence continues at coordinate 67,671 of JAKATH010000003.1, forward strand.
CGAAGCCGTCGCAGAGATCGCCGACGTGCTGCGCCAAGCCGGTGTCGAGCACATGCCGGTCGGCATCGACCTGATCGACGCGCCCACGATCTTCGCCCTCCATGGCGCGGGGATCGACGTTCGGGACGGCCAGCAGGTGATGCTCGACGCTCGGCAGCTCAAGTCTGCCGATGAGATCATGCTGCTGTCACGGGCTGCCGCAATGGTGGACGGCGCCTACCAGCTCGTCGCGGAGGCGCTGAAGCCCGGCGTCCGGGAGAACGAGATCGTCGCGCTCGTCAACGACACGCTGTACCGCATGGGCTCCGACGACGTCGAGTCGGTGAACGCGGTCTCCGGAGAGCGCTGCGTGCCGCACCCGCACAATTTCTCGGACCGGATGATCAGGCCGGGCGAGCAGGCGTTCTTCGACGTGATGCACGCGTTCAACGGCTACCGCACCTGCTACTACCGATGCTTCTCGGTGGGGTACTCGACGCCCGCCCAGCGCGACGCCTACACGCGGGCACGGGAGTGGATGGACTCGGCCATCGCGTTGGTGAAGCCCGGCGTGGCGACGGACGAGATCGCACGCGGCTGGCCGACGGCGCAGGACATCGGCCTTCAGAGCGAGAGAGAGGCGTTCGGACTCGAGTTCGGCCACGGCCTGGGCCTGGCGCTGCACGAGCGTCCGATCATCAGCAGGCTCAATTCGCTGGAGCACCCGATGGAGATCGAGTCCGGCATGGTGTTCGCGCTGGAGACGTACTGCCCGGCGACGGACGGCTACTCGGCCGCGCGGATCGAAGAGGAGATCGTCGTCACGGACGACGGCCCGCAGATCCTGACGCTCTTCCCGGCTCAGGAGCTGTTCGTGACGAACCCGTACTGATGGGTCGCGGGATCCTGCGGCCCGAGGCCGCACGGAGGACTTCTCCATGACCACGACCGCTTCGGGGCACGATACGCGGCGAGCCGCAGACGAGCTGCTCTCCTGGGTGCCGACGGGATGCCTCGTCGGCGGGCAGTGGCGTGACGCGTCGAGCGGGTCGGTGATCGAAGTGCTCGACCCCGCGACCGAGGAAGTCGTCGCGCACGTGGCGGACTGCACGGTCGACGACGCCCTCGCTGCCGTGGATGCGGCGGCGCACGCACTTGCCGAGTGGCGGTCGACGTCGCCGCGGCACCGTTCCGAGGTCCTGCGAACTGCCTACGGCATCATGACGGACCGTGCCGAAGAGCTGGCTCGGCTGATGACGCTCGAGAACGGCAAGGCGCTCGGAGACGCCCGCGGCGAGGCTGCGTACGCGGCGGAGTTCTTCCGGTGGTTCTCGGAGGAAGCGGTTCGCAACGCGGGAGAGGTCATGACCGCGCCGTCGGGTGCGAACCGCATCCTCGTGACGCGCCAGCCGATCGGCGTCGCGCTGCTCATCACGCCCTGGAACTTCCCGGCAGCGATGCTCACCCGCAAGATCGGACCGGCGCTTGCTGCAGGTTGCACCGTCGTCTGCAAGCCGGCGAGCGAGACTCCCTTGACCGCGCTCGCAGTCGGGCGGGTTCTCGAAGAGGCGGGTGTTCCGCCGGGCGTCGTCAACATCGTGCCCTCGCGTCACTCCGGAGACGTGGCCCGCGCGGCGCTCTCCGACGCGCGGGTGCGCAAGCTCTCGTTCACGGGGTCGACCGAGGTTGGGCGCACGCTGCTCGGGCTGGCGGCCGAGAACGTCGTCAGCTGCTCGATGGAGCTGGGGGGCAACGCGCCCTTCGTCGTGTTCGCGGATGCCGATCTCGACGCCGCGGTCGACGGCGCGATGGTCGCGAAGATGCGCAACGGCGGAGAGGCATGCACCGCCGCCAACCGTTTCTACGTCGAGGCGTCCGTCGCGGCGGAGTTCGCCGAGCGGCTTGCGCAGCGGATGGGCGCCCTGCGGATGGGGCCGGGCCTCGACGAAGGGGTCGAGCTCGGCCCGCTCGTCAACGCGTCGAGCAGGGACAAGGTGCGCGAGCTCGTCCTCCAGGCGCGCGACGTGGGCGCCGTCGCGGTCGTCGACGGCGACGCACCGGAGGGAACGGGCTACTTCTTCCCGGCGACCGTCCTGGCGGACGTCCCCGCCGGCGCGAGCCTGTTGCAAGCGGAGATCTTCGGCCCGGTCGCCCCGGTCGTGTCCTTCACGACCGAAGCAGATGCGATCTCCCTCGCCAACGACACCGAGTACGGGCTCGCCTCCTACGTGTACACCGCCGAACTCGCCCGCGGCCTGCGCGTGGCCGAGGCCGTCGAGACGGGAATGGTCGGGCTCAACCGGGGCATCGTGTCGGATCCTGCAGCGCCGTTCGGCGGCGTGAAGCAGAGCGGTCTCGGCCGCGAGGGCGGCCACGAAGGCATGCTCGAGTACACCGAGCAGAAGTACATCGCCTGCAACTGGTGACCGCGACACGATTGCGGGCCGGCTCGGGGACGAGGAGCAGCGCGCCGAGGCGAGCAAGTCCCGACGGCCCCGCTCTCCGAGTCGGGCCGTAGCGCGGGAGCCCACCGCCGAAAAGGACCGGCGCCTGCAGTCGGCTCGAGCGTGCACAATCGTTTGCCGGTCGCTACAGTCCCGGGAGTGGTGAGACCATGACGGAGCTGCAGGACTGGAGGAGCGGAGGTGCTTCGGCGTCCGGCGGCCGCAGCGTCGGCTCCGCTCCTTTCGGGCCGGTTCCGATCGAGGTGCGGACGTCGATCTACAAGATGATGGTCGAGATGCGTGACTTCGAGAAGCGCGCGTACGACCTCTTCCTCCAAGGGCTCGTGAAAGGGACGAGCCACCTCGGGCTCGGCCAGGAGGCGGTCGCGGCAGGGTTCGCTGCGGCGATGCGCCCGTCGGACTACACGTTCGCCACGTACCGGGGGCACAACCACACGCTCGCACGCGGCGCCCCCATGACCGCAGTGATGGCCGAGCTGATGGGACGGCAGGCAGGGCTGATGGCCGGCAAGGGCGGCTCGATGCACCTGACGAGCGTGGCGCACAGGATGATGGGCTCGTACGCGATCGTCGGCGCGCACCTCACGATCGCGAACGGCGCCGCGTGGTCGGCGAAGCTGCGGGACACGGGCGAGGTGGTCGTCTGCTTCTTCGGCGACGGCACCACCAACATCGGCGCGTTCCACGAGGCGCTGAACCTGGCCGCCGTCTGGAAGCTGCCGGTCGTCTTCGTCTGCGAGAACAACCGGTGGATGGAGTACACCCCCATCTCGTCGGTGACGGCGGTCGCGCACCCGGCCGCTGATCGTGCCCGGTCCTACGGGCTCGACCCGGTGCTGGTGGACGGCAACGACGCCGACGCGACCTACGCCGCCGCGCGCGCGGCGATCGAGCGCGCCCGGGCCGGCGCCGGCCCGACGCTCGTGGAGGCGGAGACCTACCGCCACGGCGGCCACTCGAGAGCCGACCCCGGGAAGTACCGGCCCGAGGCAGAGGTGCAGGCGTGGCTCGCGCGGGACCCGATCCCCCGGTACCGCTCGCGTCTGCTCGAGGCGGGGGTCGACGAGTCGGTCCTCCGGCGCATCGAGGAGGCGTCGCGGTCGGCGGTCGACGCCGCGTCGACGGAGGCGGAGGCGAGCCCGCCTCCGGACTCCTCACTTGTGGAGACCGACGTGTGGGCGGACGGAGGCTCGTCGTGGCGGAGATGACCTACCGCGACGCCGTCGCGCGCGGGATCGCCCAGGAGATGGACCGCGACCCGTCGGTCGTGCTCCTCGGGGAGGACGTCGGCTCCGCCGGCGGCGTGTTCAAGGCGACCGTGGGCCTGCTCGACCGGTTCGGCCCGGGCCGGGTGGTCGACACCCCCATCTCCGAGCAGGCGATCCTCGGCGCGGCGATGGGCGCCGCGATGACCGGCCTCCGCCCGATCGCCGAGATCATGTTCTCGGACTTCTTCGCGGTGTGCTGGGACATCGTGGCGAACGAGATCGCCAAGACCCGCTACATGACCAACGGCCAGGTGTCGCTGCCGCTCGTCATCCGGTCCGCGAACGGCGGCGGCGCGCGCTTCGGCGCCCAGCACTCCCAGAGCGTGGAGAACTGGGCGATGGCGGTCCCCGGCCTGAAGGTGGTGGCCCCTTCCACGCCCCGTGACGTGGTCGGGTTGCTGGCCGCTGCCGTGAGGGACCCGGACCCGGTGCTGTTCTTCGAGCAGAAGTCGCTGTACCCGGCGAAAGGCGACGTGCCCGACGGGGAGGTCGTCGACGAGCTCGGCTGCGCTGCGGTACGCCGCCATGGCAAGGACGCGACGGTCGTGGCGCTCGCCGCCATGGTGCCCCGCGCGCTCGCAGCCGCCGAGCGGCTGGCCGGCGAAGGCGTGGAGGTCACGGTCATCGACCTTCGTTCCCTCGTGCCGCTGGACGTGACCACTGTCTCGGCGTCCGTCACGGAGACCGGACACCTCGTCACGGTGGAGGAGAACCCGCGGCTCTGCGGCTGGGGCGCGGAGGTCGCGTCGATCGTCGCCGAGGAGCGCCTCTTCGATCTCGACGGGCCGATCGTCCGCGTGACGACGCCCCACGTGCCCCTTCCGGCCGCCGACGCGCTCGAGGACGCGGCGATGCCGACCGTGGCCCGCATCGTGGAGGGCGTTCGCCGGTCGCTTCAGTGACGCTCGGCGCCCCACCTTCCGTAGTGCAGGCGCACCCCGACGCCGGGCGGGCGACGGTCGAGTGACGCGGAGCGGGGGTCGTCGCCGGCGGGGTGGCCCAGCGCGACGGCGCCGAAGAGGCGCCATCCCTCCGGCACCCCGAGCGAGGCGAGCACCGCGGTCTCCGAACGGAAGTTGCCGAGGAAGCAGGCGCCGAGCCCTTCTGACGTGGCGCCGAGGAGAAGGGTCATCACGCTGAAGGCCGCGTCGCCGAGCCAGTAGGGGACCGGCCACGCGTCCTCGGCGCCGGCGAGGCCCAGGTCGGAGGCGGCGCGTGCCTTGTCCGGCTCGGCGTAGCGGGCGAGGTACGCGGACGGGTTGGCGACGGCGAGCGCGATCACCGGCGCCCGGGCGATGCCGGGCCAGCGCCGTGCGCTCGCGCGCCAGGCTTCGGTGGTCGCGGCGTTCCAGTAGCGCGACGTCTCGCCCGGTCCGCGCAAGACCACCCACGCGACGCCGCGGGTGTTGCCTGCCGTGGGGGCGCGCAGCGCGTCGGCGAGGAGCCGGTCGAGGACGTCGGGTCGCACCGGCTGGGACGAGAAGCTCCGCACCATCCGCCGGGCCCGCGCCGCGTCATGCACGTCCACGTGCACAGTCTGCCGGCCGGCGGCTTCCCCCAGGCGCTCGCCTGGACCGGGCTCGTCCCACCTCGCGCCCCTCGGCACGGGCACGCGTCCGAATGTTGACTCGACCAGTAAGATATTCGAGCATGACGACGCCTCGCGAGCTGTTGGCCCAGGTGAGAGCCGCAATCATGGAGGTCGACCCCGAGGAGGTCGAACTGCGTTTTGGCACCTGCACCTTCCTCGACGTCCGCGAGCCGGACGAGTACGAGCAGGGAGCGATCCCAGGCGCCGTCCACCTGCCACGGGGCAATCTCGAGTTCGGGGTGGAGGGCCGGATCCCGAGCAAGGAGGGTCCGGTCGTCGTCTACTGCGCCGGCGGCACCAGGTCCGCCTTCGCGGCGAGGACGCTCACCGACCTCGGCTACAAAGACGTCGTCTCCATGGCCGGAGGCTTCAACCGCTGGAAGGACGAAGGCCGCGCGTGGAGCGTGCCGCGCACGCTCTCGAGCGACCAGCGCAACAGGTACCAGCGGCACCTCCTCCTCCCCGAGGTTGGGGAGAGGGGCCAGCAGAAGCTCCTGGACTCGAAGGCCCTGCTCCTCGGCGCGGGGGGCCTCGGGTCCCCGGCGGCCCTGTACCTCGCCGCGGCGGGCGTCGGCACGATCGGCATCATCGACATGGACGTGGTGGACGAGTCGAACCTGCAGCGCCAGATCCTCCACAACATGGACCGGGTGGGCGAGCGCAAGGTCGACTCGGCCAAGAAGACCCTGAGCGCGCTCAACCCCGACGTCGCGGTCGAGACCTTCGACGTGCGGCTCGGGGCCGACAACGTGCTCGACGTATTGGACGGTTACGACATCGTCGTCGACGGCACCGACAACTTCCCGACGCGCTACCTCGTCAACGACGCGTCTCTCCTGAAGCGCATTCCCGTGGTGCACGGGTCGATCTTCCGGTTCGAAGGCCAGGTTACCGTCTTCGATCCGTACCACGGCCCTTGCTACCGGTGCCTCATCCCCGAGCCGCCCCCCCCCGAGCTCGCTCCGTCGTGCGCCGAGGCCGGTGTGCTCGGCGTCCTCCCGGGCATCGTCGGGTCGATCCAGGCGTTGGAGGCGATCAAGATGCTCCTCGGGCTCGGGGACCCGCTGGTCGGGCGGCTCCTCGCGTACGACGCCCTCGAAGAGGCGTTCCGCACGTTCAAGGTGCGGCGGGACCCCGACTGCCCCGCGTGCGGCGAGCACGCCGGAGAGATCGTCATCGCGGAGTACGACGAGCTCTGCATGCCGCACCCGCGCTGAGCGCGC
>JAKATH010000152.1 GCA_021828055.1 Actinomycetes bacterium
ACGTGCAGGTCCGACTTGGTCGAGCGGGTGGTGAACGTGTTCCCGCACGAGCAGTGGACCGTGGCCTGCACGTAGGTGGGGTGGATGTCTGCCTTCATGATGGCTCGCCTTCTCTGTCTGCGGCTCTCTCTGCGTCTTCGAATCGGCTCGTCAGGTCGTCCCGGCGCCGGGTCAGCCGCCCGGGGTCGGGCCCTTGGCGATCTCTGCGAGGAACTCGTCGTTGCTCTTGGTCGTGCGCAGCTTGTCCATGAGCAGCTCGAGCCCGGCGGCGGCGTTGCCTTCGCTCGCCAGGGCGTTGAGCACCCGGCGAAGCTTCCACACCTGCTGCAGCTGGCCGCGGTCGAAGAGGAGCTCCTCGTGGCGGGTCGAGCTCGCGTTCACGTCGATCGACGGGTAGAGGCGGCGTTCGGCGAGCCGTCGGTCCAGGCGCAGCTCCATGTTGCCGGTCCCCTTGAACTCCTCGAAGATGACCTCGTCCATCTTCGACCCGGTCTCGACGAGCGCCGTGGCGAGGATCGTGAGCGAGCCGCCCTCCTCGATGTTGCGCGCGGCGCCGAAGAACTTCTTCGGCGGGTAGAGCGCGCCGGAGTCCACGCCGCCGGACATGATCCGGCCGGTGGCCGGCTGCGCGAGGTTGTACGCACGGGCGAGGCGGGTGATGCCGTCGAGGATGATGACGACGTCGTGCCCCTGCTCGACGAGCCGCTTCGCCCGCTCGATCGCGAGCTCCGCGACGGCGGTGTGCTCGTCCGACGGCCGGTCGAACGTGGATGCCACGACCTCGCCCTTCACCGACCGCCGCATGTCGGTCACCTCTTCGGGCCGCTCGTCCACGAGCAGCACCATGAGGTGCACCTCGGGATTGTTCGCCTCGATGGAGTGCGCGATCTGCTTCATGACGGTCGTCTTGCCGGCCTTCGGGGGCGACACGATGAGCCCGCGCTGGCCCTTCCCGATCGGAGAGAGAAGGTCGACGATCCTCGCCGTCACGTTTTCCTTCGCCCCGGGCAGCTCGAGCGTCAGCTTGTCGTCGGGGAAGAGCGGGGTGAGGTCCTCGAACCGAGGCCGCTGGCGGGCCGCCTCGGGATCCATGCCCGACACCTTGTCGATGCGCAGGAGCGCCGGGTACTTCTCGCTGGTCGACGCGGGCCGGCAGGCGCCCTCGACGTAGTCGCCCTTTCGCAGCGCGAACCGGCGCGCCTGGCTGATCGACACGTACACGTCCTTCGTCGACGGCAGGTACCCATCGCAGCGCAGGAAGCCGTAGCCCTCGTCGCGCAGGTCGAGGAGCCCGCGCACCTCGACGAGCTCGCCGTGGTAGGGCGCGTCCTGACTCGCCACGCCTTGCAGGTCGCGCTCGCCGCCGACCTGGCCGCGCTCGCCGCCGACCTGGCCGCGCTCGCGGCCGCGACGGCGCCGGTTCCGGCGGTTGCCTGGCTCGACGTTGGCCGCCTGGGAGTAGCGGCCCTGCTGGCGCTGGCCCTGACGCCCGGTGCCGTTGGCCGTACCCCCTTCGTGAGTCTGCGGGGCGTCGACGGGCACGGTCTCGACGGCCACGGTCACGGGCAGGGTCTCGAGGGCGGCGACCTCGGCGCCAGCGTGCGTGCCGCTCACGGCCGCCGCGGCGCCGGACCCGCCGGCTGCACGGTCGTCGGCCGCCGCGTCACCGGCGGCGGACGCCGGCTCGGGCTCCGTCTTCGCCCTCGACGCCCCCACGGCGCGCTGGGGCCCGTGGGTCGCCCCGTTGGTCGACGTGGCCGCTTCCGAGGCGGCGCCGTGCCCGTTCGTCCCGTTCGACGAGGTCACGCCGGCCGCCTCCAGGATGCGGTCGATGATGTCGGACTTCTTCGTTCGCGACGTCGTCTTGAGCGACATCGCCTGCGCGATCGCATGGAGCTCGTCACGCTCCTTGCTCTCGAGCACCGACCGTTCGAGCTGCTCTTCCGCAGTCATCGGTCTCCTATCTCATGACGGGTCGCGCGAGCTGTGGCAAGGCCACGCCGCGCGAGGACGGAACACGGGTGAAGGACGAGCGCCCCACGCCTCCTGCTCCCGCGTACCACCGGTGGCGTCACAGGTCAGGACCGGCCTTCGGGCCGCCGCCCTGCGCGCCGTTGCCCGGTGGGATGCGCCCATCGTAGCGGTTGTCCGCGGTCACGGCAAACACTCCGGTCTTCGACCAGACGGGCGCCGGGCGGGACGGCGGTGCCAGGCCAGCGGCGTCGCACGCTTCCCCCTGCGGTTCGAGACAACATCCTGTGCGCCCCGAACATTCCCTGTTCCCTCGGTCCCCACTCCCTCGCTCCCCGACGGACCGCGTCGGGGCTCTGCTCGGGGTCAGAGCCCGATCGCTTCGAGGACTGCGTCGAGGTCCGCGTCGATCACCGAGGGCACAGAGATCTGGCTGATCGCAAGGTCGGGGTCCTTCAACCCGTGGCCAGTGAGCACGCACACCACCGTGGAGCCGGATGGGATGTCACTCTTCAACATCCCCGCCACCGCCGCCGCGGAGGCCGCCTCGCAGAACACCGCCTCCTCGCTGGCGAGCATGCGGTAGGCGTCGAGGATCTCTGCGTCGCTCACCGCTCGCACCGCTCCCCCGGACTCGGCGGCCGCCGCGGTCGCGGCGTACCAGCTGGCGGGGTTCCCGATCCTGATGGCGGTCGCGACCGTCTCGGGGTGCTCCACCGGATGGCCGAGGACGATCGGCGCGGCCCCCTCCGCCTGGAAGCCGAGGA
>JAKATH010000153.1 GCA_021828055.1 Actinomycetes bacterium
GTCGCCCTTCACCTGAAAATCGCCCGAGCTCCGTCCGCAGTCCGGGCTGATCTGCCCGAAACACCGGGCAGATCAAGAGAATCCGTCATCTGGCTCCGTGAGGACGTTTTCCTACGCTTGTTCCAGGACTAGCCAGCTCCGCCGGTCCGGCCGGCGCCCTGCGAGGCACCGCGAGCACTGGTCCAGGCCGAGGCGCGTAGCGCCCACGTGACGCTCTACGGCTTCCTGAGCTGGGGATGTGGAAGCGGGCGCATCAGGCTGTTCGTCATCTTCACCCTCGTCGGCGTGCCCCCCGGCTTCCGCCCTGCCAGCTACCTCCAGACACCCCGTGAATTCGGGATCGCCGCGGTCGCCGCCTGGCGGGCGGTGCCGCCGGGCGAGCAACCGAGGCTCGCCGTTGCGTACCTCCAGCATCAGATGGCCGTCGCGTTGCGCGCCCACCTCGGATCGAACGCCCCGGCGCAACTGGCAGTCAGGTTCGGCGGGCTGTACCGGGAGGACTACTTCCGCCGGAAGCTCAACGGCCAGATCCCCTTCACCCTCACCGAGGTCATGGCGCTGGTGCTCGAGTTCGGCTCTGCGCTCGACCCGATCGTCCTCAGCGCGTCAGCGCTGGTTCCAGGCCCGCCACTCACGCAGCCACCATCGGACTGAGCCACGCAGCCCGCCGTGACAACGCGTCGCGTTGTGCACTGCTCATCGCCGCTCGCTCCGAACTCGAACGCTCCTTCGGGATGCCGGTGTACACCGCGCCGTGCACCACGTCGTCATCTCTGCTCCGGCCGCTTGCGAGAGTTGCGTGCCCGTGAACGGCACCTCGGAGACGGAGGTCCGGCGCGGTAGTGGGGCGGGACGTCCGAGCGGTAGAAGGCAGTCGCGAGGTGCGTACCGACTACGGCCGATCTACTTCGAGATGACGGTGAACCGCAGCGGCGAGCACGTGGAGGTCGTCGGGATCCGAGCTGACGACGACGTCGTTGCGGCGAAGGGCTCCTTCAACCACCGTCGCGTCGACGACATCGGCGCGTGCGGCATTGGCAAGGAGTTCACCCACGCGCCGCGCCTGACCGTCGTCCAGTTCTTCGACATTGCAGCCGACGAGGAGACGCGACAGACGCGCCTGGCGGCTGCGGCCGCGCCACCCTTGGGCCACGACAGGCGCCGGGACGGTGGGCACCTGGCGTAGTTCGAGCAGGGCTCGATGGCGAGCCCACATCTTTCGCTCGCCGCGGTCCGCTGCCACGAGTGCCCCGGCGTCGTAGGTCACGCCCATTACGCGGTTCTGCGGGACTGGGTCCCGCTTCGCCGGCCCCGGGTAACAGCTTCTCGAGCCCACGCCTCAGCCTCGGCGATCTCGTCTTCGCTGAATGCTCCCTCGTCTCGCTCATACGCGGCAACGGCGGCCAGACCGGCGCGCAGGGTGAGCTCCTTTCGCGCCGTGGTGGCCAGCCACCCGCTGTACGTCGTCCCAGCCTCCTTGGCTGCTTCCTCGATGGAGGCATCGAGATCCGGAGGGATGGAGATCGAACGCTTCTTCCGGACAGGCACGTCAGATATGGTAGCACAGGGGTAGGACAACGTGCCCCCGAATCCCCCCGCCGTGCCTGACATGGCTGCTCCCCGACCGCCGGCCAGGGACCGGCGGTGCTCGTACCATTCTGACGCGGTCACATGCTCTGAGACCGACGCACAGGCTGCTCTTGCCAGATGGCGCGACTTCCCGGTCACCGTCCACCCGCGTCCGACCGTGCTGGTCGGGCCACCGGATCGGCCCGAGGACGGCTTCGTTGACGGACAATCGAAGATGGCATACGGCGCCGGAGTGATCGACGGGGCAGCTGGAGTACCCGAAGAGCCACTGCGAATCCTCCGGGGCCTGGGTCATCCGGCCCCTGCTCCGGTGACGGCTCCCCTGATTGTCACGAGCGCCGAGCACGAGGAGGCGACATTCTGGACCGATCGAGGCCGACGGCCCTTTCCAGCGTGGCGCTTCGAAGCGGTGGGCGCACGAGGTCCCATCTGGGTGATGGACGAGGCCGCCCTCGCCTCTTGCTGGTTCCCTCCGGCCCTTGAGCCAGGCGCACCGAGAGGCCCGCACGACGCCGTCTCAGCCACGCTCGCGGCCGACGGCATCACGCTCGACTTCCGCTTCGTCGGAAGTGCGCCATCGGTAGTGGACTCCTACGAACCCCGCGCTCTTGAGACCACAACCGCCGTCTGCATCATCGCGAAGGGCATCGCCAATCGAGAGCTTCCACCCCATGCCGCGGTGCGAGCGTGGGAGTGACGAGAGATGTCACTGTGCGTCCCTCGGGTCCCTTGAGCAAGCGCGCGTTGGCTCGGCGTTGGAGGCCCGGGGACTGGCGGCGGCGACGATCGACTGGCGGCTCTCAACGGTGTGCGGCTTCTATCGCTTCGCCCACATCGACGGACGGATCGGCTCCAACCCCGCCCAGCACGCGCGCCGGCCGACCGTCCACCGCCCCGAGGTCCATGGAGCCCTCGCCGTCCTGCTCGGACTGAACGGCTTGCGGGTCAGCGAGGCCTGTGGTGCCAACGTCGAGGACTTGGGCTTGGAGCGTGGGCACCGGACCCTTCGGATCGTGGGCAAGGGCTCCAAGCCCGCGGTGATCCCCCACGTTCCCCGAACCGCACGGATGATCGACCTGGCCGTGGGTGAGCGGACGGAAGGACCGATCCTGCGCCGTGCCTCGGGCGAGCGCCTGGACCG
>JAKATH010000064.1 GCA_021828055.1 Actinomycetes bacterium
CTCGCTCAGCGCTGAGGTTGCGCGCGTCCGGGAGGACAAGGACTTCGTGACCCGCGCTCGCAAGCTGCTGGAGCGAGACAAGGAGCTCCTCGACCGACTCGCCAAGTGATGCGATACCTCAGCCTGGCCGAGTGCCTCTGGCTGGCAGAGCAGGTCACCGGGATCGAGGCCGCGGTGCTCTCGAAGGCGGCGAGGATCGATCTGGCTGATTCGGCGCTGCACGCGCCTTCGACCAGGATTGGCGGGCAAGAGTTCTACCCCGACGTCATCGACAAGGCCGCAGTACTCACCTGCAGGCTCGCGTGGAACCACCCCCTCCCCGATGGGAACAAGCGTGCTGCATGGGCCGCGTGTCCTCTTCCTTGATCTCAACGGGATCGTCTGGTCGCCGGATCCGCCCGATGTCGACGATGCCGAGCGACCCATGCTGGCTGTGGCTGCACACGAGGTCGACGAGTCCTGGTGCGCCGACTGGCTCCGCCATCGGGTGCAGATGGCCTGAGATCATCATCGCCGGCACCCGTCACTGCGAATCTTGGTGCGCCGGCCGGCCAGGCTGATCGCCGGCCCTTCGGCCAAGGGATCGAGGTTCGCATTCTTGGGGGGCCGGGGGCGCCAAACCACCTGCCAGCGACTTCGCGACATCCTACGTTCCGCGGCGCGAACCACGGCGCCGTGAAGTGGTCGGCGTGCAGTTCACGGCAGCGGTCACGCATGAAGACGGGTGGTACGTCGCGCGTGCTCTGGAGGTTGAGGTGACCAGCCAGGGTCGGACTGTCGACGAGGCCTAGGCGAATTTGCGGGAAGCACTCGAGCTGCACTTCGAAGACGAGAGTCTTCCCGAGGGGATCGAACCTCCGATCATCGCGACGGTCCAGCTGTCGGCGTGAGGCCGGGGCTGCCGGTCGCCGGCGGCACCGACGTCATCGCTGCATTGGCCAAGGTCGGCTGTGTGCAGGTGAGCCAGCGAGGCTGCCACGTCAAGCTCAGGCGGGAACCGTGCCGTCATCGTGCCGTCATCGTGCCCTTGCACCGGGAGCCCGCAAAACGCATCCGGCACGCTCCGCTCTATCCTCAGGCAGGCTGGCCTCACTGCGGCGGAGTTTGCTCCGCTCATTTGAACACCTCATTGGCGGTAGCCCTCACGGCGGACCTTGGAGTGACGGGCGGGAAGGCTGATCGCCCGCCCCTCGACCACCGGATCGAGGTTCGTACTCTGGGAGGCCAGGTGCGCCGGCCGACCGACCAACCAGTCGTCCGCGCGCACCTGCGCCGCCCCGTCGCCGTGTCACCGCCGCCAACGTAGAGGGTGACTGCGACATCGACGGCGCTCTCGGCCGGCCGGTAGACGACGTCGAGCTGCAGCGCGTCGAACATCGCCCGTAGTTCGCCCTTGAGCCGTGTCGAAACAGGAGACGAGGATCGGCGGCGGTCGAGCAACGGGGCGACGTCGGCCAACGTGGGCGGCTCTGGGGCCGATCCTTGCGCCGGCGCCACGAGACGCTCCCGCCGTTGTGCGATGGCCATCTCGAGCTCGTCGACGCGCTGGGCGACGCGTCGCCAGTACTGACCGGAGTGCCGCAGCAAGTAGGCCACATTGCCGATGTCCCTGGGAGGGAAGGGGTGGTGACCGGCAGAGGGGCGGTAACCCCCGGGCTCAGCTCTTTCCTGACCCGGAAGCGAGCTTGAGGAGTGTGATCGACCCCTTCGGCTTCGCGGGTCTCACGGGCTTGTCGTAGTTGAAGAGCGTGACGGAACCATGCGAGGACCCGCCTTTCTTCATGATGCGATACAGGAAGTACGGCGCGTGGGTGCCGACGTAGATGGTCGATCCTCCCGTAGCTTTGTGGTTGCGCAGGATTGCGACTCGGCGACCCATGAACGTGGTGGTTCCGATCTTCGCCAGATGGCGGGCCTCTGTCTTGCCGAATAGCTGGTCCAGGATGCTCCGGACATCGAAATATGCTCCGACGTGTTTCAGTGTGGAGGCGGTCGCTGGACCAGAGACCCACTTGCCAGCGAAGAGCGCCGCCGCACTCGCACTTGCGTTCTTCATCCAGAACGTCCGTGTGGCCTTGAAATAGACCGTGCGTCCAAGCCTCACCAGATCGATAGTGCCTCCGTCATGCTTGATGAACCCAAAGCCGTTCCCGCTCTTCGAGATACTGATGTCGAGCACGTACGATGTGGTCGCATTGATCAGGCTGGCCTTCAGCGTGAGCGAGGCAGCGTCCTCGGAGGCGGTCAGGGCCCGAGCGAAGATCGCAGAGCCTGTCGAACCGGCGCCGATCGCAACCGCCGCAGTCGTCGTCGTTCCGACGAGACCGAGGATCACGGCCGCGACCAGTGGGACGGTACGTACACGCATCCGGTCTCGCTCCTCTTCGTCGGGTTCGTCGGGCGCCGGGGCCCCATCGGGTCCCGCCCCCGCAGTTGTCCCCGCAATTGTCCCCGCAATTGTCCCCGCAATTGTTAGCGCGGTCGAGGTCCCCGTCGCATGCACCACTCGTACCGAGGATGCGCAGGGAGCCCGCGTCCCGACCACCGCCCGACTCGCCGCAGACCTGTCTCATGCCCTCTGCGTGCTTTCCTACGTCCGAGGGCGACCTGGCAATCTGGCGTGATCCGCGCTGCCGTGATCCGCGCTGCCGTGATCCGCGCTGCCGTGATCCGCGCCGCCGTCTTCGGCGAGGTGGTGGCAGAGGCGTCCCGGCCGCATGCCCACCGACGAGGGGGCTGGCACGGGCCGGGAACCTGCGTCGGAAAAGTCGAATTGATCCAGAGTTGACCCGCTCTTGATATTTCTGGATTACAACTTCCCGTTCAACGGGAAGCGTTTGGGGGTACGGAATGCGTGGCGCGGAGGGTGCTGACGCGCAGGCGCTCGCGGCTGAGAACAGGCGCGGGCGGGCTGCTCGCTCGGCGTGGTTGATCATTCTCGTCCTGCTCGGGGCGCTCGTCGCGGGCATCGCGACGCTCGCCACGGGCGCGGGCGCCACAACATTGCTCAGCGCGAAGCTCGAAGCATCGGGCGCTCGGGGCGGGACCTCGTTGGCAGGCACAACCTGCGCACGCGCGTACACGTCGCTCCACACAGGGACACACACCCAGGTGCGCGACCTCGCGATCGGGCCACTCGGGTTTCCGGCGATCACAGCGACCAGCCTGACCGTTTCCGAAGCTGGGACGTCCGCGTGCACGACGCTCACCCTCGAGGGAACAGCGACCCTCTTCGGGCAGCGGAGTGCGAAGGTGCTCGTCGTCGGGCAGTGGACGACATCGTCCGCCACGACACCGACGTTCACGATCGTCTTCCGCTTCGACACAGTGCCGCTCAGCTCCCTCGTCGCCCCGTCGGGGCCCGCGTTCGGCGTGTCGTTCTCCCACGCGTGGCTCGCCACGACCACGGCGTCGGCAGGCGTGTCGATCACACGGGGATCGCTGCCGAGCGCGAACGCGGCCTTCTTCACAGGGCTGAAGGGTGCGCTCAGCGTCGCGAGCTCGGGGATCTCCTTCGCCGGGGAGCTCACAACCGCCGGCGACATCGGGACAGCGCTTGCGGACCTCCACATCAAAAAGACAGGGGTCCAGCTCAGCGGCAGCCTCTCGGGGAGTGTCAAGACATTCAGCACGACGACGGCGCCCAAGGTGACCGCGCAGCTCGCGCTCTCGGTCTCCGTCACAGTGACACTCACGCCGCCAAGCTGGCTGTCGTTCCCGCAGAATGCGTTCACCCTGTCCATCTCGGGGACAAGCTCGGGGAACTGGTCGGTCGCGGTGACCGGAAAAGCGACAGTGAAGCTCCCGTCCAACGCAGCGCCGACCCAGGTCTCGGCGAGCTTCACGGTCAGCCAGTCGGCCGGCTCGGTGAGCGTCGCCCTGAGCGCCCACATGGGCAAGGTGCCGGACGCCTTCGGGCTGACCTGGCTCACGCTCACAACAACGGACCTGACCTGGACGGTCTCGAGCAGCACAACGACCGCGGCGCTGAAGGCGAAGGTCACGCTCGGCACGGCATCCCTGGATGCGACACTGTCGCTCTCGACGTCGGCAGGCGTGACCGCCACCCTCACACTCACGACACCGAGCGCCACGCTGTCGACGACGAGCTTGGCGACGGATCTGGGGCTCACGCTGCCGGCAGGCACCCCCACAGTGACGCTCAAAGCGCTCCAGCTGTACCTGAAGGTGCCGAAGAGCGGCACCGCAATTTTTGCCGCAGAAGCGACAGCCTCCCTCACGATCGCGTCCCACACGTACACAGTGAGCATGCTCGTGCGCGTCGACGGGGGCAAGGTGATCGTCGCTGCCCGCACGCCCACGTCGCTCCACCTGAAGACACTCGTCAGCGGGCTGCCGACAACGGCCAACGTCTCGCTGACAGACCTCGCGGTCGTCTTCTCGACGTCGACAATCACACTCAAGTCTGCGAGCCTCGACACCCCGACGAAGGACTTCTTCACCCACCTCTACTGCGCGCCCGGCACGACATGCACATTCACAGCCGACGTCCAAGCGGGAGTCACGATCCAGGCAGCCGTCGGCCTCCCGCCCGCCGTGAAGCAGATGGTCTGCAAGCTGATCGATCCCACAGCGACACCGAAGACGACATGCCTGAACGGCGGCGTCGTCACGATCGACGGGCACATCCCGCTCTTCGGATCCCACACATTCGGCCTCAAGATCTCTCTTCCGAAACTGGACGTGCACAGTGGACCGGTGGAGCAGCTGAAGCTGTCGCTGTCCGTCTCCGAAACATTGAATTCACTCAAATTCGAGGTGAAGGTGTCCGGCGCCATGGTGCTCGTCGCTCCGAGCTCCACAACCGCGACAAACGGGCACTGCCCGAATGGCGTGACACCTCCCAAGAACACGGCTGGGACGATCCTGGACACCTGCCTCACACTCACGGTGAGCGGCCAGCTGAAAGCCGGCACGGCAGGCCTGTCGGTCACAATCTCCGCAAAGCTCACAGCGGGCACCGGCTGGAAGCTCCCCAGCCCGGTCACATGGCTGACGATCCGCAAGCTGGCCGTCGAGATCGGCATCAACGTGGGCGACACCGGCGTCGGGCTCAAATTCGGCATCGCCGGCGGGTTGAAAATCGGGACAACGACACTCACAATCGCCGTCTTGCTGAACATCACGCCTGAGCCGCCGTTCCTCGACATCCTCGGGTTCAAGGTGCAGAGCGTCACAGGGATCAACAGGCAGGACATCGTCGACCTCTACCACGACGTGACCGGCGACACACTGAGCGCGAACGAGCTCCCTCCGCTGGCCCTGAAGGACCTTCTCTTCGAGTACGCGGTGACAACCACACAGACGCTCGGGCTCTGTCAGGGCCTGCACATCTCGGCGGCCCTCGTGGTCACAAACGGCAAGTGGAACGGCGCAGGCACTGCGCCGACATCGCTCACAACGAGCACATGCACAGCGGCTCCCACACGCAGCACAGCCTGCGAGTCGAACAAGAGCTCGTGCCTGGCGTCGGTCCTCATCTCGATCAGTCCAGACGGTTTCGTCGGGGAAGGCCACCTCACCACATGGTCCGCAGGCCCTCTGTATGTCACACCGACGACACTGGACGTGACCATCACCAAGACGAAGGTCCAGATCGGCATCACAGCAGGCGGCAAGCTGGTCAATCCCGTCACATGGCCCAACAAGGGTGCGACATCACCGACGTGGCTGGCGGGACACATCACGCTGACAGTCGGGAACAAGCACCTCCACCTCGCGGCCTCCGGCACCATCGGGACACTCCACTCCTCGGTCTCGGCCACAGGATCGTTCACAACACTCACGAACCCCTTTTCCACACTGGAGGGCTGGTTCACAACGGTGAAGGGCGCCTTCCAGACAGCAGCGACCCACGTAAAGACCGCCATGATTACGGTCGGCAATACGGTCAGAGGGTGGTACACAACCTACGTGGCCTCCAGCGCGAACCAGGTGGCCGGTGAGATCCAGAGCGCGTTCAAGTTCTTCGGTTCCACAGGCCCACCGACTTGGGTGAAGGTCTATGCAGTCTTCCAGAGGATCACAACACTCATCTCGGGTTGGAACAATGCGGTGAACAGCGCCCACCTGTCGTTCCTGGACATCACAGCCGGTGTGATCTTCCACGACACGTTGTTCGGGATCCACGTCACAGGTTGGACAGTTTGCGCCTTCGGGAAGTGCGTCACGATCATCCCAGGGTTCACCGTCCCGGGAGTCTGCTCGTACGTGACAGCGCTGGAGGGCTCGCCGCTTTGCACACCGTCGGGCACACCGATCGCCGCGGCGCAGAGGCAGTTCGCAGACCCCACAGTCACCACACATCTGAGCGGGGTGACACTGACGTCGCCTGCCACAGACAGGACACTGGTCACGAAGCTGCACAGCGTCGACCCGCCAAGCACTCCGTCGACACCGATCTCGTGCGCGTCATTCAACGCGAGCTTCGCGAACGTCGGGAACACGGGCAACGGCGTGGTAGGCCCCACCAACGTCACGGTCAACACGCTGGGGAGCTCCGTGACAGTCAGCGCGCCGACACCGACAACGATCAAGAACGACCAGGCATCGAGCACACCGACAAAGAAGAAGCTGCTGGGCAAGACACTGGGCCAGCACACGCTCGACAGCCTGTACAGCGGCAACAACGGCGGCACGTGCACCCCGCCTACGCCGCAGAAGATCCTCCCGTCGCTGACCCTGGGCCTGAAGCAGTCCTCGATCTACGAGGGTGACGCCGTCACAGCCAGCGGGGTCGCCGGGACAGGCATCACCTCGGTGACACTCACATGGGGTGACAGGTCGAGCTCCAGTGTGACCGTCACAGGTACCTCGCACACCTACCATGCGAGCCACGTGTACGAAGACGAGGCGGGGAGCCCCTTCACCGTGATCGCGTCGGCCCCCACAGTCATCTCGATGCCGAGAAAGGTCTCTGTCCTGGACCGCCCGCTGCACCTGACGACGTTCCACGTGGCGCCGACGACAATCAAGGTGATGCAGTCCGTCACGGTGTCGGGCAAGCTGGCCAACTCCTTGGAGACCACGGAGCCAGTGGCGGCCACGATCACCTGGGGCGACGGCACGCAGACGACGGTGGCGGTCGCGTCGACAGGCAGCTTCTCCGCCTCCCACCTCTACGAGCGGCTCACCCCGCCGGGCACACCCACGGGAGTCGATCACGTCTCGGTGGTGCTGTCGGAGACAGACGGCACCAAGGTCAGCAGATCAGCGACAGTCACGGTCCACGACGTCCCGCCGACGGGGCTGATCTCGCCCACGAGCGGGGGCGTCGTGGCGGACAACGGCACCGTGTTCACCCACACCGGCACCACGATCGGCTGGGACCCCGAGGTCACAGACGTGTCGCCGGCTCAGGGCTTCAACTTCGAGTTCGCCTGGGGGGACCGCACCTCGAACGGCAGGGCCACCGTGAACGCGCCGACACCGACGACGCCCAACGCCGACAAGCTGTACACGTACCCCGTCAGTCTGGGGTCGGTCGGCCACGCGTTCGCCAACGCGTGCCGGTACACAGTCACGACCACCGCCACCGACGACGACCGCCTCTCTACCGCGGTCACGACGCCGGTCGTCGTGACCGCGCCGCTCGGGTCGAACCCTGATCCGCCCCCCTACTGGGGCCGGCAGTTCTCCACGGGACGGTTCGAATCGCCGCCGACGCAGAGGATCCCGGCGACGACGCTCGGCTGCTACCTCGAGATCGCCCAGTACCTGAGCCCCGAGCTCGGCACGCTGACACCGAAAGCGGCGGCGTCCATCCTGGGCCCCGGCGGACCCCCGCCGCGACCGGGGTCGCAAGCCGGCATGCTGGACGCTCAGCTCCGTCGGGAGCTCCTCACGGTGCTGCTCGACTTCGCCAACGGGAGCTGGAACTGGACGCAGGAGCTCCCGCTTGCGCCGCCTCCTCCCGGAGGGGGACCACGGCGCGAAGCGACCCTCCAGACACTCGTCACGAAGGCCAACCAGGTGCTCACCTCGGAGCAAGGGACAGTCGGCGCGCTGCAGGTCGCGCTCGACGAGCTACGCGAGATCCAGGAGCCGCAGTCACCCCAGCTCCTCAGTTGGTCGCCGGGTGCGAACGGCGTCTACAGCTTCGGAACGGTCAACGCGGCGACAACGGTGACCGAGACCTTCACGATCACGAGCCCGGGCCCGAACGGTCAGCTCCGCCCGCTGCCTCCCGTCGTCCCCGTCGCACTGACGGGGTCGACCACAGCGTTCACCGTCACCGCGACCACCTGTCCCGCGGGAACGGCGACTCCGGGCACGAGCCCGCCACTCCCTCCGCTCAGGAGTTGCACGGTGACGGCCGAGTTCACCCCTGGGGCAAGTGACACGTCCTACAGCGCCACGTTGACGGCGGCAGCGGGGCCGACGCCGGACATCGCGAGCCTCGTCCTCACGGGGACGGGCGATCTTCCGCCGAGCATCGCGGTCACCTTCAGCCCGACCTCTGCAAAAGGCTCGTGCCAAGTCAACCTGGTACTGACGGACTTCAAGCCGACAACGCACTACGGCGTGACCTACTCCGTCACATCCTCGGGGACAGTTTCCGGACCGACTCGCTACACAGCGGGCGTCACGACCAACAGCTCGGGAGCTTTCTCCGGACCGGTCTTCGGCCTCCTTCGAACAGACGCAATTGCCTTCACCATCGGGGGCGAGACGACGCCCTATACGAACGTCACCTGCTGAGCTCCGACGGGAACGCGGCGACACTCGACGTTCGCCGGTGACCAGCGTCCGCCATCAGGGAGGCGGGCGCCTCTCCCGTCGCCCGTCGTCAAAGGGATCGCTCACCACGGGTAACGCCCGTCGCGCTCGAAGGCGGAGATCCTCCAGGAGTACAGCAGCGCCGCCAACGCGGTGGCGAGGTTCATGCTCGACACTCCGGGTCTCATCGGAACTCCCACCGATCGCTGCGCCACCTCGCGGACCCAAGCCGGCAGCCCGTGGCGCTCACCTCCCACGACGAGGATCGAGTCGGGCGCAAGCCTGCCGGCGTCGAGCGGCTCGCAGTCGATGTCCACCGCCACGATCGGCCGGCCGCAGGACGTGGGCAACTCCATACTTGCCACCGGCAGCGCGAATTGCAGACCGGTGGCGCTGCGGATGGCGACCGGTGACCAGGGGTCTTGGCCGGAGACCGTCACCGCTCCGACGTCAGCTGCCGCAGCCACTCGGACGACGGCCCCCACATTCCCCGGGTTGCGCGGGCGATCGAGATGGACGATCGGCCTGGCCTGCTCGGCGAGCACGGCAGCGATGTCGTATTCAGGGCGCGCACAGATCGCCAGGAGCGGGCTCGAGAGGCTCCGCCGGGAGAGGCGGCTGAAGCGCTCCCTGGTGACGACCTGCAGGACGCCTTCGATGCCAGCGACGGACTCGGGAGCGAGGCGCTCGGCCAAGCTGAGCAGTCTGTGCCGGTCGTACGTGACGGCCACGTCCAGCCGAGCGCCGAAGTGAATGGCGTGGCGAGCAGGGTGGAACCCCTCGAGCACGGCGAGACCGGGGTTGCGGTACGCGGCGTAGAAGCAGCGAGTGAGCTCGCCGTCTTGCGAGCTCATGCCCCTGCACCTCGCCGGGGACGAGACGGGCTTCGACGCGATGCCCGGCGCGGCGCAGCCGGTCGTGGGCGTCGTACGAGCCGGGATTCGTCGGGATCGCAGGAGAAGCGCATGGCGTTCCCCATATTGTGCGCGATTTCCCAGGCGGGTCGTGGTCGCTCCGGCACCGCTGAACGAGGGCCGGGGCAGACGCCCTCAGGCGAAGTGCAGGGTGCCGCGCGACCGGGTCCTACGGCCCCGCCGAGGCTTGCTGGCAGGTCCGGGCGGGGATCCGCAGCATCGCCACGGTGTCGTCGATTGTGCGCCGACTTGGTCGGACCGGTGAGACTGCGTGAGACTGCGCCAGACTCGGTGAGACCGCGTGAGACTGTGGAGCAGATCCCCGAGCCAGAAGCGTGCGAGCGTACCCGGCAGCTGTCGCCGACGACTGCGATCGGGGGCGTGACCGAAGAAGAACCGAAGAAGAGGAGCCCAGATGACCGCAGGCACCTTCCCTCCCCTGCGCAGCAACTACCCACGCGGCTCGGCTCCCTGGGTGTACCGGCTCTCGCACTGGCGGGCCCTCGGCTACACGGACGAAGAGCTGGAGCGTCCGAAGATCGCGATCGTCAACTCGTCTTCGGATCTCGCGATCTGCTTCGCGCACCTGGACTCGATCGTGCCAAAGCTGAAGAAGGCGATCCACGATGCCGGGGGCCTCGCGTTCGAGGTCCGCACCGCGGCGCCGAGCGACTTCATCACGAGCGTCGGTCGGGGCGGCCGCTACATCCTCCCGACCCGGGACCTGATCGTCTCGGACATCGAGGTCGCGGTCGAAGGCGCCATGCTCGACGGGATGGTCTGCCTCGCGTCCTGCGACAAGACCACGCCTGCGCAACTGATGGCGGCAGGTCGTCTCGACATCCCGACGATCATCGTTCCCTGCGGCTACCAAGCGAGCGGCCGCTACTGCGACGCGCACCTCGACATCGAGGACGTGTTCCTCAACTCGGGTCGCGTGCGCTCCGGCGAGGTGACCCTCGACGAGCTCGAGGCGATGGCGAAGGCGGCCGTCACCTCACCGGGGGTGTGCGCCGGAATGGGCACGGCGAACACCATGCACATGGCCGCCGAGGCGCTCGGCATGGCGCTTCCGGGCAGCGCCCCGGTGAAGGCGAACAGCGAGCGGATGTGGGAGACCGTCGAGCGATCGGGCCGCCGCATCGTCGAGATGATCGCCGAGGATCTGCGGCCCCGCCAGATCCTGACCGAGTCCGCGTTCAAGAACGCGGTGACGGTGGTGCTCTCCGCGAGCGGATCGATCAACGCGGTCAAGCACCTCCAGGCGGTCGCCGTCGAAGCTGGGTGCCCGATCGACATCTGGGCCGAGTTCGAGGGCCGGGCCGGGCGCGTCCCGCTGCTCATCGACGTGAAGCCGAACGGAGAGCGCCACATCGACGAGCTCGAACGGGCGGGCGGTGTGCGCGCCTTGATGCACGAGCTGTCGCCCGTGCTCGACCTCGACGCGCCGACGGTCGCGGGCCGGCTCGGCGACCTCCTGGAGGACGCCGCGCCGACCGACCGCGAGGTGATCCGGCCATTCGACGACCCGCTCGGCCGGGAGCCGACCATCCTCATCGTGCGCGGCTCGCTCGCGCCCTCCGGAGCCATCGTGAAGCGGGCGGTGGTCGACACCCGTCCGATGAAGTTCTCCGGCGAGGCCGTCATCTTCCACACCCGTGAGGAGGCCATCGCGGCGCTCGAGGCCGGCGAGATCCGACCGGGCCACGTGGTCGTGCTGCGCGGGCTCGGCCCGAAGGGTGGGCCGGGCATGGCGTTCGTCTCGGGGTTCGTCTTCGCCCTCGAGGGCTCAGGGCTCGCGCCCCAGGTCGCGGTGGTGACCGATGCGCAGCTGTCGGGCCTTGTCAACAAGGGCCTCGTGGTGGGAGAAGTCGCGCCCGAGGCAGCAGCCGGCGGTCCGCTCGGCTTGGTCGAGCCCGGTGACAAGATCACGATCGACCTCGACCGCCGGGTGGTCGAACTGGACGTGGCGCCGGAGGTGCTCGCACGACGCGAGCCGCGCCTTGCCCGCCAGGACGACCGGCGCAGCTATCTGAACGTCTACGCGCACACCGTGGACCGACCTGAACGCGGGCTCGTCCTCGCCGCGGAGCGGGATCCGCCGGGCGCGGGAGCCGAGTCGTGACCAGCCCCGGCCGACGAGCAGCGCGGTGGACGGCGCCGCTGAGCCGCTCCTCGTGCCACTGGGGTCACGTTGCCGCTGGCCGCGCCTCGTGCCGCTGGGGTCACGGCGGCCGCTGAGCCGCTCCGCGTGCCGCTGGGGTCACGCTTTCGTCTCCACTTGGTCCACGACGGCGTCGGCTCCTTCGAAGAGGACGGGGCCGGCTGCTCGGCGGCGCGTCCACCAGGCGAAGGCAATCCCGAGGCCCAGCAACGCCCCGAGGGTCTCGTCGATGCCGTTCCCGAAGGCCTCGGGCCCGACGACGAAGAAGCTGACGAGCAAGCACCCCATGACGACGCTCGAGAACACGGCGCCCGCCAAGAGGCCGGGGTGACCGTGGGGTTGGAGCTTCACGTCGGGGAGCCGCTTGTGGCCGGTGGTGAGGAACACCACCGCGGTGATCGAGTCCAAGAAGAACTCGGCCAGTAAGAAGAACCCTGCGGTCGAGAGGAGGAGACCGAAGAAGGAGCCGAGCGAGGATACGAACAGCTGGACGGCGCACACTGCCGCCGCGGCGCCGAGAGACGACACGATGGCGACGTGGGGCACCCGGTTGGCGTTGAGCCGGGCGAAGCTGGACGGGACGAGCCGCTCCCGGCCCATGGCGTAGAGGGCGCGGGTCAAGATGAAGCTCGTCAGCCACAGGCCGCCGGCCGTCGAGGCGAGGATCGGGACCAGCATCGCCCAGGGGTCGCCGGGCACGAGGCGCTGTGCCCAGGCGGCGAGGGGGTCGGTCGAGCCCGCCAGCTGGCGGAGGGGCGTCTCGCCCAGCACGAGCGGGTACAAGACCGCGTAGAACAAGAGCGCGCCGAGCGCGCCGACGATCCCGCCCAGGCCGGGATGGTGGCGCGGGCGGCGCGACTCCTCTGCGGCGTAGCTGTCGATCTCCCAGCCGTCGAGGATCGTCGCCGCCACCACGGCCACGACCAGGATGCCGCCCCAGGGCGGCGCCCCGAAGTGGATCGGGACCGAGAGCTTCGACCATCGCATCGCCCCGAGGACTCCGAAGACTGCGAGCGAGATCATCTCGACGCCGAAGAACACCTGGGTGATGCGCGCCGTCGGGCGCCCGCCGAGGAGGAGCGGCGCCGCGGCGAAGCCGATCCAGAAGAGCGTCACCGCCATGTGGACGCCTGCCGACGCGTGGTAGTGGGGGGCGACCAGGGCCAGGGTGTAGGAGCCCGCCGGAATGGCGATCGGGGGGATCGAGAAGAAGTAGGCGAGGATCAAGACCCATGCCTGGTAGCGCGACGGTCCCCGCCCCACGATCCGGGCCGACCAGTGGTAGGAAGCGCCGGCGTGGGGGAAGTGCCGGTTGAGCAGGCGGAACACGAAGCTCGAGACGACGAAGGGAAGCGCCAGGACGGAGATCGCCGGGAGCGACCACCAGCCCGCCTGGGCCGCCATCACCCCTCCGGTTGCCGCCACCGAGAACATCGGGCCGACGCTCGAGACCGAGAGCGGCACGAGATCCCGGAGACGGAACGACTGGAGCAGGCGGTCCGCC
>JAKATH010000065.1 GCA_021828055.1 Actinomycetes bacterium
TCCTCGGGCTCCACCAGGCGCAGCCGCATCGAGCGATGGTACAGAGGGCGGGGACGAGCTGGGTGCGACCGCCGTGGTCCCGGATGACGAGCGGGGCCATCGCGACCTGCCGGTCACGGCACTAAGATGAGCCGTCGCCAGTTCGGCGGCGGGCAGCCGTGCCCCCTTAGCTCAGTCGGCAGAGCACAGCCATGGTAAGGCTGGTGTCGTCGGTTCGATTCCGACAGGGGGCTCCCCGGCGGCGTAGCTCAGTTGGTCAGAGCACACGGCTCATAATCGTGTTGTCGCGGGTTCGAGTCCCGCCGCCGCTACGGACCTGGACGGCCGGGTCGAGCACGAAGGTCGGAGAAGGAGAGGCAACCCCGATGGCCAAGAACGAGAAGCGTGTCCACGTGACGCTCGCGTGCGAAGTCTGCAAGCGGCGGAACTACATCACCACCAAGAACAAGCTGAACGATCGCGAGCGGATCGAGATGCAGAAGTACTGCCGCTGGGACCGTCGCCACACCCTTCACAAAGAGACCCGCTGACCATCTCCGCGACGGGGTGGTAACCTCGAGCGCTGCCCCGAGGTCCGACGGCCTCGGTGGCCGGGACCGCCCCGGATGAGGACCGCGGTGACAGAGGGCAGTAGCTCAACTGGTAGAGCACCGGTCTCCAAAACCGGCGGTTGGGGGTTCGAGTCCCTCCTGCCCTGCTGGGAGCCCCACCGGGACGGAGTGACTCCCGTAACGAGATCTACAGTCGGAGCGACGCAGTGAACCGCGAGATCAAGCGCATGACGGAACGGCGAGGCCGGACGATGACTGACGGGGCCGGCCTGGAGACCGAGGCCTTCGAGATCGGTGCCGCCGGGGCGGGGCCGCGCGAGACGAAGACGGCCGGACCGCGCCGCACGACCCCGGTACAATTCGCTCGAGAGATCCGCGACGAGCTCCGCCAGGTGGCCTGGCCGACCCGTGCCGAGATGGTGACCTATTCGCTGGTCGTCTTCTTCACCCTGTTGCTCATGATCGCGTTGATCTACGTGCTGAACTACGCCTTTGGGCACGGCGTGGTCTACATGTTCGAGAAGTGAGCAGCAGGCACGTGACACCCGAAACCGACCTCCACGAGAGCCGCTCCGTGTCGGACGCCGCGGCAGTCGACGCCGTCCGGACCGGCGCAGCCGACGGCCTTCCCGGTGCTGGCGTCACCGACGTCGGCACCGATCCCCGCGGGGACGCGGCGGACGACGTGACGGACGACGCGTCCGTCGGAGCAGACGAGGGCGAGGAGGACGAGGGCGAAGAGGGGACCGCCTACGTCCCGAGCCCCTACGACCGGCCAGGCCGGTGGTACGTGGTCCACACGTACTCCGGCTACGAGAACAAGGTCACCTCCAACCTGAAGAGCGTCATCGCATCCCGGGGGATGGAGGACCGTGTCTACGAGGTCGTCGTCCCGATGGAGGACGTCGTCGACGTCAAGAACGGCAAGCGGGTCACCGTCCAGAAGAAGGTGTTCCCGGGGTACCTTCTCGTCCGGAGCGACCTCGACGACGACACCTGGGGTGCGATCCGCAACACGCCCGGTGTGACCGGGTTCGTCGGGCCCGGCACCAAGCCGACGCCCCTTTCGCGCCGCGAGGTGGAGAGCATCCTCCAGGTCAAGCCCGAAGGCCTCCAGACGCCGGCGAAGCAGCGCCGACCGAAGCTCGAGTACGAGGTGAACGAGACGGTGCGCGTCAAGGAGGGTCCGTTCGCGGACTTTTCCGGGCAGATCGCCGAGATCAACGAGGACCAGCTGAAGCTGAAGGTGCTCGTGAACATCTTCGGCCGGGAGACGCCGGTTGAGCTCGAGTTCAGCCAGGTCTCGAAGCTCTGATTCAAAAGGAGATCCTCGAATGCCCCCCCGTAAGCGTGTGCTCGCCGTGGTCAAGATCCAGCTCCAGGCCGGCCAGGCGACCCCTGCGCCGCCGGTCGGCACCGCCCTCGGCCCGCACGGGGTCCAGACCATGGAGTTCACCAAGCAGTACAACGCGGCCACCGAGTCCATGCGGGGTACCGTCGTGCCGGTCGAGATCACGATCTACGAGGACCGCTCGTTCAGTTTCGTGCTCAAGACCACCCCGACCCCGGTCCTCCTGCGACAGGCCGCCGGGGTCGAGAGGGGGTCGGCGACCACCGGCCGCGCGCAGGTCGGCACCATCACCGACGAGCAGCTCGCGGAGATCGCACACGTGAAGATGGTCGACTTGAACACCGACGACCTCGACGCCGCGAAGAGGCAGGTGGCCGGCACCGCCCGGTCGATGGGCATCGCGGTCGCAGGGTGAGCGACACCGGATACGGAGGACATCGATGAGCCAGCACGGCAAGCGCTACCGGTCGCTCAGCGGCCGTTACGATCGCGAGGCCCTCTACGGGGTCGGCGACGCCATCGACCTCGTGAAGTCGATGACGTCTGCCAAGTTCGACGAGACGGTCGAGCTCGCCGTGCGCCTCGGTGTGGACCCTCGCAAGGCCGACCAGATCGTCCGCGGCACCCTGAGCCTGCCTTCAGGCACGGGCAAGTCGGTGCGCGTCGCGGTGTTCGCCGCCGGCGAGCAGGCCGCGGAGGCCCGCGCCGTGGGCGCCGACGTCGTGGGTGCCGACGACCTGGTGGCACGGGTGCGAGAGCAGAGCTTCTTGGACTTCGACGTCGCCATCGCGACCCCCGACCTCATGGGACAGGTCGGGACCCTCGGTCGGATCCTCGGTCCCCGCGGTCTGATGCCGAACCCGAAGACCGGCACGGTGACGAGCGACGTCGCCCGGGCGGTCACCGAGTTCAAGGGCGGCCGGGTCGAGTACCGCACCGACAAGGTCGGCAACGTCCACCTCCCGGTTGGCAAGGTCTCGTTCACCAGGGCAGACATCGCCGCGAACGTGCGTGCGGTCATCGAGGAGCTGGTGCGGGCGAAGCCGGCGGCGGCGAAGGGTCGCTACATGCTCGCCGTCACCCTGTCGTCGACCATGGGACCCGGCGTGCACATCGACCCGGCCCGTGCCCGCGAGGTCGAAGAGGAGCTGGCGGTCACCGCCTGATACCCTGTCCGCGACAGCCCGACGTCGTGCGGGCAACGAGTTTCCGGTCGCCGCAGACCTCCGGTGCGCCCCTGGCGCTGAAGGAACCCTCGGGTTCGCCTGACGAGGCGACGTTCCCCGGGCGCCAGCCTGGTCCGTCGCTCACCGGGGTGCCGCGGCGCAGCTGCCGAGGCGTGGAGGAACGATGGACAATCCGAGGCCCGAGAAGGTGGCCGTCGTCGACGAGGTGCGGACGCGCCTGGAAGGCGCCAGCGCCACGGTGGTCACCGAGTACCGCGGGCTCACCGTGGCGGACCTCGCTGCGCTTCGCAAGAGCCTGACGGCAGCCGGGAGCGACTACAAGGTCTTCAAGAACACGCTCGTGAAGCGGGCGATCGACGGCGGCCCGCACGCGCCACTCGAGGAGCTGCTCGCCGGGCCGACGGCCATCGCCTTCGTGAGGGGGGATGTGAGCGCCGTGGCGAAGGCGCTGCGCGACTTCTCCCGGACGCACTCCCGCCTCGTGGTGAAGGGCGGGATGCTCGACGGCGCCGTGGTCTCCACGGCCCAGCTCGGCGTGCTCGCTGACCTCCCGTCGAGAGAGGTGCTGCTCGCCCGGCTCGCCGGCGGCATCCAGGCACCGCTCGCGCAGCTGGCATCGCTCCTCCAGGCACTTCCCCGCGGGCTCGCCTACGGGCTCAAGGCTCTCGTGGACGAACGGGGCGGCGGCACCGGCGGGGAGGAGGCCGCTGCGCCGGCCCCCGCCGAGCCCGAGCCCGCTGCGCCGGCCCCCGCCGAGCCCGAGCCCGCTGCGCCGGCCCCCGCCGAGCCCGAGCCCGCCGAGCCCGAGGCCGCTGCGCCGGCCCCCGCCGAGCCCGAGGCCGCCGAAGGCGGCGAAGCCGAGTAATCCCCCCGCCCGGGGCGCACGCACCGGATCTCCCCACCGGTGGCACCGCCTCGGCATCGGGACGGTCCTCACAGATCAGAGAAGAAAGGAACAGAGATGGCAGGGTCCCTGACCAAGGAGCAGATCCTCGACGGGATCGCCGAGCTCTCGGTGATCGAATTGAGCGAGCTGCTGAAGGCGTTCGAGGAGAAGTTCAACGTCACTGCCGCCGCGCCGGTGGCGGTCGCGGCGCCGGCGGCGGGCGGCGGGGGCGCGGCCGAGGCTGGCGCCACAGAGGAGGAGCAGACGGAGTTCGACGTCGTCCTCACGGCGGTCGGCGACAAGAAGATCCAGGTGATCAAGGAGGTTCGCTCGCTGACGAGCCTTGGCCTCAAGGAGGCCAAGGACCTCGTCGACAGCGCGCCGAAGCCCGTCATGGAACGCGTCAACAAGGACGACGCCGAGAAGGCACGCGCGGCCCTCGAGGGCGCGGGGGCCACCGTCGAGGTCAGGTAGCCCGGGCCGATGGTCGGCCGCGGCGTGGTGGGCGCCTGCCGGCCGGCCTTCCCCCAGGCGAGGGCTGCGAGCCTTGACGGCGGGGACGCCGACCTTTAGCCTGTTGTTGGTTCGCCCCCCGGCGTGTCATGGCGGAGGGGTTGTGTAGTGGCCCGTCCGCGGTTATGATGCAGGGTTGCCGTGCAGCCCCGTTTTGCGACCGCAATTCCTCCAGCCTGAATGGCGCGCGCCACGACACAGCTTCGGGCCCTCACCGGTCCTGTCGAGCCGTCGACCCTCTCGTCGTCCCACCCCCGCACCTACTTCGCCTCTGCCCCGCACCCCGAGCAACTGGGAGGAGTTGACCGTTGCCTTCACGGTCCCGTAGTCCCGAACGTGTGTCCTTCGCCAACATCGAAGAGGCGCTGCCCCTGCCCGACCTCATCGCCATCCAGCGAGACTCCTTCCAGTGGTTCCTGGAAAAGGGGCTCGCCGAGGCCTTCGACGACATCAGCCCGATCGAGGACTTCACCGGCCAGCTGAGCCTCGAGCTCGAGTTCGACCCGTCCGACCCCGATCTGCGCCCGCCCCCGAAGTTCTCGGTGGAGGAGTGCAAAGAGAAGGACATGACCTACGCCGCGCCCGTCTTCGTACGGGCGCGCTTCTTGAACGCCGGCACCGGCGAGATCAAGGAGCAGACCGTCTTCATGGGCGACTTCCCGATGATGACGGACCGTGGCACCTTCATCGTGAACGGCACCGAGCGCGTGGTCGTGAGCCAGCTCGTCCGCTCCCCTGGCGTCATCTTCCAGCCCGGCAGGGACCTGAAGACGATCTTCACCGGGACCATCCACCCCTACCGCGGCGAGTGGATCGAGCTCGACATCGAGGCAAAGCCCTCGAAGGACGTCACCGCCGGGGCGCGGGTCGCGCGCAAGCGGCGACTGTCGCTGTTCGTGCTGCTGCGCGCGCTCGGGTACGGGGACGAGGCCTTCCTCGAGCGCTTCGTCCAGCACTTCGACTTCCTCGAGGGTCAATGGGAGAAGGAGAAGGACCTCGCTCCGAGCCGCGAGGAAGCGCTGCTCGAGATCTACAAGCGGGCCAGGCCAGGCGAGCCCCTCTCGGTCGAGGCGGCGCGCCAGTACTTCGAGAACGCCTTCTTCAACCCGAAGCGATACGACCTCACGCGCGTCGGCCGCTACAAGCTCGACCGCAAGCTCGGCCCGGAGGTCGAGCGGATCTCCGACCTGTTCGGGCTCGACCTCGAACGACCGGTGCCGGGCCAGAGCGTGCTCAGCCCGTCCGAGATCCTCGCAGCGGCGACCTACATGCTCCACCTCGCCCTCCACATGGCCGACGGCGACTCCACCTATCGGATCGACGACCAGGACCATTTCGCCAACCGCCGCATCCGCTCGGTCGGCGAGCTGATCCAGAACCAGGTCCGCGTCGGGTTGTCGCGCATGGAGCGCGTCGTGCGCGAGCGCATGACGACGCAGGACGTCGAGGCGATCACCCCCCAGACCCTCATCAACATCCGGCCCGTCGTCGCCGCAGTGAAGGAGTTCTTCGGCACGTCGCAGCTGAGCCAGTTCATGGACCAGAACAACCCGCTCTCGGGGCTCGCCCACAAGCGCAGGCTGTCGGCCCTCGGCCCCGGAGGCCTCTCGCGCGAGCGGGCCGGCTTCGAGGTGCGCGACGTCCACACGTCCCACTACGGCCGGATGTGCCCGATCGAGACGCCCGAGGGTCCCAACATCGGCCTGATCGGCGCCCTCGCGACGTACGCGCGGGTGAACGAGTACGGCTTCATCGAGACTCCGTACCGGAAGGTCTTCGACGGCCGCGTCACGGACGAGGTCGTCTACCTGGCGGCCGACGAGGAGGAGGAGCACGTCATCGCCCAGGCGAACGCGCCGATCGGTCCCGACGGCCGGTTCACCAACGAGCGGGTGCTCGTGCGCCGTGGCCCCCAGGGGACCGGCGTGCGCATCGGTGCGACGAGCACGACCTATGGCACCACCAGCGAGATCGACTACGTGCCTCCCGCCGAGGTCGACCTCATGGACGTCTCGCCGAAGCAGATCGTGTCGGTCTCGACCGCGCTGATCCCGTTCGTCGAGCACGACGACGCGAACCGCGCCCTCATGGGCGCCAACATGCAGAAGCAGGCGGTGCCGCTCGTCGTCCCCGAGGCACCCTACATCGGCACCGGTGTGGAGGGCCGGGCCGCACGCGACGCGGGCGACGTCATCGTCGCCGAGGGCGAGGGCACGGTCACCGAGGTCTCCGGCGACCAGGTCGTCGTCGAGTACCGCTCGGGCCAGAAGGACCGCCTCGGTCAGCCGCTAGGCCGCAAGGTCTACCGGCTCGCCAAGTTCCGGCGGTCGAACCAGAACACCTCCATCAACCAGAAGCCGCTCGTGGGCGAGGGCGACAAGGTGACTGCGGGCGACCTCCTCGCGGACGGTCCCTCCACTCACAATGGCGAGCTCGCGCTGGGCAAGAACCTGCTGGTCGCCTTCATGCCCTGGGAGGGCTACAACTACGAGGACGCGATCATCCTCTCGCAGCGGCTCGTGCGCGACGACGTGCTCACGTCGATTCACATCGAAGAGCACGAGGTCGACGCTCGCGACACGAAGCTCGGCGCCGAGGAGATCACCCGGGACATCCCGAACCTCTCCGAGGAGATCCTCGCAGACCTCGACGAGCGCGGCATCATCCGCGTCGGCGCGGAAGTCGGTCCCGGCGACGTGCTCGTCGGCAAGGTCACGCCCAAGGGCGAAACCGAGCAGACGCCCGAGGAGCGACTGCTGCGGGCGATCTTCGGCGAGAAGGCGCGCGAGGTGCGCGATACCAGCCTGAAGGTCCCCCACGGCGAGGAGGGCAAGGTCATCGACGTGCGGGTCTTCTCCCGCGAGGACTCCCACGAGCTTCCGCCGGGAGTGAACCAGCTCGTGCGCGTCTACGTCGCCCAGAAGCGCAAGATCTCGGAGGGCGACAAGCTCGCGGGCCGCCACGGCAACAAGGGCGTGATCTCGAAGATCTTGGCCGTGGAGGACATGCCGTTCCTCGCGGACGGCACCCCGGTCGACATCATCTTGAACCCCCTCGGGGTGCCGAGTCGCATGAACGTCGGCCAGGTCCTCGAGTCGCACCTCGGTTACGCCGCCCGCCACGGCTGGGACGGTGCAGCGGAGGAGGGGGTCGGGACGTGCGGGCGTCCGGGCAGCGGCCGCAAGACGCGGCCGAAAACGATCCCCGCGACGTGGGTCTCCACCCCCGCTTTCGACGGCGCGCACTGGGACGAGGAGGAGGACGCGGGCAAGCACCCGACGATCCGCCAGCTCTTCGAGCGGCTGAATCCCGACTCGGCGACGGGTGAGGTGCAGATCCAGCCGACCGGCAAGGCCGTGCTGTACAACGGCCGCACGGGTGAGCCATATGACAACCCGATCTCCGTCGGTTACGTCTACATCATGAAGCTCGCCCACCTGGTGGACGACAAGATCCATGCCCGCTCGACCGGGCCCTACTCGATGATCACCCAGCAGCCGCTGGGCGGGAAGGCACAGTTCGGAGGTCAGCGCTTCGGGGAGATGGAAGTGTGGGCGCTCGAGGCATTCGGCGCCGCGTACGCGCTCCAGGAGCTGTTGACCATCAAGTCGGACGACGTGCTCGGCCGCGTGAAGGTCTACGAGGCGATCGTGAAGGGCGAGAACATCCCTGAACCGGGGATCCCCGAGAGCTTCAAGGTCCTCATCAAGGAGATGCAGTCCCTCTGCCTCGACGTGGAGGTGCTGGCGAACGACGGGTCGGAGATCGAGATGCACGAGCTCGACGAGGACGTGTTCCGCACGGCCGAGGAGCTCGGCATCGACATCAGCAGGCCTGAACGAGGATCGGACGAAGAAGACGAGCGGCGCGCAGCTGAGAGGAGCTTCTCGTAATGGCGCTTGACGTGAACACCTTCGACCAGCTGCGGATCGGCCTCGCGACTGCCGACTCGATCCGCGCGTGGTCGAACGGCGAGGTGAAGAAACCAGAGACCATCAACTACCGCACCCTTCGGCCGGAGAAGGACGGGCTCTTCTGCGAGAAGATCTTCGGCCCCACCAAGGACTGGGAGTGCTACTGCGGCAAGTACAAGCGCGTGCGCTTCAAAGGGATCATCTGCGAGCGCTGCGGCGTGGAGGTCACGAGGTCCAAGGTGCGCCGGGAACGCATGGGCCACATCGAGCTCGCGGCGCCCGTCGTCCACATCTGGTACCTGCGCGGCACGCGCAGCTGGCTCGCGTACCTCCTGATGGGCACCGAAGCTCGTGAGGAGCTCAAGGCCAAGCAGCTCGAAAAGGTCATCTACTTCGCCGCGAACCTGGTCACCTGGGTCGACGAGGGAAAGCGCCACGATGACCTGCCGAACCTCGAGGCGGAGCTCGCCGAAGAGGTCTCGGAGATCGAGCGTCGGCGCGACCTCGAGATCGACCGACGCTTCAAGGCGCTCGAAGAGGAGCTCAAGGAGCTCGAGGCTCAGGGCGCACGCGACGCCGAGGTGAAGGCGCGCCAACGGGGCGCCGAGAAGGAGATCGGGTCGCTGCGCGAGCGCGCCGACGACGAGATCGAGCTCGCCAAGCGCGCCCTCGACGAGCTGCGCGGCCTGCACGCCCGCAAGATCATCGAGGACGAGCTCCTCTGGCGCGAGCTGTACCTGCGCTACTCCGACTACTTCGAAGGCGGCATGGGCGCCGAGGCGATCCAGCGCCTCATCGACCGGATCGACTTCGACGCGGAGGAGGTGAAGCTCCGGGAGATGATCGACGCGTCGGACGGCCGTCGGCCGCTCTCGGCCCAGCGCCGCCAGAAGGTGATCAAGCGCCTGAAGATCGTCACCGCGTTCAACCGCCGCGACGAGCACGGCCGCCGCGTGAACGACCCGCGCGCCATGATCCTCGAATCCGTACCGGTGATTCCCCCGGACCTTCGCCCGATGGTGCAGCTGGATGGCGGCCGCTTCGCGACCTCTGACCTGAACGACCTGTACCGCAGGGTCATCAACCGGAACAACCGCCTGAAGCGGCTCCTCGACCTCGGCGCGCCCGAGATCATCATCAACAACGAGAAGCGCATGCTCCAAGAGGCGGTCGACGCGCTCTTCGACAACGGCAGGCGCGGCCGGCCGGTGACCGGGCCAGGCAACCGTCCGCTGAAGTCGCTCTCGGACATGTTGAAGGGAAAGCAGGGACGGTTCCGCCAGAACCTCCTCGGCAAGCGCGTGGACTACTCGGGCCGCTCGGTCATCGTCATCGGTCCGACTCTCCAGCTGCACCAGTGCGGGCTGCCCAAGCTGATGGCGCTCGAGCTCTTCAAGCCGTTCGTCATGAAGCGGCTCGTCGACGCCGAGCTCGCGCAGAACATCAAGTCTGCCAAGCGGATGGTCGAGCGGCGCCGGCCGCAGGTATGGGACGTGCTCGAGGGCGTGATCCGCGAGCACCCGGTCCTGCTGAACCGTGCACCGACGCTCCACCGCCTCGGCATCCAGGCGTTCGAGCCGGTGCTGGTCGAGGGCAAGGCGATCCAGATCCACCCCCTCGTGTGCACCGCATTCAACGCGGACTTCGACGGCGACCAGATGGCCGTCCACCTGCCGCTCTCCGCGGAGGCGCAGGCGGAGGCTCGCGTCCTCATGCTGTCGGCGAACAACATCCTCTCGCCGGCGACCGGACGTCCCATCACCGTGCCGACCCAGGACATGGTCTTCGGCGCGTACTACCTGACCCTCTCCGTCGGCGGCGCGCTGGGCGAGGGCCGCGCGTTCCGCCACAGCTACGAGGTGCAGGCCGCGCTCGACGAGGGCACGGTCGACCTGCACGCCAAGGTCCATCTGCGGCCGACGCCCGGCTCGCCGCTTGCCTCCCGGTTCATCGCCGCCCCGGGGTCCGGGGCGCACGACGCCGACGGCGACGTCGCCGACGTCGCGGCGGGTGACGCAGGCGCCGAGGGCGCGGGCGCGGAGTCCGCTCCAGACGGTGCAGCGGAGCGGCTCTCGATCGAGACGACGCCCGGCCGGGTCCTCTTCAACGAGGCCCTTCCCGCCGCGTTCCCCTATGTGAACGACGTCGTCGGCAAGCGCAACACGCCGGTCGGCTCCATCGTCGAGGAGCTCTCGTCCGCCTATCCCAAGCACGTCGTGGCTGAGAGCCTCGATCGCATCAAGGCGCTCGGCTTTCGCTACGCCGCGCAGTCGGGCCTCACGATCTCGATCGACGACGTCCGGACCCCGCCGGAGAAGCAGGCGATCCTGGACCGCTACGAGAAGGAGGCGGAGAAGGCTGAGACCCAGTTCAAGCGGGGGATCATCACGGACGACGAGCGGCGCCAGAAGGAGATCGAGATCTGGACGTCGGCGAACTCGGAAGTGGGCCGCGCGATGGAGACGACCCTCTCGGGTCTCGCCTTCAACCCGCTCGACATGATGGTCGACTCCGGCGCACGTGGGAACGCCCAGCAGATCCGCCAGATCGCCGGCATGAAGGGCCTCGTCTCCAACCCGCGCGGCGAGATGATCCCCCGGCCGATCAAGTCCTCCTTCCGGGAGGGCCTGTCCGTCCTGGAGTACTTCATCTCGACGCACGGCGCCCGCAAGGGCCTCGCGGACACCGCGCTGCGGACCGCCGACTCCGGCTACCTCACCCGCCGTCTCGTCGACGTCGCCCAGGAGCTGATCGTCCGCGAGGAGGACTGCGGCACGTTCCGGGGGATCTGGATCGAGAACGTCGTGCCCGACAGCCCTGGCAAGCGCAGCTACCTCGAGACCCGCGCGTACGGCCGGTTGCTCGTAGAGGACGTCCGCCTCTCGGACGGCTCGACGGTGCCGGCGGGGACGGTCCTCTCCGACGAGACCGTGGCGAGGCTTCGCGACGATCCATCGGTCACACGTGTGCGGACCCGCTCGGTGCTCACCTGCGAGTCCGGCCACGGCGTGTGCGCCGCCTGCTACGGGCAGTCACTCGCCACCGGGAGGATGATCGAGCTCGGCGAGGCGGTCGGCGTCA
The DNA here is from genome assembly GCA_021828055.1 of Actinomycetes bacterium. Classification (GTDB taxonomy): domain Bacteria; phylum Actinomycetota; class Acidimicrobiia; order Acidimicrobiales; family RAAP-2; genus JAJYVT01. Next base: position 11,484 of record JAKATH010000065.1, read on the forward strand.
TCGCGGCCCAGTCCATCGGCGAGCCGGGCACGCAGCTCACGATGCGGACGTTCCACACCGGCGGTGTCGTGGGCGAGGACATCACCCACGGCCTCCCGCGTGTGGTGGAGCTCTTCGAGGCCCGCACGCCCAAGGGCGCGGCCGTCCTTGCGCGCCACTCGGGGGTCGTCCGGGTCGAGGACGAGGAGACGGGCCGGCGAATCACGGTGGTGGCCGACGACGGGACCGAGGAGTCGGCCGTGGTGCCGCCGCGCGCCCACCTCGAGGTGGCCGATGGCCAGGAGGTCGCAGCGGGCGACGCCCTGGTCGAGGGGCCGAAGGACCCGAAGGAGCTGCTCGAGGTCCGTGGCATCCGCGAGACCCAGCAGTACCTCGTCGAGGAGGTCCAGAAGGTCTACCGGGACCAGGGCGTGTCGATCCACGACAAGCACATCGAGCTGATCGTCCGCCAGATGCTCAGGCGGGTGCTCGTCGCCGAGCCCGGCGACGCGCCGTTCCTGCCGGGCGAGCGGGTCGACAACCAAGTCTATGCGGAGGTCAACCGCCGCCTCGTGGAGGACGGGAAGCGCCCCGCCGAGGGTCGACCTGAGCTCATGGGGATCACGAAGGCCTCGCTCGCCACGGACAGCTGGCTCTCGGCGGCCTCCTTCCAGGAGACGACCCGGGTGCTCACCGAGGCGGCCATCGAGGGCCGCAGCGACCAGCTTTTCGGCCTGAAGGAGAACATCATCATCGGCAAGCTGATCCCGGCGGGGACCGGCATGGACCACTACCGCCACATCCGCCTGGAGCTGCCCCACGCCGAGGCCCTGCCCTTCTGGGCGGTGGGCGCGGGCGGGGACACCGACACCGAGGACCTGGCCGCGTGGCTGCGGGACATGGGCGGCGACGGGTCCGGCGGCGCGGACGGCTACCGACCCCCCGTCGACGCGAGCTGGCTGGCCGGCAGCCACGACGACGGCGAGACGGACGCCGCCGGCGGCACCGGAACGTGAGCCGCCTGCTCCGGACAGGTCCGGCTCCCGGCGGCGCCCGGCCGGACGGGGACGTCGCGCCGGTACAATGAGCTCACCCGCCCGCCTTGCCCAAGGCGGGAGGCTGCCCTAGCATTGACCTGCCGCACGGCGGCACGGCGGCTGCTGCGCCGTGCCCGTGCAGCTCGTCGCTCACATTCGGACCAGAGGACGCACGCGTGCCCACCATCGCCCAGCTCGTCCGCAGAGGACGGGAGGCCAAGCAGTCGAAGACCAAGACCCCCGCTCTTCGCGGGGCGCCCCAGCGGAGGGGGGTCTGCACGCGCGTCTACACGACCACGCCGAAGAAGCCCAACTCCGCGCTCCGCAAGGTGGCCCGCGTCCGGCTGACGAGTGGCGTGGAAGTCACGGCCTACATTCCCGGCGTCGGGCACAACCTCCAGGAGCACTCGATCGTGCTCGTGCGCGGCGGTCGTGTGAAGGACCTCCCGGGCGTCCGCTACAAGGTCATCCGCGGCGCGCTCGACACCTCGGGCGTGCGTGAGCGCAGCCAGGCCCGGAGCCGGTACGGCGCGAAGAAGGAGTCCTGAGATGCCGCGCAACGGACCCGCCCCCAGACGCGACCTGCAGCCCGACCCGGTC
>JAKATH010000066.1 GCA_021828055.1 Actinomycetes bacterium
GATGCCCGTTCCTCCGCCCGACAAGCGAGTGCGGTGCGACAGCCTCGCCGGGCCGCCCCTCGACCGACCCTGGCGGAAGGGATCCCCAGGTCAGCCACTCCTACAGCACTGAGATGGAGAACCATTTAGACCGGATCTGAGACGCCACCCGCCCGAGTTGGCCCAGAATTTCGGGCGCTTCCAGGAATTGCGTGGGCAGCCCAGCTCAGGCCGCTGCCGGGTAGAGGTCGAGCCCGCCGAGGTGGAAGTAGATCGCCGTCTTGAAGTGCTCGCGATAGCCGTGAGCGGGGACCCGGAACCGGATGGCCTGGATGCGGCTGTTGAGGGCCTCCGTCGGCGGCGCTCGTCAGACGGTGTGCGAAGGAGGCCATGACCCCGTCGTAGTGGCGCTTGACCATCTTGGCGACGTGGATGACCGGCTGGGGACGCGAGTGCGCGGCCCAGAAGTTCTAGCGCCGCCAGTGCTTCTCGGTCCAGCCGCGACGGAGTGGTCCCACGGCCAGCGCAGGTCCTCCTTGATGGCCCGGGCCCGGGCGGTCTTCAGATCCGAGTCCCGCAGGGCACCTCCTCAGCGATCACCGACCTCGGGCAAGACGCGCGTCGCGTACGGCATGAGACGCCATGAGCTTGCGAGCGAGGCCGGTGACAGCGGGGAGGAACCCGCGCCTGAAGCCGAGGAAGAGAACGACGATGATGAGGCCGTAGATGAACTCCTGAACCTGTCCGGAGGAGATCAGCAGCGCGTTGATGGCTTCGAATACGCAGGCGCCGAGAAGCGGCCCCAGCAGCGTCCCGAGCCCGCCGAAGACGAGTATCGCGAGGACGAGCACGTCCACCTGGTTGAACGCGAATGTCGGGGGGCTGACGAACCCGGAACTGTAGGCGTAGAGGCCGCCCGTCAATCCGATCATCGCGGAGCCGACCACGGCCGCGTAGATCCGGTAGCGAGCAACGTTGACGCCGGCGAGCTCCGCGGTCGTCTCGTCGTCCCGCAGAGCCTGGAAAGCCCACCCGACGTGCGAACGCTGGAGCCAGCGGAAGGCGATCAGGAAAACGACAACCACCGCGGCGAACAGGTAATAGCCGCCGACTCGGTCGTCGGCGAGCATGACGGCCGCAGCCTTCAAGGCCTGTCCGGTCGAACCGCCCGTGAGCTGGCGCCGCCCGAGGAGCAGGCTCTGGAAGGCGAGCGAGAACACGAGCGTGAGAATGCCGGTGAAGATCACGCTGAGCGAGCGCCGCACAGCGATCCAGCTCAGAAGCCCTCCGACGATCGCAGCGATCAGCGTGCCGAGCACCACTCCCGTGACGATCGGCAGCGAAGCAGAATCGGACAAGATTGCCGTCGCGTAAGCACCGATGCCGGCAAGAGCGCCGACGCAGAGGAAGAGCTGATTGGTGCTCCCGAAGATAAGGTTGAAGCCGATGGCGTACGAGGCGAAGACGAGCGCGTCTACCGCGAGCCCCGTGGTGTAGGCCGAGCCCACGAACCAGATCGGCGGGAGCACGGCGAGGATCGCGGCAGTGACCACTATGGGCAGGCAGGCCTCCAGACGCCGACGGCCAACGTCAGAGGGCAATCGAAGCTGGCGGATTGCAGTCATCACCATGGCTTACCGACCTAGCAGGCCCCGCGGCCGGACGAGGATGGTGAGGCCGGCGGCTCCGAGCAAGACGACTTCGGTGATGTACTGCCCGATGTAGTAGGCGCAGACGGTGTCGACGATCCCGAGGAGCAAGCCGGCGAGGAAGGCTCCGGTGACGCTGCCGAGGCCGCCGACGACGGTCACGATGAGCGCGAAGGTGGTGAGGTCGAACCCTTGCGTGACCGTCAGCGGAGAGGTCATCGAGCTACTGACCGCCACCAGACCGGCGAGCGCCCCGCTGAGCGCGAAGACGACGGTGCGGGCGAAGGAGGGGCTGATCCCGATCAGACGCGCCCCGACCTCGTCCTGCATCGCCGAGCGGATGCCGCGCCCGAAGGTGGTTGCACCGAAGAAGCCGACCAGAGCGACGCCGGAAGCGAGCGCGATGACAGATCCCCATACGCTGCCCCTCCCCATCGGCACTCCGAAGATCCCGATCGGTTTGCCACCGATAATGACGATCAGGGCGCCAAGCGGATCACGCCAGTCGAGCAGCCCCTCGATCAGGAATGCCACGCCCAGCGTCACGAGGAGGCCCAGAAGCAACCTGTGGTCGCCGCTCTGGCGGTAGACGGGCCTCATCGCAGTGAGGTCGAGCACCGTCGCCGCCGCCGCCGCCGCCGCAACGCCCGCCGCCGCCGCCAGAGGCATCGGAGCTCCGACGTCCCTCACGCCAGTGACGACGATCGCCCCTAGCACCGCAAACTCACCATAGGCGAGGTTGAGAACACCCCCCAGGCCGTAGACCAGCGTCAGCCCGACGCCGAGCAGACCGAATCCGAGCCCCTCCACGATCCCGTCGAGGACGACCGCCGTCACGCGACGCCCAGGTAGGCTCGCCGGACCTCGGGGTTGTGCGCGAGCTCCTTCGCGGTTCCTTCCAGCCGGATCCGGCCGTTCTCGAGCACGTACCCGCGATCGGCCACCGACAGCGCAAGCGGTACCTGCTGCTCGGCTATGAGCAACGTCACACCGGTAGCCTTCAGGCGCTCGAGGGCTCCGAAGGCGGCCTTCGCGATCTTCGGCGCGAGCCCTGACGTCGGCTCGTCGAGCATCAGCAGCTTCGGCCGCGCCATGAGGGCGCGAGACACTGCCAGCATCTGCTGCTCGCCGCCGCTCAGAGTTCCCGCCCGCTGGCGCATGCGTTCTTTCAGGCGGGGGAACAGCTTGAACACGAGCTCGAGCGTCTCAGGGTGCGGTCGATGGGGGTATGCACCGAGGACCAGGTTCGTCTTCACCGTCATCGCTGGGAACAGGTGCCGCTCGGCGGGCACGTAGGCCACGCCTGCATGCGCGACGCGGTGAGCACGGAGCCGGGTCAGGTCGATCTCGTCGAAGATCACCCGACCTGCCGCGCAGGGGAGCAGCCCGGCGATCGCCCGAAAGAGCGTCGTCTTGCCTGCCCCGTTGGAGCCGATGATCGCGACCGCCTCGCCAGCACGAACCTCGAGGTCGATGCCCTCGACGACCTTCTCGCCGAGGTACCCCGCTGCTACCCCCCTCACCTCAAGCAAGCTGCGCCTCTCCGAGATACGCCTCTCCGAGATACGCCTCGATGACCTCGGCGTCTTGCATCACAGCCTCAGGCAAACCCTCGGCGAGGACCTTTCCGAAGTCCAACACGATCGCTCGCTCGGCCAGCTCGATCACCGCGCTCATCACGTGCTCGACCCACAAGATCGCCGTCCCGAGCTCGTCGCGGACCTGCCGCACGATCTCGATCGAGATTGCGAGCTCCGTCTCGTTGAGGCCCGCCATCACCTCGTCGAGCAGCAGCACCCGAGGCCGACCCGCCAGCGCCTTCGCCAGCTCGAGGAACCGCTGCTGGTGAAGGTTGAGACTCGCGACGGGCTGACCGGCTCGTCCTTGCAGCCCCACGACCGCGAGGGCCTCGGCGGCCCGCTGTCTCGCCTCGCGTTCGCCGATCACGCCGTGGTCGGACCCGAACATCCCACCGATCATCGCGTTCTCGAGCACGGTAAGCGACGTGAACGCGCGCGGCGTCTGCATGACCATCGCGATTCCCTTGGACCTGACCCGATGAGCCGGAAGGCCGCTGATCTGCTCATCGCGTAGGTGGACACTTCCCGACGTCGGGCTCTCCAATCCGGCGATCACCTTCAGAAGCGTGCTCTTCCCGGCCCCGTTGGGACCGACGACAGCGACGATCTCACCGTCGTCGGTCCCGAACGTAATGCCATCGACAGCCGGCAGGCCGCCAAAGTGCTTGGTCAGCGAGTCGACCTCGAGCAGCATCTACGGCCGGTAGGGGGTAAGCGGCTTGGTGACATAGAGCTGCTTGACATGCCAGGCTCGGCTTCCGGTCCCGGCGGGTGCGGGCCCCGGGACTACGAGATCGAAGGCAATCCGCGCATCGGCCATCTCGCCCCATTTGGTCCACTTGAGCGGGAAGGTGTACCCGGGGATGTGGAAGGTATGGGCGTGGACGTAGGAGGCGATCTTCACCGGCTTGTCCCCGACCGCCCTGATCGCTTGAGCCACGACGTGCACCCAGGCGTACCCGGCGAGAGCGTCGTCCTCGAAGAACGTGTCTTGGGGATATGCCTTCACGAACTGCCGGGCGAGTCTCAGGTACGCCGGGCTCTTCACCGCCATGCACTTGAAGTCCACGTACTTGTTGTAGGCGAGCGTCTTCGCCTGGCTCACCACCGCGGAGAACGGCGTGTCAGCACCCAGCACCGGCGCGGTTATGCCGAGCTGCTGGGACTGGGCCATGATCGGCCCCGTCCCCGGCGGATCGCCGGTCGCCACGATCAGCCCCGGGTGGTGTGGCTCAAGAAGGCGCAGGTAGGTTGTGAAAGCGGTCTGTGTGAGCGGAGCGACCTCGACGTGCAGCGCGACGCGCCGGTCCTTCGCGAAGGCCTGCACGAGTGAGGACTTGACCGACTGACCCCAGGCGTAATCAGCCACAATCGCGCCGACGCTGGTGACGTGGTGCGCCTGCGCATACTGCAAGATCGCAGGTCCGAGCTCAGCAGCAGGAGGCAGGCACGTACGGAAGGTGTAGCGGCTGCTCGTGGTCAGGATCCCGTCTGCGCCCGCCTTCACCAGGAACATCGGGATGTGGGCTTTCTCCGTGAGGGGCGCCGTGGCCGTGGCGACGTCGCTGTCGATCAGACCGCCCAGAGCCACCACGTGGTCCTCCTGGGTGAGAAGCCTGAAGGCCGTGATGCCGGCGCCCGGCGAGGACTGATCGTTGGCCACGAAGAGCTCGAGTTTGCGCCCGCCGACGCCGCCGCTGGCGTTGATCTGATTGACGGCGAATTGCGCGCCGTCACGCGTCTGGATGCCCCAGGGGGTGAACGTCCCGGTGAGCGAGGTGAGAACACCGAGGGGGATGGGGCCCTTCTTGGAGACGGCCGAGCTCGGGCTCGAACTCCAGGCGGTGGCGACCAACACCACGGCAGCCATGCACAAAAGCGACCGCAACCGCTTCACGACGCCCTCCTTATGGATGTTGCATGTGGACCTTCAGGTGAGTGCGCGCCGGCGACCGGGAGACTGCCTCCCCCGACGACGATCGTGCCTGCGCCGACACTTTTGCGCAGGTCTCTACGCAAGAACTTTTCGGCCAATGCACCCTCCCCTCATGGCGCGTAACCTCACGAGTCACGCGTGACAACTCGAACCCCCAGATCGGAGGTTCACAAACACAAACCTCCCAGAAAAATAGTACCAGTTTACGTTCCGCATGTCGCGGCGGCCTGTCGCGGGAATTTCACGGCATCAGTGCGCGGGGGCGCACACGCTGACCGGCACCTCGAGCATGGTGAGGATCTGGTGCTGGAGGGGATCGAGCGCCGGGGCGTGAGACCTCGACTTCCTCACCTATGGCGCCACGTCCTCCCAGGCCAGGCGGATGTGGTACACCCCCTGCGGGGTGACCGGCTCCGGGCCATCCCGGCGAAACTGGGCGGCGATGATCGCGCGACGGAGCTCGGTGAACATGTCGAGGACCGAGGGTTGAGTCTTCTGCCGGTACCACGGAGCAAGCGCGCGGGCCGCTTCGACGGTGCCGGCATGATGACCCGCGGTCGTGTACCAGCAGATTGCAAGGGTGCTCACGACGAGCCCGAAGGGGACCGTGCGCCTGACCGCTCGTTCGAGGCGGTTGCGGGCCTGGCCGCCGCCGCCGAGCTGCCTCGCGGCCTCGCGTCTTCGCGTCTTCGCGTCTTCGATCTCGACCTCGACGAGCGCGCCGCGTAGCGTTCGACGACCTGCGCGCAGGTGGCCGAAAGGTCGGTGGTGACGAGCGCTATGTCGTAGCCGGTCTTCGAGCGGTCCCAGACGAATGCGACCTGCACCTGCTGTGGGCCGAACACGCGGCACCAGAGGCAGGCGAGCACCGCCGGTTGAAACGGTCGCGTTCGCGCCGTATCTGCTGACCGTGGTCGGAGCGAACGTCGGCGGTCCGCTTGGTCGTCACCTTCTCGAGCGCCTGAGAGGAACGGATCGCCGGCGCGACCCGGCTCGGTCGGGATGCTCGCGCGTCGGCGAGGAACTCGTCTGTGAAGAGCATCGGGGCGAGCCGCTCTTGCATGTGCCAGGTGACGTAGTAGGGGAGCGTGCGCGTGAACACGTGAGCGCGCATTCGGTCTTCGAGGTGGTGGCGGATCGGGCGGACAAGGGACAAGGAGTGTGGTGTTCATGCCCCGGAAGACGCGCTCGACGCCCTGGAGGTCCTTGCAGCGCTCGACGGTGTCTGCCGGAAACGCCCGAGCGGACTGGTCGTCTCCGCTGTCGTACCAAATGGCACCCTTGGGGCGCAGTACCCCTTTGGTCCGTCGTGCCCATTTTCGCCTCTACGCGACCGCCCGCAGGGGAGCTGGGGGCTGAACAATGAATTGGGTGCGGCTCCCTCTCGTCTCGCACTTCGTTGGGCAGGTGCTCGAAGGCGTAGCCAAGCCCACGGGAGAAGCCCGCCTGTCGGAGAAGCCCGTCGGGGGCCCGCGGGCCAAGCTCGTGGGAGGGGATCGCCCACAAACACGAGGTGACCCGTGGCGCCGCCGGTACACCATTTCGATCCTGACGTAAGATCGCCGGAGGAAAGACAGGAGGAGCCATGGCGGTGCGTGGGAGCACTCGGGTAAGTGGCAGTACGAGGGTAAGCAGTCTCCAAGCCTCGAAAGAGAATGGCCGCCGCCCGGATGACTTCGTGGTCCCTGTCGTCCACGTCCACCTTCCGGAGCAGGCGGTGAAGCTCGGTTTCTACGGCGGCCTCGGCGCCGCGGTTGCACTCGGCGCAGTGGACTGGCCCTTGGCCGTCCTCGTGGGAGCCGGCGTGGCAATCGCTCGACATCGGCGCGCCTGAACAGAGCGAGCGCCGTGTCGCCTCATCGGGCGACCATCTCCCCAGAGCGTGATCCCCCAAGCGGTCACGAAGAATTCGTGTCTCTGCCGCGTGGTGTCCTCGCGCCGTTCATTTCACTCTGGCATCATCAGCCACACCAGTCACGCATTCTCGAGACAGGCGGTGTGGGATGGAACTGCTCATCGAGTTTCTGCTCGCGGAGATCATCGCGATCGCCTTGCGGTTGGCGGTGCTCCAGATCCGTTCTTGGTTCCGGGGCTCGTCGCGCTCCCCGGTCCAGCTCGCCTCCACCCGAGCCTCGTAGGGCGAACCCGCTCCAGCTCACTGTCACTGGCCCACAGTCGATGGGCCGGTGAACCCATTCGCAGCCCTGCGCGCCGGGGTGGCCGCGCCCGGCGCGGTATTGGGCAGTGCCATCGAGCGGCTGAGCCCGGGCCGGCGGAGGCGCCGGCTCTGGGCCGGCCGGGGAAAGGCGCACATCGAGATACGCGGCGCCCATCTTCCGGGTCGGGACGCGCTGGCGCGCGACGTGGAACGCGCCCTTGCGGACGTGAAGGGCGTGCAGTGGGCGCAGGTCAACGCGGTCATCGGCCGGGTCATCGTCGCCTTCGATTCCGGCGGCACCTCGGTCGACGATCTCGTCGACGTCATCGAGGGCGTCGAGGAGGTGCACCAAGTTCAAGAGGAGCGCTTTCCCCATGAGCGCCCTGAGCATCCCGGTGACATCGAGCCGCTGCGCCGCCAGGCCATCGCCGTCGGCACCGATGTCGTCGCGCTCGGAGGGAGCGTGTTCGGCCAGGTCCTGCAGGCGACGCCCATCCCGGCCGAGCTCGGGTCGCTCGTCTCACTTGCCGAGAACGAGCCCAGGGTCCGGCGGTTCCTAGAACAGCACATGGGGACGGCGCTCACCGACCTCGGGCTCGGAGTGACGAGCGCGTTCGTCCAATCGCTCTCCCAGGGTCCGCTCACCTTGCTGACCGACATCACTCACCGGGCAAGCCAGCTCGGCGAGTTGCAGGCGAACCGTCGGACGTGGGAGCGGCGGGAGGCAGACCTCTGCGAGCAGCCCTGCGACGTCCCCCTTGGCGCGGTGACATTGCCACAGCGCAAAGCGCCTCTGAGGTCCGGGCCTGTCGAGTCCTACGCGGACATCGCCGCGGCGGCAAGTGTGGTCGGTGTGGCGGCCACGCTTGCGGTGGCGCGCAGTCCCAGGCGCTCCGCCGGAGTGCTCACGGCGGCCGTCCCCAAGGGTGCACGGCACGGCCGCGAGGCGTTCGCTGGCCGGTTCGGACGCGAGCTGGCGGAGCGTGACGTCGTGGTGCTCGATCGGACGGCACTGCGCCGGCTCGACCGGATCGACGCCGTAGTCCTCGACGCGGCCGTCCTTCGCTCGGGAAGGCTCGTCCTCGGCGCCGTCCAACCGTTGGGTGATCACGATGCGGCGACGATCGCGAGCAGAGCGCTCGCCCTGTTCGATCCCGCACGCCCCGAGCGCCTGGTGCGCCGGGGGACATGGACGCTGGGACCCCTCCAGGGCATCGCGGCGCGCGGACGGGCCCAGGAAGGGGAGCAGCGAAGGGGTACGAGCGCCGTCACCAAGTCTGCGAGAGGTCGGCGCATGCTCGGCGTCGCCCGATCGGGGGTCCCTGTTGGCACGGTCGTCCTCGAGCCGGAGCTCGATCCTCTGGCTGGACCGCTCGCCCGGCTGGTGCGCGGTCAGGGCCTCCGGCTCGTCGTCGCCGGGGGGAGCAGCGGTCTCGGGTCACGTCTCGAGGCCGACGAGGTGGTGGCCGGCGGCACCCGGCTGGCGGCATCGGTGCGGGCGCTGCAGAGCGAAGGTCTTGGCGTGCTGCTCGTTTCGGGAGGCTCCACGAACGCCGCCCTGCGTGCCGCGGACGTCGGTGTGGGTGTGGACGGGCACGGAGCGCATCCGCCCTGGGGCGCGGCCCTGCTGACCCCGCCCGGGCTCGCCGCCGCCTACTTGATCGTCGAGGCGCTGCCGGTGGCGCGCTCCGTGAGCGGGTGGAGCGTGGGGCTTTCTGCCGCGGGATCGGCCACCGGGGCCACGTGGGCAATGTTGGGGCCTGGCATGAGCGCCTCACGACGGGCGGCGGTGCCGGTGAATGTGGCCGCGCTGGCAGCGCAGGTGACGGGTACGGTGGCGGCCGCCTCGCTCGGTCGAGCGCCCGCTCCGACGCCGGTGGCCGACGTGGCATGGCACAGCATGGACGGCGAATCGGTGCTCCGGACGCTTGGCTCGTCGCGCCGAGGATTGTCGATCGCCGAGGCGGCCCGCCGCCATGGCGCCTTGCCGCCGGAAGGACCGCCCCGGGTGAGCTTCACGCGAGCCCTCGTCACGGAGCTGGCGAACCCTCTCACCCCGGTCATGGTCGCGGGCGCCGGTATGGCGGCTGCCGTGGGCTCGGCGGCAGACGCCGGGCTGGTGGCCGGTGTCACTGCCGCCAACGCCGTGATCGGTGCGGTACAGCGAGTCAAGGCCGAAGCATCCATGGGCAAGCTGCTGGAGGCGACGGCCACGCGCACGCTCGTGCGGCGAGGTGATCGCGTGGTGGCCAGGGAGCGGGCCGAGCTGGTGCAAGGTGATCTGCTCGAGCTGAAGGCCGGCGACGTCGTCCCAGCCGATTGTCGCTTGCTCGTCGCCCTCGGGTGCGAGATCGATGAGTCCGCCCTCACCGGAGAGTCGCTCCCTGTGACCAAGCAGAGCCAGCCCGTCCGTGGCGCCGCCCTAGCCGATCGCACGTGCATGGCCTTCGAGGGATCGGTCGTCGTGACCGGGAGCGCCCTGGCTGTCGTGGTGGCGGTGCGCGATCAGACGGAGGTCGGTCGCAGCCTCGCTGATGCCCCCGAGCCTCCACCGAGCGGGGTCGAGACGCGGTTGCGCTCGCTCATGAAGGTGACCGTGCCCGCGACCGTGGCCAGTGGGTCGGCCGTCGTCGGCCTCAGCCTGCTGCGGGGGCGGCCGCCTCGCGCCGCAGTCAACTCGGGAGTCAGCCTGATGGTCGCCGCCGTTCCCGAAGGCCTTCCTCTGCTGGCCACTGTGGCCCAGCTTGCCGCGGCGAAACGGCTTGCCGAGCGCGGCGTGCTCGTCCGCAATCCGAGAACGATCGAGGCACTGGGCCGTGTCGACGTGCTGTGCTTCGACAAGACGGGCACCCTCACCGCCGGTCGGATCGCCCTCCAGAGCGTCTGGGACGGGGTCGACGTGCAGCCGCTCGACCGGCTCTCCCCACGGTCGTGCGGCGTGCTGGCTGCGGCTCTCCGGGCCAGCCCGGTCTCCGAGGACGGCAGCGACCTTCCTCACGCCACCGATCGTGCCGTGCTCGAGGCGGGTGCCCTGGCGGAGGTGGAAGCGCATGACGGGCTCGGCGGCTGGACCCTGCTGGGCGAGCTGGCCTTCGAGCCCGCCCGTGGGTATCACGCCGTCGTCGGCGCCAGTCCCCTTGGCCCCCGGGTCGCGGTGAAGGGCGCACCGGAGGTCGTGCTGCCCCGCTGTGCGACGTGGCGAGGACCCGACGGTGTGGTCGTCCTCGATCGGCACGTGCGGAGGCGGCTCGACGCCCAGGTCGAGCGGTTGGCCGGACAGGGCATGCGGGTCCTGGCCGTGGCCGAGCGCCCGGCGTCCTCGCGTGCGGAGCTCGCCGACGAGCGGGTCGCTGGCATGGAGCTGTTGGGGTTCCTCGGCCTAGCCGACGGCGTCCGACCGACCGCCGCCGCAGCCGTGGCCGACCTGCGTGCCGCTGGCGTCTCGGTCGTGATGATCACGGGCGACCATCCGTCGACGGCGGCGGCGATTGCCCAGGAGCTGGACATCCTCGACGGGGCGTGCGTCGTCACCGGGCCGGAGCTCGATCGCTGGGACGACAGCGTGCTCGATGCCGCACTGGTCGGCGCTACCGTCTTCGCCCGGGTCACCCCGGCGCACAAGATGCGCATCGTTCGGGCCTACCAGCGGATCGGCCGCACCGTGGCGATGACCGGCGATGGGGCCAACGATGCGGCAGCCATCCGGCTTGCCCACACCGGCATAGCCCTGGGGGGGCACGGGTCGCCGGCGGCGCGCGATGCGGCGGATCTCGTGGTGCTCGACGACCGGATCGAGACGATCGTGGACGCGATCGTCGAGGGTCGGGCCATGTGGGCCTCGGTGCGTGACGCGTTGGCCATCCTGATCGGAGGGAACCTGGGGGAGGTTGGCTTCGTGCTCGCGTCGACGGCAATAGCCGGAGCGTCGCCGCTCGGTCCGCGCCAGCTGCTTCTGGTCAACCTGCTCACCGACATGATGCCGGCCATGACCGTCGCCTTGCGGCCACCACCGCGACGTGCACCCGAAGAGCTGCTGCACGAGGGGCCGGAGGCGTCGCTTGGGAGTGCCCTGGTGCGCCAGATCGCGCTGCGTGCCGCGACCACGACTGCGGGAGCCACCGGAGCTTGGCTGTTGGCACGGTCGAGCGGAGGCTCGAGACGCGCCAGCACGGCCGCGCTCGTGGCGCTGGTCGGTACCCAACTGGGACAGACGGCGATCGTGGGGGGACGAAGCCCCGTGGTCGTGGCGTCGACCCTCGTGTCCGCGGGGATCCTCGCAGGGATCGTCCAGACGCCCGGCGTCAGCGGGTTCTTCGGCTGCACCCCGATGGGGCCAGTGGGCTGGGGGATCGCCGTCGGGAGTGCTGCTGCTGCGACCACCACCTCGATCGTCGCCCCGTGGGTGGTCCATCGGCTGCCTCTGCTCGACGAGGTGCGCGATCGCTGGGAGCGTGGGTCGCAACCGGCCAACAGGCCAGCTCCGGCGGTCGGACGTGAGGGGATCATGAGGGTGTCGTCACGGTGGAGGACCGTGCCGTCCGAGAACGAGCTCGGCGAGCGCGTGTAGCGCCCGATCACGCCGGTGCCACAGCCCTGGCGTTGGCCAGCTTGCGCAGGTTGTGGCAGAGGACGTGGAGGGTCCATTCGCCCTTTGCACCGTCGAGGCCGCACAAGCTCAGGACGCCGGCGTGCTGGCGGACCTTCATCTGGTCGAAGGCGAGTTCGACGATGGCCTTTCGCCGCACGTAGTCGGCCTGGCCCCTCTTCGTCCTGAGCCGTCGTGCCATGCGCTCGCGGTTGGTGGCGTCCTTTGGGATGGGCCCGCGCGGCGCGTCGGGGACACGCTCTTCGTGCTTCAGCCTCCCGGTCGCGATGAGCATGTCGGTCTCGGCGCCGGTCGTCTCCGCCAGGTTGTCCTCCGGGCCCTAACCGGCGTTGGCCAAGACGACATGGGGCCGCTCGTCGATCCCGGCGCAGATCGAGGCTTCGATCGAGGCGGTGGTTGCGGGAGCGAGCTACGAGACGGCGGAGCTGCTGACCGGTGTGCCCCAGTCCACGGTGCGCGATCACGTGGTGAGACGCGGACTGCTGCGTCGCAGCGTCCCACGACCGGGCCGCCTCCGAGGCGGGGAGTCTTCTCTGTCCGAGGAGGTGGCGGCTGCCATCGCTGGCGCCGCCGTCTCCTGCGCCTGCGCCCGAGTGAAGACAGGCCCATTGCTGCTCGCCGCGCCGCCTCGTTCTCTCGAAGGGTAGTCGTGGCGCTGGCGGCGCTTTGCGTCGATCGAGACGGAGACCGAGATCGTCTTGTGGGCACAGCAGGTGGGTGGGTGCTCGGGCGGGGAGACCACCTCTGGCCGCTCGTAGTCGAGCGCCATGGACTCGGGCGTCAGGGCGCAGCGGCACTTGCCCATCGCGGCCGGGCACATGACCCGGTGCGTGCCGTCCTGGTCGTCAGACGAGACCCGCCCGAGCTTGAAGCGGCTGAGCTCCTTGGTCGCCTCGTCGTGGGCGGCGGTCTCCGCCGCCGACGCCGAGCGCGCGAGTGGCCCGAGGTCCAACAACGCCTTCGGGGTTGCCGGGCAGTACAGGTTGCCGTTGGAGATGATCGCCCCGAAGTGGGTGCCCCGGGGCCCGCGATCTGTGGGGTGCAGGTCCACGACGAGGCTCGCCCCCGAGCGCCCGAG
>JAKATH010000004.1:0-57555 GCA_021828055.1 Actinomycetes bacterium
CCCATCGAGGCCCGACTCCGGGTAGGGGCCGTTCATTCGACGTGCGCGATGAGCGGCCCTCTTGCATGTAGCGGCCACGGTTGAGTTTCTCGGGACCGATCACCCCGTCGGCCCGAGCTGAGCAGGCGCGTGCGTATGCAGCTGCATATGCACGACCGGCGTACCAGCGTCTTCATCGGGTCGTGAACCCGACGGTCGCGCTTTGGTCGATGACCCCCGCCACCATTGAAAGGGGGACTTTGACGCTGGGCTTCGACCTGACCCGTTTCCCGGCCGAGCCGCCAGCCTGCTACCGGGCCTCCTGGCAGCTACCCGGACCGGACTTGCACCGGCCGGCGACGGCGAGCTTGTCGTTGGTTCGGCTCTGGTTGATGGGTATCACCTCCAACTTCTGGGCGCACGAACGGATCGGGCTGGTGACGCCGCCTGGGGGTCTGCGTCGAGGTGCTCCGGGGGGCCCGGGGGGCTGATCCGGACGGGTCCGGGGGGCTGATCCGGACGGGTCCGGGGGGCTCCGCGAAGAGAGGAGGCTCCGGCTCGTCCAGGGCTACGGGAGGAAGAGCAAGGTGGCGTGGTGGGCGAACGAGGTCAGCGGCCCGGGCCAGACACCGAGCACCACGGTCACGGCGAGGCACAGCCCGATCGCGACGGCGGTCAGCGGCGGCACCTGCACCGGGCTCGCCGTCGCCTCGTCCGCACCGGCGACCGTCTCGCCGCCGCCTCCTGGGAGCGTGCCGAGGCCGAGGCCGAGGCCCGCGGCCGGCGCCGGCTGCGTGATCGGCGCACCGACCAGCGCAAGGGTCATCGGGTCCCGGTCCAAGAGGAGCTCTGCGTTCAGGCGGTCGAGCGCCGCGATGTTCTGGACGTCGCCTGTCCACACCGCCCGTGCGTGGACGTGCTGCGACGCCACGACCACGTCGACCTGCCCCGGGCCGGTCCCGGGCGTCGCCCGGTCGGCCTCCCCGGACGCGGGCGTCCCGGCCGCACCGCCTGCGCCCGCGCCGAGAGCGACGGCGTCCTCGGCCGGCGGCTCGACGCCCGGCGCGGCGCCGAACGCCGGGACCGGCGTGTACATGAGCACCGCCACGCGCAGGTAGAAGAACACCGCCACCGCCGCGGAGACCATCGCGATGACGGCGAGCGGCACCTGGTGGTCGACGGCGGCGAGCACGACCTGGAGCTTCGCCCACAGCCCGGTGGTGAACGGCGCTCCCGCCTGGGCGAGGAGGAGCACCGCGAACGCGAGCGCGAGGGCAGGCTGGCGACGCGCCAGCCCGCGGTAGGAGGCGATGTCGTGCGCCGCGTCCCCCCGCCTGCCGAGGATCGTCACGACCGCGAAGCTCCCGATCACCATGAAGGTGTACGCGAACAGGTAGTACAGCGACGCGCTCACCCCGCGCGCGGTGGCCGCCTCGAGCCCGAGCAGCACGAAGCCGGCGTGGTTGATCGACGAGTAGGCGAGCATGCGCTTCACATCGCGCTGGACCACGGCCAGGCCCGCGCCGACGAGGAGAGTCACGACGGCGAGGGCGTAGATGATCGGCTGCCAGTCCGTCCGCAGAAGCCCGAACGATGAGATGAACACCCGGAGAAAGGCTGCGAAAGCCCCTGCCTTGGCGACGGCAGCCATGAAGCCGGTCACCGGAGACGGCGCTCCCTGGTAGACGTCGGGCGTCCACATGTGGAACGGCACCGCCGCCACCTTGAAGGCGAACCCCACGACGAGGAGGGACATCCCCGCGAGCAGCAGCCCGTCGGCGGCGAGCACGTTCTTCGCGAGGAACCCGGCGATCTGGGCGAGGTTGGTCGTCCCCGTCGCGCCGTACACGAGGGCGATCCCGTAGACGAACACCGCTGACGAGAACGATCCGAGGATGAAGTACTTGAGAGCGGCCTCGCCAGACGCCGCACGCCGGTGGTTGAACGCGGTGAGGACGTAGAGCGCGATCGACAGGATCTCGAGGCCGAGGAAGACGACGATGAGGTCGTTGGCCGACGCCATGATCATCGCCCCCGACGCAGACACCATCGCGAGGACGTGCATCTCTGCGCCCTCGACCCCTTCGCGACGCAGGTAGCCGTCGGCGACGAGCGCGGTGAGGAACATCGCGCAGGAGACGAGCACGTTCACGAGCGCGCTGAAGCCGTCGACGACCACCGCATGGTCGACCGCGGTGAATGCGCCGTGGTTGGTCACGTCCGACCACTGCCACAGCGACACTCCCAGAGCGGCGGCCGACACCGCCGCCGTGGCGAGCGTCGCGACGCGCGCGCGCAGCTGGCGCTCGACGAGCGAGCCGCCCGCGAGCAGCAGGACCGCGCCGCCGAGCAGCACGATCTCGGGGAGGATCGCGATGTACCGGATGTGGGGGGTCGCGATCACGGCAAGGTCCGTCACGGCGCCGCCTTCTTCGCCTTCGCCCCGACGGCGTGCGTGGCCGCGAACCCGTGACGCGCGGCCGGCGGCTGGTGGGTGTGCGTGGCGGCGTCGAGGTGCGCGATCAGGGCGTTCACCGTCGGGGTGATCCGGTCGAGCACGGGCTTCGGGTAGACGCCGAGGAAGACGATCACGACGATGAGAGGAGCGATCACCATGCGCTCGGCCCAGCTGAGGTCGCGCGTCCGCGAGTTCGCGAGGTCGACCTTGCCGTGGAACACCTGCTGGTAGGCCCACAGCAGGTAGATCGCGGCGAAGACGACCCCAGCGGTCGCGACGACCGCCCACCACCTGTGGGTGAGGAACGTCCCGGATAGGACGAGGAACTCGCTCACGAAGCCGTTCAGCCCCGGAAGCCCGATCGAGGCGAGCATCGCGACCGTGAACGCCCCGGCCATCACCGGCGCAGGCGCTTGGAGGCCCCGGAGCTCGCTCACCTGCCACGTCTGGCGGCGCTCGTAGATCCAGCCGATGAGCAGGAAGAGCGCCGCCGTGATGAGCCCGTGGTTGAGCATCAGGAGGACCCCGCCGGTCATGCCCTCGGTGGTGAAGGCGAAGATCCCGAGGGCGACGAACCCCATCTGCGCGAGCGACGAGTACGCGACGAGCCGCTTCAGGTCGCGCTGCGCGCACGCCACGATTGCGCCGTAGAGGATGCCGATGACCGCCAAGGTGAGGAGCAGCGGGGCCAGGTCCACCGACGGCTGCGGGAACAGCCGGAGGTCGAACTGGAGGATCCCGTACGTCCCGAGCTTGGCCAGTACCGCGGCAATGACCATGGACCCGCCGGTCGGCGCCTCGGCGTAGGCGTCGGGCGACCAGGTGTGGAACGGGAAGAGCGGCGCCTTGACGGCGAAGGCCGCGGTGAAGGCCAGGAAGAGGAGGATCCCTCCGGCGCTCGAGAAGTGGGTGTGCTCGAGGGCTCGGAGGGAGAAGGTGAGGACACCGGTCTGCTCCTTGTGCACGAACGCGACCACCAGGATCCCCACGAGGAGGAAGGCCGACCCGAGGAAGGTGTAGACGAAGAACTTCACCGCCGCATAGGCGCGGCGCGTGTACCCCCAGCCGCTGATGATGAAGTACGACGGCACGAGCGTGAGCTCGAAGAAGAAGAAGAAGAGAATCAAGTCGATCGAGACGAAGCTCCCGAGGCATGCGCACTCGAGGAGGAGCATCCACGCCACGAAGCTGCGCGCGTCGGTGCGCGTCCGTGCCCCGACGAGCACGATCGGGAAGAGCACGGCTGCCAGCAGGACGAGGAAGAGCGAGATGCCGTCGACGCCGAGCTCCCAGTGGACCCCCAGGCCGGTCGCCCAGCTGTGGTCCGAGACGAACTGGAACCCGCCGGTCGTCGTGGAGAAGAGGGCCGCGACCGCGATGGCCAGCCCGAGCGTGGCCAGCGAGACCGCGATCCCGAACCACTCGACCACCGCCCTCGGCAGACCCCTCGCCCGCCCGGAGAGCGCGACGGCGAGCCCCCCGCCGGCGGGCAGGAGCACGAGGACCGTGAGGTAGGGGAAGGCGTGCGTCGCGGACGTCACGACCACCACGTCCTCGACAGCATGAACACGAGGATGGCCGCCATCCCGAGCACGATCCCCACGAGGTAGTTCCGGACGAACCCGGTCTGCACCCGGCGCACCCCGTCGCCGCTCGACCGCACCAGCCGTCCGATCCCGTTCACCGCGCCGTCGATCAGCCGGCCGTCGACCACGACCGCGCACGCACGCGCGAGCGCCTGGGCCGGGCGGCCGATGGCCGCGTCGTAGACGCTGTCCCAGTACCAGACGCGCTGGAGGAAGGCTGGCTCGAGAGCGGGCCGGTCCGACGTGCGCCGCCACACGCGCCACGCGACGAAGGCGGCGGCGACCGCCACGACCCCGTCGGCGACCGCGAGCCCGATCTGCTGGCCCGCGCTCTCGTGGGCCGCGAACAGCCGGTGCCCGAAGACCGGGCCGAGCCACTGGCCGAGGGTGCCGGCGTGCACCCAGGGGAGGTTGACGGCGCCGGCGAAGACGGCGAAGAACGCCAGCACGACGAGGGGGGC
Organism: Actinomycetes bacterium; assembly: GCA_021828055.1. Classification (GTDB taxonomy): domain Bacteria; phylum Actinomycetota; class Acidimicrobiia; order Acidimicrobiales; family RAAP-2; genus JAJYVT01. The sequence continues at coordinate 4,485 of JAKATH010000004.1, forward strand.
GCGCATGACCCAGGGCGCTTCGTGCGGACGGTGGTGGGGGGGCCGGCCGTCGGGCGCCTCCGCTGCCCACCGATCGCGTCCGGTGAAGGTGAGGAAGAAGATCCGGCTCATGTAATAGGAGGTGAGCAACGCGGTGAGCAGGCCGAGCGCGTAGAGGACCAGGGTCTTGCCGTAGACGTTGGTGAGGATGTCACCCTTCGCCCAGAAGCCCGAGAACGGTGGGACCGCGGCGATCGCCAGCCACGCAGCGAGGAACGTCACGAACGTCCAGGGCATGAACCGGCGCAGCCCCCCCATCCGTTTCATGTCCTGCTCGTCCTCGAGGCCGTGGATCACCGAGCCCGAGCCGAGGAAGAGGAGGCCCTTGTAGAAGGCGTGGCAGACCATGAGGAAGATGGCGGCCACGTACGCGCCGCTCCCCACGGCGAGCACCATGTAGCCGATCTGGGAGACCGTGGAGAACGCCAGCGCCTTCTTGATGTCCTGCTGCGCGCATGCGATCGTCGCCGCGACGAACGCGGTCGCTCCGCCGATCGCGGCGATGACCCACATCGCGTCCGGGCTCATGCCGAGCAGCGGGTTGACCCTGCACAGCAGGTAGACGCCGGCGGTGACCATCGTCGCGGCGTGGATCAGGGCGGAGACGGGGGTCGGGCCCTCCATCGCGTCGGGCAGCCAGTTGAACAGCGGGATCTGCGCGGACTTGCCGGTCGCCGCGAGGAAGAGCAGCAGCACGGCCGCGGTCGCCGCGCCTCCCCCGGCGAGCAGGTGCCGGTGGGCGAAGACCGACAGGTAGCTGAGGGTCCCCGTCTTCGAGAAGATGAGGAACATCGCGAGCAGAAAGCCCGTGTCTCCCACCCGGTTGTAGATGAACGCCTTCTTCCCGGCGGAGGCCGCCGAGTCCCGGTGGAACCAGAAGGAGATGAGCCAGTAGGAGCAGACGCCCACGCCTTCCCACCCGACGAACGTGACGAGAAGGTTGCTCGCCATGACCAGGACCAGCATCGAGAAGACGAACGCGTTCAGGTAAACGAAGAACTTCGTGAAGTCCCGGTCTCCCTTCATGTAGCCGACCGAGTAGAGGTGGATGAGCATGCTCACGCCGGTGACGAACATGCACATCGTCATCGACAACGGGTCGAGCAGGATCGCCGCCTTCACGTGGAGGGCGCCGACGGGGATCCACATGAAGAAGGCGTGCCCGCTCGCGCCCGGGGAGCAGCTGTCCGAGCAGGTGAGCGTGCGTGCGCCGGACGGCTGGTTGGCCAGCCCCGCCAGCGTCACGCACGCGGAGACGAACGACCCGGCCACCGCCAGCGTCCCGATCCAACCCGCGATCGGCTCGCCGACGCGGCGCCCGAAGGCGAGCAGCACGACGAACCCAGCGAGCGGGAACAGCGGAATCAAGAACGCTGCGTGGAGCACGGCTCAGCCCAACATCTCGTGCAGATCGTCCGCCGTGGTGCTTGCGCGGCGCCGGAAGATCGCGACGACGACGCCCAGCCCGACGACCACCTCCGCTGCGGCCACGACCAGCACGAAGAACACGAGGGACTGCCCGCCGACGTCCCCGAGCACCCGGGAGAAGGTGACGAAGGTGAGGTTGGCGGCGTTGAGCATCAGCTCGATGCACATAAACATCACGAGGACGTTCCGTCGGACCATCACCCCGATCGCGCCCAACGCGAACAGCACCGCGGCAAGCCCCAGGTACCACGCGGGGCCGATGCTCATCGAGCCACCTCCACCTTCTCGTGGCTGCCCGGCGCCGCGGCCGGCTCGTTCGGCACCGCGGCCGGCTCGTTCGGCGCCGCGGCCGGCTCGCCCGCAGGCACCGGGCCGCCGTCCCTCTCCGTCGCCGGCGTCGGCGAGCCCTCGTCTCGGGTCGACGAAGGCCGGCGCGCGAGCACGACTGCTCCCACGACCGCGATGACGAGGAGCGCCGCGGTGATCTCGAAGGCCCACAGGTACGTCGTGAAGATCGACTTCCCGAGGAGGAAGGTGTCGGTGTGGTGGCCCGCTGTGAGCCCCCCGGCGACCTTGTGGGCGCCGGTGACCCAGTTCGCCGTGGCGGAGAGCGCGAGCACCCCCGCCAGCGAGATCGCTCCGAGGACGAGCGCGAGCGGCCGCTGGCCGCGGAGCGGCTCGGCCCGCAGGTCCTCTTCCCGGTCCACGCCGAGGAACATGATCACGAAGAGGAACAGCACGACGATCGCGCCCGCGTAGACGATCACCTGCACCGCGGCCAGGAAGTACGCGTGCTGCTCGATGAACAGCACCGCGACCCCGAACAGGGTCATGACGAGGGAGAGGGCGGCGTGCACGGGGTTGCGCGAGGTGACGACGCCGATGCCGCCGGACAGGACGACCACCGCGCAGACGGCGAAGGTGACGGCGTCGGGGATGGTCGCCGCGACGAGGGCGTTCACCGGCGTCCCTCCCTGGCCGCTCCGCGGGCGCCCGCCCGTCGGGCGCGGAGGTCTCTCAGCCTGTCCCGTGCCCGCTCCATCTTCTTGCGGTTCCGCCGGGCGGAGAGCTGGGCCCGCCACAGCCTGCCGCGCATGCCGCGGTGCTCGAGCGGGATGTCCTCGTCGAGCAGGTGGGCCTCGAGCACGTCGCGGAGCGCCAGGTTGCCGGTCGCGGCGTCGTCCCTGCGGCCGGACTGGCCGGCCTCGGGCGCCCGCACCCCGTAGCCGAGCTCGCCGGACCACTGGACCCGCCCTTCGTACGCGGCGCTGCCGCTCGGCGACGTCGCGCGCATCCAGCCCGAGGTGTGCAGGTCGTCGCCTTCCCGCCAGTCCTCCCACGGGAGCTGCTTCGGCCGCCCGTCGTCGCCGACGAGCAGCTCGTTCTTCGTGTAGATGGCGTCCGCACGGTTGGTGAAGGAGAACTCGAACAGCTTCGACTCGGTGATCGCCTCCGTCGGGCACGCCTCGACACACAGGTCGCAGTGGATGCACCGGAGGTAGTTGATCTCGTAGACGTAGCCGTACCGCTCGCCGGGCGACACCGGGTGGTCGGGCGGGTTGTCGAGGCCCCGGACGTAGATGCAGTCCGCAGGGCAGACGCCGGCGCACAGCTCGCAGCCGATGCACTTCTCCATTCCGTCCTCGTACCGGTTGAGCACGTGGCGGCCGTGCTGGCGCGGCTGCTTGGGCTGCTTCTCGTCCGGGTACTGCCTCGTCACCCGCGGCCGCCCGAGATGCTCGAAGGTGACCTTGAAGCCACCGAAGAACTTGAGCTCCTCCCGGAGGTCGGAGAGCACGCCCACTCAGCCCACCTCCCCGGTTCCCCCGCCGCCAGGGGCGTCGCCTTCCCCGCGGTCCGGGGTCAGCGACGCGAGCCGGAGCAGGGAGGGGCGCTGCACCCGCGCGCCGGCGGGCTCGAGCAGCGGATCGTGCTCCCCCCGCCGCTTGCCGATCGAAAAGGCGCGCGCGAGGAGGCCCGCCAGGCACAGGGCGACGGCCGCGATGCCCGCCCCCCACCAGCCGTCCACGAGGAAGCCCGCGACCGCGAGCAGCCAGCCGAGGCTGAGCGGGATCAGGTACTTCCACCCGAGCGTCATCAGCTGGTCGTAGCGGAGCCTGGGGAGCGCGGCGCGCAGCCACACGTAGAGGAAGAGGAAGCAGAAGACCTTGCCCACGAACCAGACCGACGGGAACCAGACGTCGAAGGTCGGGAGGTGCGGGACCGGGCCGTCGGGGCCGCCGAGGAAGAGGGTGACGACGACCCCCGACATCGTGATGACGTTCATGAACTCCGCCAGGAAGAACATGGCGAAGCGGATCGAGGAGTACTCGGTGTGGAAGCCGCCGACGAGCTCCTGCTCCGCCTCGGTCAGGTCGAACGGGGGCCGGGTCAGCTCGGCGGTGATCGCCGTGAGGAACAAGAGGAACGGCACGATCCCCAGCCGGATGAGGTTCCAGTCCCAGAACGCGGATGCCTGAGACTCCACGATCGCCCGCGTGGACAGCGAGCCCGTCACGATGACGACGGTGACGGTCGTGATGCCGAGGGCGGCCTCGTAGGAGATCATCTGCGCGGATGCGCGCACCGAGCCGAGGAGCGGGTACTTCGACCCCGACGACCAGCCCGCCAGCATGACGCCGTAGACGGCGATCGAGGACATCGCGAGCACCACGAGGATCCCGATCGTCGGGTCGGCGACCTGCAGCTCGAAGGGGTGCCCGGAGATGGTCACGATGCCGCCCACCGGGACGACGGTGAAGATCAGCAGCGCCGGGACGAGCGAGAGGTAGGGGGCGAGGTGGAAGACGGTCCGGTCCGCCTGCGCAGGGAGCAGGTCCTCTTTGAAGAAGAGCTTCGTGCCGTCGGCGAGGGTCTGGAGCAGGCCCCACGGGCCGGCACGGTTCGGCCCGATCCGGCTCTGCATGTCCGAGATCAGCTTTCGCTCGAACCAGATCATGAGCATGACCGAGACGAGCAGCACCGCGAAGGCGACGACCACCTTGATGAGCACGACCACCCAGACGAACCAGCCGACGCCGCGCGAGTACAGCGGGTCGCCGTGCGTGGTGAGAGCGAGGAGCGTCGCGAGCTGGGCGTGGGCGGCCACGAGCCACGCCGGGCTCATCGGACCGACTCCAGCCGGACGTCCACGACCGCCTCCGCCGCGTCGATGAGCGTGGACGCGGCGTTGCGCGTGCCGTCCCCTGCGGGAACGTCGAAGTCGACCGCGACCACGCCGCGCGGGACGGTCGCGTCGGCCACGCACGGGAGCGTCAGCTCGCCGCGCGCCGATCGAACGGTCACGGCGTCGCCGTCGAGCGCCCCCAGGCGATCGAGGTCGTAGGGGTTCGCCCGTGCCGTCGCCCGCCCCACGAGGGGCTCGAGCGACGGCGAGTGGGAGATCGCAGCGCCCGCGTCGTACAGGCGGCGCGTCGAGCAGAGGCGCAGCGAGTAGGCGTCCGCTGGCCCGACGTGGGGCACCGGGAGCGTCTGGGCGGACCCCCAGAGCCCCGCACCCGGCTCGGGCGCCACGACCGGTTCGCCGCCGACGGCGGGCTCGAGCCTCAGCCGGCGCGTGCCCGCGGGTCTCCCGGCCCCTGCGTGCCCGGCCCCTGCGGGCCCGGCCCCTGCGGGCCCGGCGAGCCCGACGCGCGGGGGGGCGCCCTGCCGCTCGACCGACTCCACGCCGGGGGTGGACATCGGGTCGATGGGCAGGACCGCGCGCAAGGAGCCGGCTCCTGGGTCCCGGGGGACGACGACGCCGTCGTGAGCCTCCGCCGACGCGAGCATGCCCCGCGTCACGCCCGCGAAGACGGGAGCCAGCCGTTCGATCTCGTCCCACACGTCGTCGGCCGACGAGAACCCGAGGTCCGCGCCGAGCTCGGCGGCGAGCTCCGACGCGATCATCCAGTCCGGCCACGCCTGGCCGGGCGGCACCAGCTTCTGGCCCAGCCGGCTGACCCGGCCCTCGACGTTGCAGGTGGTCCCCGGGCGCTCGTGCACGACGGCGGCGGGCAGGACGACGTCGGCCAGATCGGTCGCGGAGCCCGGGTGCCCGCCGACCGCGACGACGAAGTCCGCGCGCTCGAGCGCCCGGCGGGCGAGCGCGGCGTCCACGAAGTCGTCGGGCAGGTCTGCACCCACCACGAGGAGGGCCCGGACCCGCGCGCCCGCGCCGCCGTCGGCGAGAGACCGGAGGATGCCGGCGGCGCCGAGGCCCCGTCGCTCGGGCACCGTCCCCCAGGCGGCCGCGAACCACTCGCGTCCGGCATCGAGGGACACCCTGCCGGGGAGGAGGCCCGGCGCCATCCCGAGCTCCAAGGCGCCCATCACGTTGCCGCGACGGAGCGCGGGAAGGAACCGAGCGCCCGGCAGCGCCTCCGCGAGGCGTCGCGCCGCGGCGGCCACGACGTCTTCGTGCTCTGCGAGCGACGGCCGCCCGACCACCACGACGACGCCGGTGCCCGGCTCTCCTTCCTGCCCTTCGCCCGCCTCGCGGAGCAGCGACCGGGCGCGTGCGAGCTCGTCGGGAGCGACGACCTCCCCCTCGGGGTGCGAAGGTGCCGCGGGCGCGCCGCCCTCTGCGACGAGCGCCTCGGCGACGGCGAGCGCATCGCCGGGCCTGGTGCGCAGCGACACGGCGGCGTAGCGCGTGAGCGACGTCTCCAACGGGGAGACCTCGACGATGGTGGTGGCGCGAGCGAGCGCCGCGGTCCGCAGCCGGAGGAAGAGCACCGGCAGCTCCTCGCGGACGTCGCCGGCCAGCACGAGGACCGCTCGGGCGCTGCACGCCTCGTCGACCGACGCACGCGGGAGCGACAGCACCAGCTCGCCCGGGAGGCCGTCGGCGAGCTGCGCGTCGACCGAGTCGGTCCCGATCACCCCCTTGGCCAGCTTCGTCCAGGCGTAGGCGCCCTCGTTCGTGCAGCGTGCGCCCCCGATCAGCGCGACCGCCCCTGCGCCCGACTCTTCCGTCGCCCGGCGGATGCCCGCGGCTGCGGCGGCCAGGGCCTCGCCCCAGCTGGTGGCGACGAGCTCGCCGTCCTTGCGAACGAGCGGGTCGACGAGCCGTCCGCTGCGCGACTCGTGGGGCGCCTCGGGCGCGTCGCCGCCGTTCACGGACTCGAAGACGAACCGCCCCTTGTCGCAGAGCCAGCTCTGGTTCAGCGCGTCGGCGTCGAGGCCCAGCAGGCGCGTGAGCCTGTTGGTCGAGGACTGCACCGCGACCCGGCACCCGAACGCGCACGTCGTGCAGGTCGACTCCACCTGGTCGAGGTCCCAGGGCCTGGCGGTGAAGCGGTAGGGGGTCGCGGTCAGCGCGCCCACCGGGCAGATCTGCACCGTGTTGCCGCTGAAGTAGGACGTGAACGGGCGACCCGGAAAGGTCGCGACCTCCACTCGCTCGCCACGCCCGGCGAAGTCGATGAGCGGGTCCCCGGCGATCTCCTCGGAGAAGCGCGTGCAACGTGCACACTGGATGCAGCGCTCCCGGTCGAGCAGCACGAGGTCCGAGATGGCGATGGGCTTCTCGAAGTGGCGCTTCTCCTCCACGAAGCGGGACTCCCCGGGGCCGTAGGCGAGCGTCTGGTCCTGGAGCGGGCACTCGCCGCCTTTGTCGCACACCGGGCAGTCCAGCGGGTGGTTCACGAGAAGGAACTCGAGGACCCCGTCCTGAGCCTTCTTCACCTTGTCGGAGCCGGTGGTGACCTCCATGCCCTCCGCGACGGCCACGAAGCAGGCGGGCTGGAGGGTCGCACCGCGAGGCCCGCTCACCTCCACCAGGCACATCCGGCACATCCCGACGGGCTCCATCCGCGGGTGGTAGCAGAAGCGCGGGATGTAGGTGCCGGCACGTTCCGCCGCGCTGATGATCACCTCGCCGGGCCGGGCCTCGGCGGGGCGGCCGTTCAGGGTGAAGCGCACGGTCTCAGCCACCCGGGCACCTCCCCTCTTTCACGTGCAGCAGGAACTCGTCGCGGAACATGTCGATGGCGGAGTGGATGGAGGACGGGATGGAGGGGCCGAGCACGCAGATCGTGGTCTGCTGGGGCGGCCACTGCAACCCGGGAGCGATGTTGTCGCTCACGTCGAGGAGGAGGTCGACGTCCTCCTCGCGTCCCTCCCCCTGCTCGATGCGGCGGAGCACGCGCTCGAGCCAGCCGGAGCCCTCGCGGCAGGGCGTGCACTGGCCGCACGACTCTCGTGCGAAGAACTTCGTGATGCGCCACGCTGCGCGCACCATGCACGTGGAGGAGTCCATGACCGTGATCGCCCCGGAGCCGAGCATCGACCCGGCGTTCCCCACCTCGTCCTGACCCAGGGGCAGGTCGAGCTGCTCGGGGCCGAACCAGGGGGCGGACACGCCGCCGGGGATGATCGCCTTGACCTTCCGGTCCCCGAGGACCCCGCCGCCGTACACGGGGGCGTAGACGAGGTCGCGAAACGTCGTCTTCACCATCTCGACCTCGTAGGTCCCCGGGCGGCGCACGTGACCGGAGAGCGCGAAGAGCCGGGTGCCCGCCGAGCGCCCCTCGCCGAGGCCGGCGAACGCCTCGCCGCCGTGGAGCACGATCCAGGGCATGTTGGACATGGTCTCGACGTTGTTGACGACCGTCGGCTGGCCGTAGAGGCCGACCGCGGCAGGGAAGTACGGGGGCTTGATGCGGGGAAAGCCGCGCTTCCCCTCGAGCGACTCCAAGAGCGCGGTCTCCTCGCCGCAGATGTACGCGCCGGCGCCGGGATGCACGACGACGTCGATCGAGAAGCCCGACCCGAAGATGTCGGTGCCCGCCGCGCCGTAGTCGTAGGCCTCGTTGAGCGCCTGGGTGACGCGCTCGAGACCGAGCGCGAACTCCCCGCGCACGTAGACGAACGCCTGGGTCACCTGCAGCGCGTACGCGGCGATGAGCACGCCCTCGATCAGCTGGTGCGGATCGCGCTCGATGAGGAGGTGGTCCTTGAAGGTGGCGGGCTCGCTCTCGTCGCCGTTGACGACGAGATAGGTGACCGGATCCTTGCGGAGCATGGACCACTTGCGACCGGCGGGGAAGCCCGCTCCCCCGCGTCCGAGCAGGCTCGCCGCGTCCACCTCGGCCGCGACGGCCTCCGGGGTCATCGTGAGCGCCTTGCGCAGCCCCTCGTAGCCGCCGGTCGCGAGGTAGCGCTCCAGCGTGTGCGAGTCGTCGTGACCGAGCCGCGCGGTTACGATGCGGGGGGCGTCGGTGACCGCCATCAGGCGCCCCCTCCCTGCGCCTCTGCGGCCTCTTTCGCGGCCCTGGCCCGGGCCGCCTGCGCGTCAGCGGTCGCCGCGCGCTCGGAGGCGATCTGCTCCTTTCCGGCCCTCAGCCCCCCGTTGCGCCGTACACGCACGAGCGTGCCGTGGGGCGGGACCTCGCCGTCCCTGCGCCCGGCGCGCAAGTCGGCGATCAGCTGGTCGAACGCGAGCGGACTGAGGCCGCCGACGTAGCGGTGGTTGACCGTGACGCAGGGCGTCCGGTCGCACCCGGCGAGACACTCGGCGTCCTCCAGGGTGATCATGCCGTCCGAGGTGGTCCCGCCGGCCCGCATGCCCAGGGTGCGCTCTGCGTGCTCGAGGAGCTCCTCGGCCCCGCCGAGCAGGCAGGCGATGTTGGTGCAGACGGACACGAGGTACCTGCCCACGGGCTCGGTGTGCAGCATGTCGTAGAAGGTCGCGGTGCCGCGCACCTCAGCGGGGGTGATCCCGAGGAGGGCGGCGATCTCCTCCATCGCCTCAGGGCGCAGCCAGCCGTCCTGCTCCTGGGCGAGGTGGCAGAGCGGGATCAGCGCGGAGCGAGGCTCCGGGTAGAGCTTCACGAGCTCCCTCGCCCGCGCGGCCGTCTCGGCGTCGAAGTGGGTCACCGGTCGACCTCCCCCATGACGGGGTCGACCGACGAGATGATGGCGACGGCGTCGGCGATGAGCCCGCCTCGCATCAACGTCGGGACCGCCTGGAGGTTCACGAAGCTCGGGCCCCGGATATGGAGCCGGTAGGGCTTGGAGGTCCCGTCGGAGACGAGGTAACAGCCGATCTCGCCCCGCGGCGACTCGATCGCCACGTAGACCTCCCCCTCGGGGACGCGGAACCCCTCCGTGAAGATCTTGAAGTGGTGGATCAGCGCCTCCATGGACTCGTCGATCCGCGCACGGGGAGGCGGGGTGACCTTCCGGTCCTGCGCGCGGTAGTCCCCCGGCGGCACGCGCTGCGCGATCTGGCGGACGAGCTTGATCGACTCGCGGATCTCGTTCAGACGGATCGCGTAGCGGTCGAAGTTGTCGCCGTAGGTCCCCACGATCACGTCGAAGTCGAGCTGGCCGTACTCGAGGTAGGGCATCGAGCGGCGGAGGTCCCACGACACGCCGGTCGACCGCAGGATCGGACCGGTGACCGACAGCGCGATCGCCTCGTCGGCGGTGATGCTCCCCACGCCCACCATGCGCTCGCGGAAGATGGGCTGGCCCGTCAGGAGCTCGTCGTACTCGTAGGTGCGACGCAGCACCGTGTCGCAGATGATCTCGACGTCGTCCTCCCAGCCGTCGGGCAGGTCCGCCGCGACGCCGCCCGGCCGTATGTAGTCGTGGTTCATCCGCAGACCGGTCGTCTTCTCGAAGAGCGCCAGGATCATCTCGCGCTCGCGGAAGCCGTAGATCATCATCGAGGTGGAGCCGAGGTCCATCCCGTTGGTCGCCATCCACATGAGGTGGGACGAGATCCGCTGCAGCTCGGAGAAGAGCATGCGGATCCAGGTCGCTCGCGTCGGGACGTCGATGCCCAGCAGCGCCTCGGTCGCCAGCGAGAAGACGAGCTCGTTGTTGAGCGGCGAGAGGTAGTCCATGCGCGTGACGTTGGTGGCGCCCTGGACGTAGGTGAGCTCCTCCGCGGTCTTCTCCATCCCCGTGTGGAGATAGCCGATGACCGGCTTGGTCCGGAGCACCGTCTCGCCGTCGAGCTCCAGCATGAGGCGGAGCACCCCGTGCGTGGAGGGGTGCTGCGGCCCCATGTTGATGATCATCGTCTCGTCGGTCGGCCGTTCGACGTCGACGTCGCCCACGTCGACGACCGCGCCTTCGGGGATCCGGAGCACCGCGCCCTCCTCCCGGCGAAGCTCCTCTAGGGGGGTGGCCGACCGTGTCCCGAGCTCCTGCGCGCCCTCCGAGGTCTCCGAGGGCGCGGCGCGTGGGGCGCGGCGCACCCCGACCACCTCCTCGAAGAGGTCGGCGTCGGGGCTCGAGGCGTCGAACTCGTCGCTCACCGCGGACCCGGTGCCTCCTTGAACTGCACCGGCACCCTGCCGACGCCGTAGTCCTTCCGGAGCGGGTGGCCCTCCCAGTCCTCGGGCATCAGGATCCGCGTGAGATCGGGATGGCCCGAGAAGCGCACGCCGAAGAGGTCGAACACCTCCCGCTCCATCGCCTCCACCCCGGGGTAGAGGTCCCACAGCGTGTGGAGCACCGGGTCGTCCTCTGGCACCTGGACACGGACGCGCGCACGCCGGCGCAGCGAGAGCGAGAGGAGATTAACCACGACCTCGAAACGCTCGGGAGAGGCTCCCGGCGGCAGGTTCCGGCCGGGATGCGTGAGGTAGTCGACAGCGGTCAGGTCGGAGAGCTGCTCGAACCCCGACGCCTTGTAGGACTCGACCAGCTCGTGGTAGCGGGAGCGGGGCGGGAAGGCGACCTCGTCGGTCCACGTGCCCGACGCCCGAGGCACCTCGGGCAAGAAAGAGGACGGAGAGCTCGCGGCCACGCCTCCCGCCACGTCGTCGGCCGCACCTCCGGCCACGCCTCCGGCCACGTCGTCGGCCGCACCTCCGGCCACGCCGTCGGCCGCACCTCCCGCCACGTCGTCGGCCGCGGGTGCCGGCGGGGAGCCCGTCATCGCGGCGTCGCGACGCGCACCGCGTCCGGCTGCTCGGCGACCCACCCGGCCAGCTGCTCGCCCTGCGCAGTCGCAGGCTCCGGGCGGCGGGTGATCGCGCCGGTGCGGATCTTCTCGTGGAGGGTGAGGATCGCGTGCAGGAGGGTCTCGGGCGACGGCGGGCACCCCGGCGCGTAGACGTCCACGGGGACCACCTGGTCGACGCCCTGCACGATGGCGTAGTTGTTGAACATGCCGCCACTCGACGCGCACACGCCCATCGAGATGACCCACTTGGGCTCCATCATCTGGTCGTAGACCTGGCGCAGGACCGGCGCCATCTTCTGCGAGACCCGCCCCGCGACGATCATGAGGTCGGCCTGCCGTGGCGACGCCCGGAACACCTCCATCCCGAGGCGGGAGATGTCGAAGTCCGCGGCGCCCACCGACATCATCTCGATGGCACAGCACGCGAGCCCGAAGGTGGCAGGCCACACGCTGTTGCGGCGAGCCCATCTGACGAGATCCTCGAGCCTGCCGGTCAGGAAATTGTGCTGGAGGTCCTCGAGACCCATCGGCCAGTCCCTACGCCGCCTGCCCGGGCGCCCCTGGTTCGGTCGGGACGCGGGCGATCGTCGATTCCGTCGTCCTCGTCGTCGGGATGCCCGGCTCGAGCCGCCTCACGGGCCCCCACTGCAATGCCCCGTTGCTCACGAGGTAGACGAAGGCGACGAGGACGACCCCAGCGAACACCAGCACCTCGACGAGCCCGAACACGCGCAGCTCGCGGAAGACCACCGCCCACGGGTAGAGGAAGATGATCTCGATGTCGAAGATGATGAAGATCATCGCGACGAGGTAGAAGCGGACCGGGAAGCGCGAGGGAGGCTCGCGGCTGGGGACGATCCCGCACTCGTAGGGCGCGACCTTCTGCGCGGTGGGCTTCTGGCGCGGCGCGAGCAGCTTCGACGCGCCGAACGACAGGCCCGCGAAGAGCGCCCCGAGGACGAGCAGCAGGAAGATCGGAAGGTACTGGTCCACGGCGGAGCCGTTCTACCACGGGCTCGTGCGCACGAGCACATCCGCGGCCGCCCTCCCCGTCGCCCGGCGGCGGGGGGGCGCGCCCGGTGCCGGCGCCTACGATTCCGGGCGTGACCCCGAAAGGCGCGACGACGCTCAGCCCGCCGACAGGCGCCACGGATCCCCCGAAGCAGCCGCCGACAGGCGCCACGGATCCCCCGAAGCAGCCGCCGGCGCGCCCCACGAGCCCCCGCGGCGACTCGCGGCGGGCGTCCCGCCGCGGGGGCTCGCAGGACCACCTGCACGACGTCGTGATCGTCGGGGCGGGGCCGTCCGGCTCGTCGTGCGCCTACTGGCTCGCCGACGCCGGCTGGGACGTCGCGGTCGTCGAGAAGAAGCGGTTCCCCCGGGAGAAGACCTGCGGAGACGGGCTCACGCCGCGAGCCGTGCGCCAGCTCGCGGACATGGGGCTCGAGGGCGCGCTCGCCGGGTCCCACCGGCACACTGGACTGCGGTCGTGCGGCTGGGGGCTCGTGCTGGAGATGCCGTGGCCCGAGCACCCGGTGTTCCCCCCGTACGGGTACACGATCACCCGCCACGACCTCGACGCACTGGTCGCCGAGCGTGCCCAGAAGGCCGGCGCCGCGGTGCACCAGCACACCGAGGCGCTCGAGCCCGTGCTCGCCGCGAGCTCCGGGGCCGCGAGCTCCGGGGCCGCGGGGGCCGAGTGGGCCGCGTCCGGGGCTCCGGGGGCCCGGGGCGGCGGCGCCTCGCTGCCGGCGTGCGCCGGGGTCCTCGTGCGCGACCTCGACACCGCAAAGACGCGAGAGGTCCGGGGCCGCTACGTCGTCGTCGCCGACGGCTCCAACTCGCGGATCGGCCGCGCGCTGGGCACGACCCGCCAGCGGGGCTTTCCCCTCGGCATGGCGCTGCGCGGCTACTACCGCTCGCCCCGTCACGACGACCCCTGCATCGAGTCCCACCTCGACATCCGCGACGCCAGGGGGGAGGTCGTCCCCGGCTACGGCTGGATCTTCCCGCTCGGCGACGGGCGGGTCAACGTCGGCGTGGGCCTGCTCTCGACCGAGCAGCGCTGGAAGGGCGTGAACACCTCGCGGCTGATGGAGGCCTTCGTCGCCGGCGCGCCGAAGAGCTGGGGCCTGTCGGAGGAGACGAGCTGCGGGCCGCCGACCGGGGGGAAGCTCCCGATGAGCTTCGGCGTCGGCCCTCGCACCGGGCCCAACCTCGTCGTGGTCGGCGACGCGAGCGGGGCGATCAACCCCTTCAACGGCGAGGGCATCGCCTACGGGTACGAGACCGGCCGCCTCGCCGCCGCCTCGGTGTCCGAGGCGCTCTCAGGCGAAGGACCTGCCGCGATCGCGTGCTACGAGGACAGGCTCTCGGAGGCGTACGACGACTACTGCCGGGTCGGGCGGGCGTTCGTCCGCCTGGTCTCGAACCCCACGGCAATGCACTGGTGCGTCTCGGTGGGCATGCGCTCGGAGGTGTTCATGAAGGAGCTCCTGCGCATCATGGCCAACCTCATGCGGCCGGACCCCGGGCCCGCGGAGCTCGGCTACGACGCGCTCGTCCGCATCGCCGAGCTGATGCCGAAGCGGGCCGCGTCCCTCCTCCGCTGAGACGGCGCGGCGGCCCCCTGCGGCGGCCCCCTGCGGCGGCGGGCGTCAGCGCGCCCCGACGGCCTTCGCCACCTCGGCCGCCGCCTCCCCCGCCGCGTCGACCGCGAGGTCGAGCTCCGCGTCGCGGTGCGAGAGGCCGCAGAACAGCACCTCGTAGGGGCCCGGGGCGACCATCACGCCGCGTCGCAGCAGCGCGTGGAAGAACGCCGGGTGCGCCCCGCCCGACACGATGCCGCGCACCCCCTCGTAGTCAGAGGGCGCCTCGAGCTCGGCGCCCGGGGGCGGGCCGACGTAGAGTCCCGCAAGCGTCCCTGCGACCGGGGCGGCGGCGGAGAGCCCGCCCGCGCGGACGGCGCCCGACAGCGCGGCCGCGAACCGGGCGACGCGCGACGCGAGCGCCTCGTAGTCGGCGCCGGACACCTCGCCCAGCACCGCCAGGCCGGCCGCGGTCGCGATCGGGTTCCCCGAGAGCGTGCCGGCCTGGTACACGGGACCCGAGGGCGCGAGGGCCGCCATCAGCTCGCGCCGTCCGCCGAAGGCGCCGACTGGGAGGCCGCCGCCGATGACCTTCCCGAAGCACCAGAGGTCGGGGACCACCCCGGTCAGCACGCTCGCCGTCGCCGGGCCGACGCGGAACCCGGTGATCACCTCGTCGAAGACGAGCAGCGCGCCGGACTCGTCGCAGGCTCGCCGGAGCCCTTCGAGGAAGCCCTCTTGCGGGGGGACGAGGTTCATGTTGGCCGCCACCGGCTCGACGATGACGCAGGCGACCCTCTCGTCGAGCTCTGGGACGACGTTGTACGGCGCGACGACGGTGTCGGCGACGGCTGCGGCCGGCACACCCGCCGAGCCGGGCAGGCCGAGCGTCGCGACGCCGCTCCCGCCGGCCGCGAGGAGCCCGTCGGAATGGCCGTGGTAGCAGCCGGCGAACGTGACCACGCGCGAGCGGCCCGTGACGCCGCGCGCCAGCCGGAGCGCGCTCATCGCGGCCTCGGTCCCCGACGAGACGAACCGCACCTGCTCGCAGCCGGGCACCCGGGCGCAGATCGCCTCGGCGAGCAGCACCTCGCCGGGCGTCGGCATGCCGAAGGAGCTGCCGAGCGTCGCGGCGCGGCACACCGCCTCCACGACGACGGGGTGCCCGTGACCGAGGAGGACCGCGCCGTAGGACTGGACGAGGTCCAAGTAGCGGTTGCCCTCCACGTCGAAGACCCACGGCCCCTCCCCGTGCGCGACCGTGAACGGCGTACCCCCCACCGACGCGAACGACCGGACGGGGGAGTCCACGCCGCCGGGGATCGTGCGGGCGGCGCGGGCGAACCACGCCGAGTTCGAACCCGTCGCCGGGCGGTCGCCGCCGCCCGACGCTTCGCCGCCGGCCCCCCCGCTTCCTGGGGACGCGCCGGGAGCCCACCCGCCGCCGGCGGCCGCGCCGACCGCCCCCCCGCTTCCGACGCCGGCGGCCGCGCCGACCGCCCCCCCGCTTCCGAAGCCGGCGGCCGCGCCGCCGGCGTCAGCCACCGAGCGCCTCGGCCACCTCGGCCGCGAAGTAGGTGAGGACGAAGTCGGCGCCCGCGCGCTTCACCGCGACGAGCTGCTCCAGGGCCACCGCTGCGTCGTCGATCCACCCGTTCGCGCCCGCCGCCTTGATCATGGCGTACTCGCCGCTCACGTGGTACGCCGCGACGGGCACGTCGACCGCGCGCCGCACGTCGGCGATCACGTCGAGGTAGGTCACCGCCGGCTTCACCATGACGATGTCCGCACCCTCCGCGACGTCGAGCGCCACCTCGGCGAGCGCCTCCCTCCGGTTGGCGGGGTCCTCTTGGTAACCGCGGCGATCGCCGCCGCCGGCGATGCGCACGTCGACCGCGTCGCGGAACGGCCCGTAGAGGCCGGAGGCGAACTTCGCCGCATAGGCGAGCACCGCCACCTGGTCGTGCCCCCCGCCGTCGAGCGCCCGCCGGACGGCCGCGACCTGCCCGTCCATCATCCCGCTCGGCGCGATGACGTCCGCGCCCGCCTCCGCCTGCGCGAGCGCGACGCGCGCGTACAGCTCGAGGGTGGCGTCGTTGTCGACCGTGCCGTCCGGCGCGAGCACGCCGCAGTGACCGTGGTCGGTGTACTCGTCGAGGCACAGGTCGGTGACGAGCACCACCTCGCCCGCGAAGGTGTCTCGCAGCGCGCGCAGCGCGCGCTGGACCACGCCCTCGGCGTCCCACGCACCCGAACCCGCGGCGTCCTTCTCTGCGGGGACGCCGAAGAGGGTCACGGCGGGGACGCCGAGCCCCACGAGCCGCTTCGTCTCCTCCAGCGCCGAGGCGACCGTGTGCTGGAAGTGGCCGGGGAGCGACGCGATCGGCCGGGGCTCCTCGATGCCCTCCCGCACGAAGAGCGGCGCCACCAGATCATCGACCGAGAGCCGGGTCTCCGCCACGAGGCGGCGCAGCGCGGGGGTGCGCCGCAGCCGGCGCATGCGCCGCGCGGGAAAGCCGACACAGGGTGCCATCGCGGCCGATCCTACCGGCGAGCGGCGCCGCGGCCCCCGGCGGGGCCGTCCCCAGCGAGCGCGTCGGTCAGAGCGGCGACCAGGTCCGCGGCGGAGGCGCGCGCCGCGACGACGACCCCGAGCCCCGCGGCTCGCGCGGCGTCCGCCGTGACGGGGCCGATGCAGGCGACGACAGGAGGGATCGGAAGCGGCAGACCGGCCTCGGTGCGCAGCGAGACGTAGGCGTCCACCGCCGAGGGGGACGCGAAGGTGAGGGCCGACGCGGTCCCTAGCTCCTGCACCGCCGAGGCACAGGGCGCCGGCGCGGGCACGGTCCGGTATGCGACGACCACGTCCACCGCCCACCCCTTCGCGCGCAGCGCCGCGGGCAGGGTCGGGCGGGCGCCCGCCGACGCGGGGAAGAGGACCGTCGCATCGGGGCCGGCCGAGACGGGGAAGGCTTCGCCGAGGCCCGCCGCGCTCGATCGGTGCGCGACCAGGTCGGGCGCCAGATGGTGCGCTGCCAAGGCGGCCGAGGTCGCGGGCCCCACCGACGCGAGCCGCACGCCCGACAGGGCACGGACGTCGGGCACGAGCGCGAGGAGGCGGCGCACCGCGTTGGCGGAGGTGAAGGCCACCCAGTGGTAGCGTGCGAGGTTCCCCGCCGCCGCCTCGAGCGCCGCGCCGCCGTCCTCGGGGTCGGCGATGTCGACGACCGGGAACGGGACGACCCGGGCGCCGGCCGCGCGGAGCGCGTTCGCCAGGTCGTCGGCGTCCCCCCTCGGGCGCGTCACGACGACCGTCGTGCCCGAGAGCGGCGCGATCCTGCCCGTCTGGGACGTCACGCGGTCGCCGTCCAACCCTCGAGCGCCTCCCAGCCCGGGAGCGAGGACGCGCCGCGCTCGCCGACGAGCGCGCGCGCGAGGGCCTCGCCGAGCGCTTCCGGCTCGTCGCCGAGGAGCCTGCCGCGCACGACCACGCGTCCGTCCGCGCTTGCGAGCACCCCTTCGAGCTCGAGGTGACCTCGCCCGGCCGCCCGGCGCGCCAGCGCGCCCGCAGGCAGCGCGCAGCCGGCGCCGAGCGCCCGCAGGAACGCCCGCTCCGCGCTGAGGGCGCGATGGTCGTCGCCGTCGTCGATGCGTGCGAGCAGCGCACGGCACGCGTCGTCGCCGTCGCGGCACTCGAGCGCGAGCGCGCCCTGCCCTGCCTGGGGAAGGCACAGGACCGGCGAGAGCCGTTCGGCGATCCTGCCCGCCAAGCCCAGCCGGTCGAGGGCGGCGGCCGCCGCGACCACCGCGGCCGCAGTGCCGTCGCCCGCGCGCCCGATCCTGGTCTCCATGTTGCCGCGGAGGGCGACGAAGCCGAGGTCCGGACGGATGTTGGCGAGCTGGGCGCGACGGCGTGCGGAGCCGGTGGCCACGACCGCTCCCGGGGCGAGGGTCTCGAGCGTCGCGCCGACCAGCGCGTCGCGCGGATCGGCCCTCGGGGGCACCGCCGCCAGCACGAGCCCGCGGGGCGTGCGCGGCGGGAGGTCCTTCGCCGAGTGGACGGCGACGTCGGCCCTGCCGTCGAGGACGGCAGCCTGCACCTCTTTCACGAAGACGCCCTGCCCGCCGATCCGGTCGAGGTCCTCGTCCCCCCTGCGGTCGCCCTCGGTGTGGACGATGACGCGCTCGGCGCGCACGTCCGGGTCCTCGGCCTCGAGCGACCGGGCAACGAGGTCGGCCTGCGCGAGCGCGAGGGGCGAGCCACGCGTCGCGAGCCGGACCACCCGCGCGCCGCTCCGCACGGTCACAAGTCGAAGAGGGCGCGCAGCGCCTCGACGAGCCGCTCGCCCTTCGAGGTGCCCGAGGTCTCGCGGAGCACGACCGTCGGCTCGTGCAGCACCTTGGCGAGCACCGCTCTGCTGACCTCGTCCACCGCTTCGAGCGCGCCGGGCCCGAGCCCCGACAGCCGCGAACGGTGGTGCTCGAGCTCGTGCGCGCGCAGCTCCTCGAGCCGAGCGCGCAGCGCGCTCACCACGGGTGCCGCGCCGCGCGCTCGGCTCGCCACCCGGTAGCGGACGAGCTCTTCCGCCACGATCTCGCCCGCCCGGTCCGCTTCCACGCGGCGCTCGTCGACCGCCCGCGTCACCGCCGAACGGAGGTCGTCCATGTCGAGCAGCCTGACGCCGTCGATCGATGCGGCCGCAGGGTCCACGTTGCGAGGCATGCCGAGGTCCACCACGAGGAGGCCCCCGGGCTGCGCCGCTGCCGGCGCGAGCGTGCCCGCCGCAAGGAGGTGGCCGCCCGCCTCCACCGCGGTGAACACGACGTCGGAGGTGGCGACCGTCCCCGCCAGGTCCTCCATGCCGACCGCGCGCACGCCGAGTGCGGCCGGCGCCGAGTCGGCGAGCTGGCGCGCTCGGCCCCGGCTCCGGTTCACCACCACGACCGACGCCGGCCGGCGCCCGTCGGGCAGCCGCCCGAGCGCGTGCACGATGCCCGTGCCCATCTCGCCGGCGCCCACGACGGCCACCGTCGCGTCCGCGAGGCCCCCGGCGCGCCGCTGCGCGGCGAGCTCGATCGCGGCGAAGGAGAAGGAGGTCGTCCCGCGTGCGATGCCCGTCTCCGCGCGCACGCGCTTGCCCGCCTGGACCGCGCCGCGGAACAGGTCCGAGAGCACCGGGCCGGCCGACCGCTCCTCACGCGCACGCTCCCAGGCTCGCCGCACCTGCCCGAGCACCTCGGTCTCGCCGAGCACCGCGGACTCGAGGCCGGCCGCGACCGCAAAGAGGTGGGCCGCGACGTCGTCGTCGAAGCGGACCGACGTGTGCGCCGACATGTCGTCCGCAGCGAGGCCGGCGTGGGCGGCGAGCAGCTCGCAGACGTCGGAGACCGCGTCGTGGAACCGGTCGACCACCGCGTAGACCTCGGTCCGCAGGCAGGTGGACAGGACGACCGCTTCCTGGACGTTCTCCCACGAGCGGAGCGTGGCGAGCGTCTTTGCGAGGTCGACGTCGCCGATGGCCACCCGTTCGAGCACGTCGAGGGGCGCCTGCTCATGCTCGATCCCAACGGCGACGACGGACAACGGTGCAGATCCCTCCCGGGGCGATCCAACGCTACGACGCTAGCGAGCCTGGGGACGGATCGGTCACCGGTGACGCCGACCGGGCATCGGGTCGAGCCCCGCCCTGCCGGCGGGAGGATCAGGCCGGTGAAGCTCCGTCGCGAGCGTCTGGGCGCACGCCCAGCCCGACTCCGAGAGGTGGCAGGTCGAGATCCCTTCTCGCGAGGAAGAAGCTCATGACCTGGAGCTCGATGGAGAGGTCGACGTAGCGGACCATCACCCGGGCTGGGACGGAGAGGACGCGCGGCGCGAAGTTCAAGATCGATGCCGCGCCCGCGGCGACCAACGCGTCGGCAGCCGCCTGCGCGGCGGCGGCGGGCGCGGTGATCACGCCGATCGCCGCTCGCGGGCCGTCGACCAGCTCGTCGAGCTGCCGGACGACGACCCCCGCCACGCGGGCGCCGACGACGGCGGGGTCGACGTCGTAGAGGCCCGCGATACGGAACCCGTGGGAGGAGAACCCGTCGGAGTTGGCGAGGGCGCGGCCGAGGTTGCCGATCCCGATGATCAAGATCGGCCAGTCGCGGTCTGCACCGAGCGCCCGGTCGATCTGCGCCGCAAGGAACGCGGTGTCGTAGCCGGTGCCGCGGGTGCCGAAGGACCCGAACAGAGAGAAGTCCCTCCGCACCTTCGCGGCGGTGACACCGGCGCGCGCCGCCAGGTCCTCGGAGGACACCGTGGTGGAGCCGGCGTGCAGCATCTCCGACAGGATCCGCTGGTACAGCGGGAGCCGGACGACCGTTGCCTCGGGGACCCGGCGCTGGCGGCTCCCGCCCCCGCTCGCGGGACGCGTTGTCATCGGAGAGCGAGCGTATGGCAGCGCCCGCGGTGGTCACCAGACGAGCTCGGCGACCCCTCCGGCACAAAGGCCCGTCGCGCGCGCGGCCGAACCCTCGCGCACGACGAGCGCGAGCCGCCCGTTGGCGTCGACGAGCACGCCGAGCTCGCGGTCCCCCAGGTCTGCGAAGGCGCGCACACGCCGGGCGACGAGCTCCCGGGAGCCCCCGGGCTCGAGCCGGATGGCGATCTTGCCTGCGTCAGGGGGCGGCCCGTCTTTCTCTCGCGCCGCGAGCTGGACGTTGCCGAACCCGTCGACCCAGGTGACGGGCACGCGCAGGACGGCGCGACCACCCTCTGCGCCGCGGAGCACCTCGAGCGGGGGAAGCCGGACGAGGGACGCGGGGTCCACAGCGTCGCCCACCGGCGCGGCACCCGACGCAGCAAGTGCGGCGGCCGCCGGGGCGAACACGTCGCGCCCGTCGAACGTCGGCGGCGCGTCCTCGGGCTTTTTCAACGCGAGCACCGCCGCCACGCCTCCGCTCTCCTCGGCCGCCGGCACGACAAGGCCGTTGTCAGGGCCGACGAACCACCGGCCGTCTGCCGCGCGGACGGCGACGCCGCGCCGGGCCCCCCCGACGCCGGGGTCGACGACGGCGAGCACCACACCGGGACCGAGGTGGGGGACCGCCCGCGCGAGCGACTCCGCGCCGGCGCGGACGTCGAAGGGGGGGATCCCGTGGGCGAGGTCCACGACGACGAGGTCGGGAGCCAGGCGGAGCAGCGCAGCATGGACCACGCCCACGAACTCGTCGGAGAGCCCGTAGTCGGAGAGGAAGAAGACGACAGGGCGCGGCACGCTCATCCCGACCGGCGACCCGGGCTCGGGAGGTTCAACCGGCCTTGGTGAACCGGTCGGCGAGGTACCGGTCGAAGTCCTCGCTGCGCAGCCGGAACGACCGGCCGATGCGCACCGCGGGCAGCTCCCCCGAGCTGATCAGGCGGTACACGGTCATGTTCGAGACGCGCAGGACGGCGGCAACCTCTCCCACGGTCATGAACCGGCTCTGGGTCCCTTCGGCTGGCTGCGATGCCATGGTCTCCGACTTCTCCTCCGAACAGGAGGATACGCCCTCCCGCCTTCGCGGCGAAAGCGGGCCGGGGTCCTCTCCCCGCTCGGGGTCCCGGCCCGAGCCGATCCGCGGGCGCGCCGGGGTCCCGGCCCGAGCCGATCCGCGGGCGCGCCGGGGTCCCGGCCCAGCGTGCGAGGGCGCGGGACCGCCGGGGTCGGTCACGCGGTCCGAGACCGTGTCCCGGCTCAGCGTGCGAGGGAGCGGGACCGCTCGGCGGCGGCCAGCACGGCCTCCAGGAAGGCCGAGCGCACGCCTCGGGCCTCGAGCGCGCGGATGCCCGCGGCGGTGGTGCCCCCTGGCGAGGTGACGTCCGCGCGCAGCGACTCGGGGGTCGCGCCCGGCCGGGCGAGGAGGGCCACGGCGCCCTTCACCGTCTCGACGACCAGGGTCGAGCTGAGCTCGCGAGGCAGGCCGGCGAGCACGCCGGCCTCCACGAGCGCCTCGACCACGAGGAACACGTACGCAGGGCCCGACCCCGACAGGGCGGTCACCGCGTCCAGCTGGCGCTCGGGCACCCGGACGACGACCCCGACGGCGCCGAGCACCCGCTCGGCCCACGCGAGGTCCGCGGCCTGGGCGTTGCTCCCCCCGGAGACCGCGCTCACGCCCGCGCCCACCAGCGCGGGCATGTTGGGCATCGCCCGCACGACGGCGGCCCCGTCGGGGAGGACCGCCTCCAGGCGGGCCGACGGGGTGCCCGCGACGACGGAGAGGACACGGCGCATCCCCGCCGCGCCGAGGGCCCGGCACGCCGACTCGGCCATCTCGGGCTTCACGGCAAGCACCGCGCCCCCGTCCGGGTCCGCGAGCGACGGCGAGGGCGCCTCGACGACGCTGAGGCCGGGGTGGGCGGCCTCGAGGTCGGCGCGGCGGACCGGGTCCGGCTCGACGACGGCGAGCTCCTCCGCCGACCATCCGCCTCGGGTGAGGAGGCCGGTCACGAGAGCTCCGCCCATCCGCCCTGCTCCTGCGACGACGAGCGATGCGCCCACGCACGCAACCGTACCGCCGGGCGCCCGGGCCGCTGAGCGCCCGGGCCGCTCGCAGCTCGCGGCTCAGCGCCGGCGGGGCCTGCGACGGTAGTGGGAGGGGTGCCCGAGCGTCATCGCCGTCGGGTAGTGGTCGTCGACGTAGACGATCGAGGAGCCCGCGATCCGGTCGAGCTCGTCGTCGTCGACCAACCCCGCAGGGACCCGCCCCACGAGGTAGACGGCGTCCTCGGGGCCGAGGCAGAAGGACATCCCGAAGAGGTCGGCGTTGCGGCGCAGGAGATACGCGAAGACCTCCTCGCGGTGCTCCTCCGGCGCCGGCATGAACTGGGCCTCGTGATGGAGGGTGCGCTGGCGGAGCGTGAGCCAGACGGTGATGAAGTCCTTCTCCTCCCCGCGAAACCGCAGGTACCACCGGTGCGACGCCGTACGGTCGGTCACGTCCTGACGCTCTGCGGCGACGAGGCCGAAGCTGCCCGCTCCGGAGCGCTCGCGCGCGACCCACGAGTCGACGCGGGCCGCGACGCCAGCGCGCTCTTCGCCGCCCGTCAGCTCGACGAGCGGCACGTCAGCTGCCCCGGGCTAGGAGCACTCGACGAGGCGCCCCGTGAGCAGCTCGTCGTGGATCGCGCGCAGGTCCGCCGCCGCCCGGCGCCACGTGTAGCGCCGCGCGCGCAGCACCGCGGCGGTCGACTGGCGCTCCGCGACGAGCGGCTCCGCGGCGATGTGACGGACACGGCGGGCGAACGCCTCGGGGTCCGACGGCTCGACGAGGAAGCCGGTCCGTCCGTCGTCGACGAGCGTGGTGAGGCCGCCGACCGCGGACGCGACGACCGGGGTGCCGCATGCCGCCGCCTCGAGCGCGACGAGCCCGAAGGACTCCGAGCGGCTCGGCACGAGGCACACGTCGGCGGCGCGGTAGTAGGTCGAGAGCAGCTCGTGCGGTTGGGGAGGGACGAGCGCGACGTGGCGCTCGACCCCGAGCTCACGGACGAGCCGGAGGAGCCGGGCGTGCTCCTCGTCGCCGTGCGGCCCGCTCGGGCCGCCGACCACCACGAGCCGGAAGGGGGCGCCACGAGCCTCCTCGCCGTCGGCGCACAGGGCGGCGAGGGAGCGGACCGCCACGTCGATGCCCTTGAGCGGCTGGATGCGGCCGACCGTGAGGAGCACGGTCCCGTCGGGCGGGAGCCCGAGCGCGCGGCGCGCCTGGAGGCGGAACCCCGGACCGAAGAACGCGTGGTCGACCCCCGGGGCCACGACCGAGATGCGCGCCGGGTCGGCGCCGTAGAGCGCCACGATCTGGTCGGCCTCGACGCTGCAGGACGCCAGCACGGCGTCGGAGCAGGCGATGATCGCCGACTCCGCCTCCGCGCGGCGGTGCGGCATGTCCGCCTCCACCTCTTCGGGCACGAGCTCGGCCTTCACCCGGTCGAGGGTGTGGAAGGTGGACACGAGCGGGAGGTCCAGCTCGTGCTTGATCGAGTGCCCCGCGAGCCCCGAGAGCCAGTAGTTCGCGTGCACGGCCTCGAACGGCCCCGCGTCCTGGTCGACGAGCGGCAGGCCGCCGTCGCCGGCCATCAGCTCGAGCACCCGCCCGGTGAACTCGTCCACGACCTCGGGGAGGGCCTCCTTGGCGAGCGGCGCCTCCGGACCCGCGCGGACGTGGTGGACGCGGAACCCCGGCTCGACGTCCACCGCCAGGGGCAGGTCCCGGTCGTAGCTGCGGGTGAACACGTCGCAGCAGACGCCCGTCCGCGCGAGCGCCGTCGCGAGCTCGCGGACGTAGACGTTCATGCCGCCGCCGTCGCCCGTCCCTGGTTGGGCGAGGGGGGAGGTGTGGAACGAGAGCATCGCGAGACGGCGCATGCCCGGGTGAGCCTAGCGGCCACCCCCGGCGGCTCCTTCTGGCGACTCTTCGCGCCCCCCCGACTGGTCGGACCCGGTCGCGGCGCCGGCCGGCGGTCCTGGGAAGTGGGCCTCCTCGTCGTCGAGGTCGCCCCCGAGGTCGGGGTCGTGCTCTCGGCGGAACGACCGGTAGATCTGCACCAGCGCCTGCTTCTGGCTCTCCGCGAGGTGGGGGTCGGCGCGGATGTGCGTGACCAGGTCCGCGTCGTCGCCGGGCGGGTCGAGGATGCCGGCCTGCACATAGAGGGTCTCGGCGGAGATCCGCAGCGCCTTCGCGATCTGGTGGAGGATGTCCGCCGACGGGCGGCGGAGCCCGCGTTCGATCTGGCTCAAGTACGGGTTCGAGATGCCCGCGAGCTCCGACAGCCTCCGCAGCGACAACCGGGCGCCTGAGCGTTGCTCCCGGATGAACGACCCCAGGTCGCGCCAGCGGTCGACCGGATCCCGTGCCACCGTCCGAGCGTACCGAGTGCCCGCCGGGGCGCGTCAGCCCGTGCTCGGGACACGAAGAGCGGGGGGCGCGAGGGCCTGGTCAGGCACCGGCAGAGGTGTCGCACGTGCCGCTCTCGGAGGGCGGCCGCCGCCGCACGCGGCCGGCCCGGCCGGGGGGCGCGTACCGATAGCAGGCACGTCCCCACACGTCGAGGCGGTCGACGGGCCCGAAGCTCCTGCTGTCGGTGCTCTCGGCGACGTTGTCGCCGGCGACGGTCACCCACACCTCGCCCGCGGTGAGGACGCGCTTCACGAGCAGGAGGTCGGGCTCGCGTGGATCGCTGAGCGCGACGACGTCCCCAGGCCAGAGGGGCCACCACCGCGGCAGCCGCACGACGAGCAGCCGGTCACCGGGGTCGAAGGTCGGCGCCATGCTCCGGCCCTCGACCACGACCCGGCGCGTACCGCGCCGCACGGCGACCACGGCCGCCGCGACGAGCCCGAGCGCGCCGACCACGATCGACCCGACCACCCCCGCCGCGAAGAGGAGCGCGAGTCGCCGAGCCGGCAGGCGGAGGGGTTGGCGGGCGGGCGGAACGGGCAGGTGGAGGGGCCCGTGGACGGGCCGGGCGGGCGGGCGGGCGAAGCTCCGCATCGAGCACACCCGGGAGGGCCGCCGCGTCCGCTCGCCACCCCGGCGGCGGCGACTGCGCTGGCCATGGGACGGGCTGGATAGTGTGCACTCGACGGACATCCCCCCACTGTGCACGACAGGCCACCCCCGTGCCGGACGAAAAGGAGCCCCCATGCGCATGCTCGACCGATTGCTCACCGCCGTCGACCGGATCCGTCCCCCTGCTGTCGCCCACGCGCACTGCGACCTGCCCTGCGGAGTGTACGACCCCGCGCAGGCACGCATCGAGGCAGAGTCGGTCAAGGCGATCCAGGAGAAGTTCAACGCGTCCAGCGACGAGCAGTTCAAAGAGCGTGCCGTCCAGATCAAGGAGCAGAGGGCTGAACTGGTGAAGCACCACCTGTGGGTGCTGTGGACGGACTACTTCAAGCCCGAGCACCTCGAGAAGTTCCCGCAGCTCCACGAGCTCTTCTGGGCGGCGACCAAGACCGCCGGCGAGTCCAAGAAGACGACCGACGTCGCGGTCGGCCAGCGCCTGCTCGACCAGATCGCCGAGATCACAAAGATCTTCTGGGAGACGAAGAAGGGCTGAACCCGGCATCTCGGCGTCGGGTTCCTCGCAGTCCCCGGCGCGAGCCCCTCGGCAGATCCCCTCGATGCACGCACGGATCCTCCGAGGTGGGGGGAGAATCCAATCGACGCACCCGGTTGCGGCGCGGTGACCAGACACTCCCGAAGTGGTGCCGGCTCACGTGGCTCTGCGACCCGCCACTGTCCCGCGCGCCTCTGTCCGACCCGCCTCTGTCCGGCCCGCCACTGTCCCGCGCGCCTCTGTGCGACCCGCCACTGTCCCGCACGAGCTGGTCGCGTCCCGTGCGCCGGTCCCGCCTCTTGCGCCGCGTGTGACCCGCTCGTCGTGGTGCTGGCGTCCACGGTGGCCGTTGGGCTCGACGAGGAGGAGGAGATCGCCAGGGCGCACCTCCGGATCGTCAGCGACGCCGAGAGACACGAACGAGCCGCGTACGACCCCGAGAACCAGTTCGCGTCGGGACTCGCGCACCGCGCTGAGCAGGCGGGGTGGCTCATCGGGCTCGACCTCGTGCTCGACCAGCCGGTGCCCATCGCTGCGGACGAGGTGCATGAGCACCTCGCCGGCGTGCGGAGCCTCGAGCCCTTTCGCGACGGTGTGCCCCGTGAGGTCGTCAGGAGAGAGAACCTGGAGGACACCCAGGTCCTTCAGCGCTGGGATGAGGCGGCTCGAGCTCACCAGCGCAGTGACGGGGACGCCCGGCGCCTCCTGGCGCACCATCACGGCGGCGACGAGGACGTCCCCGTCGTTCTCCGCGGCGATGAGGACCCTCGACGCCCCTTCGGGGCGCCCGCGAGCGAGCACGCCTTCGGAGGTCGGGTCTCCCTTGATCAGGTGGACCTGGTGCGGCACGTTGGATGGATCGACGTCCGCGACAAGGACGACCGCTTCACCCGCGTGTTGCAGCTCCTTCAGCACGATCGGGATCGCGGGGTGCATCCCGAGGACCAGAACGTACGAGCCTTCCGGAAACCTTGCTCCGATGTCCAATAGCCTTCTCACTCCTCTCGTCACTGCCGACCCCGTGATGACAGCGAATGCACCTGCGAGCAACGGAATCGTCGTCAGCATGACGAGAGATGCGACGATCCGGCCCGAGGCGTTCTTCGGGGTCACGTCTCCATAGCCGACGGTCGTCGCCGTGGTGATCGCCCAATACCAGCCCGTCGTGACGGGCAGGTGCTGAGTTGCGGCGAACGCCGCGCCACCGACCACGATGAAGAAGACCGCAGCGCCGATCAGCACGAAAGCGTGCCGATGAGGTCTGATGGTCAGCAGCCTGACGAGAAAGAGCGGCATGGGTCCCCTCTGTGCGCCGGGAGGGTAGCCGCAGTTCGGGCCACACAGGTCGCGGGTCGTCCTCGCAGAGGGCTTGCGGAGCCGGCGACGGGGCGCTTCGACACTGGCCGGCGACGACCACGTGGTGCGCCGGTGCGGCCACGACGCTCGTTGCAGGCGAAGCGGTGGTGTCGGAGATGACCGAGACTCGGGGACCGTCGAACGGCAAGGTCAAGGTGCGCTCGGACGGCCTCCCCGGCGGCAAAGCCGCCGAGCGGGGTACCGGTCCTGAACAACCGACGCGGCACGGGTCGGCCAGAAGTCTCCGTCGCACACCCGACATCGCCCCGACTGCCGGGCTCTCGCCTCCGAGATCGAGCAGTGGGCTCAGGCGAGTCGTTCGAGGTCGACGGGGGGCAGCTCGCCCACCTCCTTCTTCGTCAGCGTCAGGTGGACGCCGTCGTCGACAACGGTCTTCACCGCGCTGATCGGGATCGCGACCTCTTTCTTCCCCCACACATGCCCCTCGCCGAGAAGGACGTGGGAAACCTGGCCACCGGGGCCGACGACCAGGCCGTAGACGTGGCCGACGGGGCCGTCCGAGGCGTGGACGGGTTGACCGCTCGACACCTCGCCTTCGCCGGCCGCGAGATTGTCCTCGGTGACCGCGTGCGGCTTGACACGGACTGGACCGAGGAACCCGGTGCCCATCGACCCGGCCAGCGCCAGGCCGCGCATCCCGAACAGAGGGAGCGAGAGTGAGGACGCCGCGGGCTCCGGGTCGAAGCCGGGTGTGACGTCGGTCTCTTCGGCACTGTCGAGCGCCTCGAACCGCTCCATCGTGCAGCTGAGCCGGATCTCGTGCGGGATCGTGGCCTCGACGAGGCCGATCGGGACGAGCCGTGGCATTGCGTCCCCGTGCATCGTCGCGACCACGAGGTGGGTGACCGCCTCCTTTTCCGAGTCGATCACGATGCGCCGCAGCTTGCCGCACTCGCCGTCCTGGCAGTGGACGGCGGCTCCGATCGTGAGCTCGGTGGCGTCGCTCATCGGTCCCCCCTTTCCGTATTCGCGGGCTCATGGCCATGATCGGAACCCGACAGAGTGGTGCTGGCCGGCCACCACCTCGACCGGTGCATCCTGGCATGTCGAGCCGGTGACGTACGGGCGGACGAGCGGCCGGACAGCCGGAGCTACTCCCTTCGGGGCCCGCGGTGCTGCGGGCACCGCATGAGGACCGGGTCCTCTTCGAGGTCGCGGTCGTCGACGGACGTTCCGCACACCTCGCAGGTGCCGTACGAGCCGTCGTCGAGCGAGCCGAGCGCGCGGTCCACGCCGTCGAGCAGCCGCTCCGCCGCCCGAAGGAGCGCTCGATGCTCGTCCGCGACGAGCCCATCGTCGGCTGCTGGAGCTCCTGGGTCTGCGGCGGGCACCGACGCGGCACCCTAGTCCGAGTCGTCGCGTCGCTCGCGGCACTCGCGTCGGTCGATCCAGACCGAGGTCCTGGCGCCGGCGGTTCGTAGGCTGTCAGGGTGACCAGCGCGCAGCTCGACGACGGGGCCGGGCACGGCCGACCAGGCTCCCCTCCAGGCCAGGGCCATGCGGCCCGACCGCTCCTCCAGGCAGTGGGTGCTGGGGTGCAGCTGGCGTGCATCGACGGCGTCGAGCGTCCCTACGTGGACCTCGACTGTGCGGCGTCGACCCCTTCTTCCGTCGCGGTCGCCGCCGCGGTCAATGGCCTCCTCCCGAACTACTCGAGCGTCCACCGGGGCGCAGGGTTCAAGTCGAGGCTGTCGACCGCCGCCTATGAAGCCGCCCGCCAGCTCGCGCTGCGACACGCGGGGCGGAGCGCAGGGACCGACACGGCGGTCATCTGCCGCAACACCACCGAGGCGTTGAACCACCTCGCCTTCCGGCTGCGCCTCGAGCGCGACGACGTAGTGCTCACCACCGTCGTCGAGCACCATGCGAACTTGCTGCCGTGGGCGCGATTCGCGCGCCGCCGGTACGTCGAGTGCGGCACGGACGGCACGTTCGACGTCGAAGACGTCGTGGCCGGGCTCGACGCGAGACCGGTGCCCAGGGTGCTCGCGCTCACCGGCGCGTCCAACGTCACCGGCTGGGTCCCACCGGTCGAGGAGATCTGCGACGCGGCGCACGCCAGGGGGGTACGGGTCGTGCTCGACGCGGCGCAGCTCGCGCCGCACCTCCCCGTGCCAGCTGGGCCGGACTTCGTCGCCTGGAGCGGGCACAAGATGTACGCTCCCTTCGGCGCTGGCGTACTCGTCGGGCCGCTCGACGCGTTCACCGACGGCGAGCCATTCCTCGCGGGCGGCGGCGCGGTGGAGCTGGTCGATCTCGACGAGGTGTTGTGGACGGACCCTCCTGAGCGAGAGGAGGCGGGCTCGCCCAACGTCGTCGGCGCGGTGGCGCTCGGCGCGGCGGTCGAGGAGCTCGGAGCGATCGGCTGGGACGCGATCTCCGGGCACGATGCCGCGCTCGCGGCTCACCTCCGCCGCGGGCTCGACGACCTCGACGGTGTGCAGCTGCTCGGTCCGCCTCCCGACGTCGAGACCCTCGCGGTCGCGACGTTCACGGTCGACGGCATGCACCACGGCCTCGTCGCCGCAAGGCTTGCGACCGAGTTCGGCATCGGCGTGCGTCACGGCTGCTTCTGCGCGCACCCTTACCTCACCCGGCTTCTCGGCGTCGGCAGTGACGGCATCGCGGAGGCGAGGTCCCAGGTGCTGCGCGGCGATCGTCGTCACATTCCCGGCGCGGTCCGCGCGAGCACTGGGCTCACGACCACCCTCGCGGACGTCGACGTCTTCTTCGCCGCGCTGAGGCACGTGATCTCGGGCTCGCCGGCGCCCGTGGACTACGTGCAGGACGCGGTCACCGGCGACTTCTTCCCTGCGTCCGACCGGAGCGGCTGGTGGAGCCCGGCAGGTGGCGCGGGCGGCGGATGCGCACGCGGATAGCCGTTCCCGCCGCAGCCGGCTCCCTCCGCCCGGTACCTGTTGCCCGGTACCTGTTGCCCGGTACCTGTTGCCCGGTACCTGTTGCCCGGTACCTGTTGCCCGGTACCTGTTGCCCGGCACCTGTTGCCGGTACCTGTTGCCCGGGGCTCGCGACGAAAGCGGCGGAGAAGACGGCGATCGCCTGGCGTAGCGCCTCCACGTGACGAACGCACGCCCACGGCTCGTCCGGAGGTCACACGCGAGGCTGGGCCCGCTCCTCGAGCTCCCACGGGGAGCCGTGGGCGTTCAGCAGGTCGAGGAACGGCTCGGCAGGAAGCGCCTCGGGCCCGAGCACGCCGACGCCGTCCCATGCACGCGTCTCGAGCAATTCGAGCGCCACGACCGGGTTGACAGCCGTCTGCCACACGACCGCCTGCGAGCCGAACCCGGCCATCGACCACTCGTTGTCGACGGCGTGGTAGAGGTAGACCTCACGTGGTGAACCGTCGGTGCCCGTCCCTCGCACCCACGTCCCTGCGCACGTCACACCTGACATCAGCTCGCCGAGCGTCGCCGGATCGGGCAAGCACGCCGCCACCACGTCCCGCGGCGACACCTCCAGCGCGCCGACCTTGACCGGCGAGGTCGAATCCAACCCCAGCTTGTGCAGCGTCTGCAGCACCTCGACGAAATCGTGCCCGAGCCCGTACTTGAACGTCACGCGGCCCGCATCGAGCCACCGGGGGATCAGCAGCACCTCCTCGTGCTCGACGTTGACGCACTCGAGAGGGCCGATCCCGGCCGGGAACGCGAACACCTCGGGCTCGCTGAAGGGCTCGGTGACGTACCAGCCCTTGGCGCGGTCCCAGACGACAGGGGGGTTGAGGCACTCTTCGATCGTCGTCCAGATCGAGAACGTGGGGGCGAAGTCGTACCCGCGCACCGTCAAGTTGGCTCCGTCGCGTACGCCGACCTCGTCCATCGTCGAGAACAGGCGGTCAGCGGCGTAGCGAGCGAAGACGTCCGACAGCCCGGGCTCGACGCCGATCCCGCACAGGGCGAGCTGCCCGCGACGCTCCCACTCCTCGGCCATGGCGAACTGCTCGTCGCCGAGCTTGACGCCAGGAGTGCGGAACGGGTCCTGCGGGTGAGGACGGGAGAGCGACATGGCCATGTCGAGGTAGGTGGCTCCCGCCTCGAGCGCGGCACGGAAGATGGGCATGACGAAGCGGGGGTCGACGGCGTTCAGGACGGCGTCGCAGCGCTCGGTCCGGATCAGCTGGATCGTCGCCTGCTCGTCACGAGCGTCGAGCCCTACCGCCACGAAGCGTTCTCCTGCGCCCGCGACAGCCCGTCTCGCGCGCGCCACGTCGTAGTCGGCGACCACGACACGCTCGAACAGCTTCCAACGATCCACGGTACGGACAACGGCAGAGCCGACCCCGCCCGCGCCGACCACCAGCACTCGCACGCCCGGCCTCCAAAGGACCCATCAGCTCGTGCGAAGACGCTACCGATCCACACCCTGCCGCGCCAAGACGGCACCCGAGCGCTCGACGGCTGCTCAGGGGAGCCTGCTTCGCATCGCTCCTCGATCCAGGGACGAGGGCGGGGTCGTCGACCAGCGCTCGGCACGCGATGCGCGAGCGCTCGGGGGTTCGTGCAACTCTTCTCGTCGTCGTCCAGCGCAGCGTGGAGGCAGACGTGTTCGCTCCCGCCTTCTCGGAGCGCGACGACAGCCGTCCTCAGGTGTCGGGCTCCGGGCTGCCGTCGCGGCCTCCCGCGTCTCGCCGTCGTCTTCCTCGAGGAGGAGCAGGATCTCCAGCTCCTCGTGCTCGTGCTCGTGCAGCCCCGGATGCACGCAATGTGGGCGCGCAGCACCCCGCCGAGCCCGGGCACCGTCCCTGGCGCGGGGTGCCGGCCGGCCGGTGCCCAGCCAGCCGGACCCCTCGTTGCTATCGACCACCTTTGAGTCTTGACAACCTTTGCGTCCCGGGGGGATGCTGGAATCTCCGCCCCGATCGGCGCCAGAGAGAAGGAGGAGCACGTTGCGACCGCACCTCTCCCGGCTGCTCCATGCAGCAGCAGCGCTGTGCCTTCCCGCGAGCGGCCTCGCGGTCGTCGTGTCGGCGGCAGGCGCGCTCTCGCCTGCGACCACGACCAATCCCCTCGCTCCGCTTGCCGGCCACGCGGCCGCCTTCCACGCGGGGACAGCTCCCCCCGGCGGCCCCGTGACAACAGGTGCCTTCCGGGCGTTCAGCCCGAAGTCGATGCAGGTCTCCTACAACCTCCCCGCTCTGTACGACGCAGGCTACGAGGGCCAGGGGGAGACCGTCGCGATCGTCGATTCCTTCGGGTACCCCCAGGTGGCCGCCAACCTCGAGACGTTCTCCAAGGGCTACGGCCTTCCGCTCATGTGCGGGATGCCCACAGTCACCTGCAAAGGGACAATGCCGGCGTTCAAGGTCCTCACGTTCGGGAACCGCCAGGTGAAGCCGTCGCCGGCCAACCCCACACACGCCAATCCCTACGGCCCGGGGCAGGAGGCGAGCACCGGCTGGGTCGGGGAGGTCGCGCTCGACACGCAGTGGGTCCACGCGATCGCGCCGGAAGCCAGCATCCTGCTCGTGGTGGTGCCCACCGCCGAGACGCTCGGCGTCCAGGGCTTCCCCAACATGATGAACGCCGAGCAGTACGTGGTCGACCACCATCTCGCCAACGTCGTCACCCAGAGCTTCGGGGCTGCCGAAGGGTCCTTCGGCAGCGCGGCGTCGATCATGACCCTCCGCCACGCCTTCACCTCGGGAACCGCGGAAGGCATCAGCTTCGTCGCGGCGTCGGGCGACTCGGGCTCATTCGGGACAACGAAGTCGCCGGTCGGCCAGGGCGGCAGTGCGCTGTCGACACCGTCGGTGGGGTGGCCGGCCTCCGACCCGCTCGTGACCGCCGTGGGCGGGACCAACCTGTGCACGACAGCGGCGACAGGGAGCACGTCCGCCAACGACACCTACGGGCCCGCCAAGTGCCAGACAAATTCAGGGCAGCGCGAGGTGGCCTGGTCGGGGTCGGGCGGTGGCTTCAGCTCGGTGTTCCCGAAGCCCGCGTACCAGGACACACTGCCTTCGGGCTCGACGCAGATCGGGTCGATGCGCGGCGTCCCGGACGTCTCCTGGGACGCCTCCTGCGGGACGTTCCTGTGGGTCTACATCGCGACCCCGGGCCTCACAGCGGGCTACTACGGCATCTGCGGCACGTCGGCCGCGTCGCCGGAGTTCGCGGCGATGGTGGCGCTCGCCGACCAGTACGCGGGCGAGAACCTTGGCCTGGTCAACCCGACGCTCTATGCGCTCGCGAGCGGCCCGCGGACCAGCACATACTTCTTCGACGTCACCGCCGGGACACAGGTCGGTCCGGGCCACTACTCGGCCGGGACCGGCTGGGACCCTGTGACGGGCCTCGGGACGCCGAACGCAGGCAACCTGGTGCCGGCCCTCGCCCAGGCCGGTCCGCACGACACACCCAACGTCATCTGACGTCATCTGACGCTTCGCCGCCCTGGGGCCACCGGCCGCGGTGCGGCGCTCGAGCCACACGGATGCCGCGAGGAAAAGGGGGTGCCGCGTCGTGCGCGCGCCAGGCGCCGATCGCGCGGAAGGCGATGAGAGCGAGGAAGACGAGACCCACCCGAGCGCACAGCGCCACGAAGATCGCCGCGAGGACCCGCTGCACGAGAGCCCCAGCCGGGCACAGGGGTCCGTGACTACGCTGGTGCCTCATCTACGACGCCAACGACGCCAACGACGCGACGCGGTCCAAGCCGAAACTCGATCTCGTGGTGCTCGACTGCCCCGATGCGCTCGCACTCGCGCAGTTCTATGCCCAGGTCCTCGGCTGGGAGATGGAGCAGGGATCCGACCGCGACTGGGCGACGCTCGTCCCACCCGGAGGTGGCGTGAGCGCCGAGAACCCGGAAGGGCGCACGACGCTTTCCTTCCAGCGAATCGACGATTGGGTGGAACCCACCTGGCCGGGGGGCGAGCACCCGCAGCAGTTTCACCTCGACTTCTCCGTTCCTGACATCGCCTCAGCTGAATCCGCGGTCCTCGCCGCCGGAGCCCGCCTGCATGCCCATCAGCCCTCGGAGAAGGGGACGTTCCGCGTCTTTCTCGACCCAGTCGGGCATCCCTTCTGCCTCGTCCGCGGCGGACCCTGACCCTTGGAAGGTCACGACAGGCCGAGCTGTCCGCGCTCACCACTTCTCGATCCGTGGCGAGCGCGCTCGCAGCGACGATCAGATCGTGCGCTCCCCTGGGCCGACCCTGCGACCGCACAGAGACGACGCGTTCGCCGACCTGGTCGATGCGGCGTACGCACAGGTTCTCGGCGAAGGCTCGAGCGCTCGTGCCCGTGGGCCCATCAGCCCCCTCCATCCTGAACTCGACACTTCGGCGGCGGGTAGACGCACCGAGCGATCGTGGCGGACGTCCATCCCATCCACCAGCCGCCGAAGACCGGCAGGATTCTGTGCAACCTCTCCTTCTCGTTGAGCGCGGCGAGAACGCCGAGGATGGCTGCCCACACGATGCCGCAGCCGATGCTGTAGGCCGTGTAGCTCTGACGACGTATTCTCACGTTTCCTCCTTCGGAACGTAGGGATGCGCGTTATCTTGCAGTCTCGGGGCCGCTAGCTCATCGGGAAGAGCAGGGGACTTTTAATCCCAAGGTGCCGGGATCGAGACCCGGGCGGCCCACGAGCTCAGAGCGCTGTACGGCTCGTGGTCCTGCCATCTCGACCCGACAGGGGATCAGCGATCTCGGCGGCACGACGTACGCGGTGAGCACGGTCTCCAATGGTGGCGTCCGAGGATGAGCATCCGGTGGAGGCACTCGTGCCGGAAGTCGCGGATGAGGGATTGACAGGGCACAATTGCGGGTCTCACGCTGGGCGGGAGCGCGAGATCGTACACGGGAGGGAGTGATGGCACGGACCGGTCGTGTGGTGGGCGCGTGCGTGTGCGCGTCGGTGACCGTCCTCGCGCTCGGCGCATCCGCGGTGTCGGCCAGCTCGGTGCGCCACGCGGACCGTTTGCCTCGGGCGTCGGGCAACCCGGCGGTCATCGCGTTCTACCGAAAAGTCGTCGCGGCGACGCACGCTGCGACGGCCGAGGCATCGTACTTCTCCGTGACGGACTCGCTCGCGCAGGTGAAGGTGAACCCGAACGGAAGCTACTCGTGGTTTCAGTTCGACCCGCCGAAGCCCGGGTTCGCGCCGGCGAGAGGGGTCGTGTGGGTCGTGGCGACCGCGGGTCGAGTGCGCTTCGTGACCGAGTCGCTTGCATACGGTGGGGTCGGGACGACGTTCGGCCCCTTCGGAATCGTGCTGACGTCGCGCGGCGCAGTCCTTCTCGGGGGGAACGCGTTCCCGATGGTCGCGTCGGCCCCGAGCGCCACTCCCGGCTTCCAGCCGTGCGAGGGGACGCCGACCGGAGCGGTCGACGTCGGCGGGTGGACGAAGGTGGGTGGCCCCTCGGGGTACGGCCTTTACGGGGATTTCCTCACGATGCACCGGGCAGGCGGCGCGGAAATCGTCACCTCGACGTACCCGTGGGGGAGCAAGGGCCAGAGGGCGACCGAGGTGGACACGGTGTCGCTCACGACCCACCTCCCCGTTCGATCGGTGATGCACGTCTCGGCCGTACCCGGCATCCCCGCGTACACCTTGGCGTACAGGAACGTCTGGTACCACTCCCGGGTGCTGCCGCCCACCTCGGACGGGGTCTGCGTGACATACCTGAAGCCCGCCTCCTGAGGCACCCGTCTTCCGGCGCGAGCATGCACCGAATACCTGCATCGCAGACCCGGTTCCCCATCCCCCTTCCGGCTCACTGCCCCCCGGAGACGACGAAGGTGCCGGCCATATTCTCCTCCGCGTGGCCGGGGAGCGGGCACAGGTACTGATACACGTACCGATGCACGTACCGATGCACGTACCGATGCACGCCCGGACCGGCGGCGGTGAAGCTGAACGCGCCCTCGTGCATGCCGGCGGCGGTCGCCTCGCCCAAGAACCACAGCGCCGCGCCGGCGAGAGCGGGTGACGCCGCCTCCATGGGCACCCACGCCGACTCGGTGCCGGACGCTGCCACGACGACCAAGCCGTGCGCCATGTCCGAGTCGGCGTTGACGAGCTCGATCGTCACCCGGGGGCCGTCGGGGACGACGACGGTCGGGTCCGTCATGCCGGCGGCGCGGAAGTTCTCGGCGGGCATCGAGGGGCTCGCGAGCACGACGAGATGCACGGACGCAGAGCCGAAGGTGATCCGGTTGGCCTCACGGTCGACGGTTGCGCCGGCGGGCACGGCGTCACCGAGCCCCCTCGCCTGCGACGGGCTCACCCGCGGGCCGGGGGCGCCGGCGAAGAGCCTCCCCCTCACGATGCCCGGGTCGGTCCTGCCGCCCATCATGCAGCCCGGCAGCGTCTCGCCGCGCATCCATCCCGGGGCCGTCGATCCTCCGAACGTCCAGGCGAAGCCGTGGGGACCCATCATCCAGCCGTCGCCGCCCCCCATCATCGAACCGACGCCGTCGCGACCGATGGCCGAGCCGTAGTCGTCGTACGCGGCGGAGTACGGTCCCGCTGCCGGCGAAGAAGGGGTGCCGAGGGTGACCGCAAGCCCCGTGCCGAGCCCGGCCGCTGCCAGCGCCGCCGTCGCAAGGATCGCCACCAGGCGCCGCCGTCGCCGGGGCGCGGACGTGAGCTCTTCTACGGAGGACCCCGTGCGCGCTCGCATGCGATCCAGGCTGCGCCTGCCTCGGGCTCTCCGGTAGTGGCTTTCGGCAAGAGCTGGGCCGTGACCAACGGCCCTACCCGGCAGGGGTATCCGGAGCCACTCTTTCCCCAGGTGCGACCCGAGGAGGTGGTCTCCATGATGTGGTACTGGGGCGGAGGGATGCAGTGGTGGGGGTGGCTGCTCGGAGCACTCGGCATGGTCGTCTTCTGGGGGCTCGTGATCTGGGCGATCTGGTACTTCGTCGCTGCCGTCGTGCGACGCCCCGATCCCGATCGACGAACCCCTGACCCCAAGCGGATCCTCGACGAGCGCCTGGCGAAGGGCGAGATCGACGCAGACGAGTACCGGCGCATTCGCGATCTCATGACCGGCGAGGCGGCCCACGGCTCCAACGACAGGGAGCCCACCGGCACGGGGGATCGCCGGTGACCTGTCCATGGCCAGGCACGCCACCTTCGAAACCGAGCTTGCCTCCCGCATCAGGGCTTGTGAACGACCACCTTCGTCACCGATATACCATATACGGGTATCGTCGGACCTAGGAGAGGACCATGGAGACCACCAGCTACACGGTGCCGGGGATGAGCTGCGACCACTGCACGCGGGCAGTCGGCGGCGCCGTCTCCTCGGTGCCGGGAGTGCGCTCGGTCGAGGTAGACCTCGAGACCAAGCTCGTCACGGTCAGAGGAGACGCGCTCAGCGACGCGGCACTTCGCGCCGCGATCGCGGAGGCGGGCTACGAGGCGACGTGACGGCGGTTGCCAGCCGCCCACGGGACCAGGTGCCTGCCGGTGGCCACGTCGAGCTCGCCATCGGCGGGATGACCTGCGCGTCGTGCGCGACGCGCATCGAGAAGCGTCTGAACAAGCTCCCCGGCGTGGAGGCGACGGTCAACTTCGCCTCCGAGCACGCGGCGGTGGCCTTCGATCCGTCCAGGGTGCGGATCACAGACCTCATCGGGGCGGTGGAGGCGGCCGGGTACGAAGCCAGCCTCCCCGACGCGGTCACCGGCGAGGACCCCGCCCGACCCTATCGGCACAGGCTGGTCCTCGCCGCTGCCTTGAGCGTTCCATTGCTGACGTTCGCGTGGTCCTCCGGGTCGCGGCCACCAGGGTGGGAGTGGATCTCGCTCGCCTTGGCGACCCCGGTCGTCTTCTTCTCGGGCTGGCCGCTCCATCGGGCCGCGGCCAAGAACGCCCGCCACGGCGTCGCGACCATGGACACGCTCATCTCGGTCGGCACGCTGTCGGCGTGGGTGTGGTCGACGGTGGTCCTCGCAGCGGCGATCCCGGCGAGCGTCTACTTCGACACCGCCGGCGCGATCACGACGCTGGTCCTGCTCGGCCGGTACCTGGAGGCCAGAGCGAAGCGTCGCTCCGGGGAGGCGATCCGCAAGCTCCTCGAGCTCGGTGCGAAGGAAGCCCATCTGCTCCGCGACGGAGTCGAGGTGCTGGTGCCCATCGAGAAGCTCGCGGTGGGAGACCGCTTCGTCGTCCGGCCCGGGGAGAAGATCCCCACTGACGGGGTGGTGGTGGCCGGCAGCTCGGCGGTCGACCGGTCGATGCTCACGGGCGAACCGGTTCCTGTCGAGGTCGTCCCCGGCGACGAGGTGTCCGGGGCGACCGTCAACGCCTCCGGGCGCCTGGTGGTAGAGGCGACCCGGGTGGGCGAGTCCACCGCCCTCGCTCAGATCACCCGACTCGTGGCCGAGGCCCAGGCGGGGAAGGCTCCCGTCCAACGCCTTGCAGATCGCGTGTCGGCGGTGTTCGTGCCCGTCGTCATCGCCGTCGCGTCCCTCACGTTGATCGGGTGGCTGCTCCTCGGCGCGGCGACGGCGACGGCCGCGTTCGGCGCCGCGGTGGCGGTGATCGTCATCGCCTGCCCCTGCGCGCTGGGGCTCGCGACGCCGACCGCCTTGATGGTCGGCACCGGCAGGGGCGCCCAGCTCGGCATCGTCATCAAGGGTCCAGAGGTCCTCGAGCGGACGCGCCAGGTCACCACCATCGTGCTCGACAAGACGGGCACGGTGACGGAGGGAACGATGGCCGTCTCGGCCGTGGTCGCCGCGGACGGCGTCGAAGACGACGAGGTGCTGCGCCTCGCCGCGGCGGCGGAAGAGCCGAGCGAGCACCCCATCGCCCGTGCCATCGCCGCCTTCGGCCATGACCGCCTCGGAACCCTGCCGGCGGCCGAAGGGTTCTCGGCCCGTGCCGGCCTCGGCGTCGAGGCCGTCGTCGAGGGCCACGCGGTCGTGGTCGGCCGGTCGTCCCTCCTCGCCGACTGGGGAGTCGTGCTGCCCGAGCGCCTCGCCGCCGAGGCTGCGCGCCTCGAGTCGGCCGGGGCGACCGTGGTGGCCGTCGCCGCCGACGCCGCCGTCGTCGGGTTGGTGGCGGTCGCCGACCGGATCAAGAAGACGAGCCGCGCGGCCGTCGCCGAGCTGCGCAGCCTGGGGCTCGACCCCGTCCTGCTCACCGGCGACAACGAGCGGGTCGCCCGCGTCGTCGCCGACGAGGTCGGCATCGACCGGGTGCTGGCCGGCGTCCTGCCGCAGGGCAAGGCAGCCGAGATCGCCCGGCTGCAGGATCTGGGCGAGGTGGTCGCCATGGTCGGCGACGGCGTGAACGACGCTCCCGCCCTCGCCCGTGCCGACCTCGGCCTGGCGATCGGCACGGGCGCGGACGTGGCGATCGAGGCCTCGGACCTCACGCTGGTGTCGGGTGATCTCCGCGCGGCGGCGGACGCCATCCGCCTGGCTCGGCGGACGCTGCGCACGATCAAAGCCAACCTCGTCTGGGCGTTCGGCTACAACGTCGTCGCCATCCCGCTCGCGGTGGCAGGCGTCGTCAATCCGATCGTCGCCGCAGCCACCATGGCGTTCTCCAGCGTCTTCGTCGTCACGAACTCGCTGCGCCTCCGGCGGTTCTCGTCCGTCGTGGGTCGACCGTGAGCCCCAGGCGCCCCATCCCGGTCCAGCGCGAGGAGCCGACCGCCGCGTACGGCTACATCGCCGGAGGTGACAAGGAGGCGCTCCTCAAACGAATGCGCAGGATCGAGGGGCAGGCTCGTGGCATCGAGAAGATGATCGAAGAGGACCGTTACTGCATCGACATCCTCACCCAGATCTCGGCCGTCGGCACGGCCTTGGAAGCCGTCGCGTTCAAGATCCTCGACGACCACGTCAACCACTGCGTGAGACGCGCGCTCGCGTCCGGGGACGAGGTGGTCGCGGCCGAGAAGAGCAAGGAGCTGCTCGACGCAGTCCACCGCTTCGCCCGGGCGCGCTGATGCCGATCTCCGAGTCGCCACGCCCGGCGAGGTCCGGTGGGCCCGGCGAGGCCCGGTGGGCCCGGCGAGGCCCGGTGCGCCCGGCGAACGGCGAGGCGGGGTGCGCCCGGCGCCCGGCGAGGCGGGGCCGAGCTACTCGGCACCACGAGCACCACGAGCTGAGCAGGACCCGTCGGCCGTCGTGCGCATCGTGATCCGTGTCCAGCCGGGAGCGCCCTCGACGTCTGTCGGCGGCGACTACGACGGGGCGCTCGTCGTACGCGTCCACGAGGTGGCGGAGAAGGGCCGTGCGACGGCGGCCGCGCTGCTCGCGCTCGCGGAGGCGCTCGGAGCCCGGCGGCGCGACGTCCGCCTCGTCGGCGGTGGCGCATCGCGGAGGAAGACCGTCGAGATCGACTTCGACCTCCCTGCCGGTGACCCCCGGCGTACCAGCGCTGAGCAGGCGGTCTCACGCCGCGTCGCCGAGCTGCGGCAGGCGCCTGGCCCACTCGCCCCGTCCCAGCAAGCGAGGCGCAGCAGGTAACCTCCTGCATCGGCGTGACGCCGGCGGCGACGAGGTCGGCCGGCGGTCCTCGCCGGCGGCGCCTTGAAGGTGCTCCCCAGCAGCCCAGTCATGATCTCTGCCACGTCCCTCGCGCTCTCGATCGCCGGTCGCCCCTTGCTGCACGACGCCTCCTTCGTGGTCGGCCCCGGCGACAAGGCGGCGATCGTCGGGCGCAACGGCGTCGGCAAGACGTCCCTTCTCTCCGTCCTCGTCGACGGGCCCTCAGCGCAGCTCTCCTGGAGCGGGGACGTCCAGGTGCTCGGCTCGCTCGGCTTCCTGCCGCAAGTGCCCGTCTCGGGCGGGCTCGGCACCGACCCGAGCGCGCTCTCCCATGTCCTTTCCTCCCGCGGGCTGGACGCGCTCGACGTCGAGGTCAGCGCCACGCGCCGTCTCATGGCGGAGAACCCCACGCCTGAGCTGATCGCCAGGTTCTCCGACGCCGAAGAGCGGTATCGGGTGCTCGGGGGGTACGAGGCGGAGTCGGCCCTCGCCCGCATGGCCGACGGGCTCGGGCTCCGCCAGGACCTTCTCTTCGAGGACGTCGACAGCCTTTCAGGCGGCCAGCGGCGACGGATCGACTTGATGCGGATCTTGTTCGGCGAGCCCGACGTGATGGTGCTCGACGAGCCCACGAACCACCTCGACGTCCCCGCCAAACGGTGGCTGATGGAGCAGCTTGCACAGTTCAAGGGAGCGCTTCTCGTCGTGAGCCACGACCTGAAGCTGCTCGACCGCGCCATCACGAAAGTCCTCCACCTCCACGCCGGCACGCTCGCGGAGTTCTCCGGCACGTACACGAGCTTCCGCTCGCAGCTCTCCCAGCGCCTCGACCAGCAGCAGCGGACGGCGGCGCGCCAGGCGCGCGAGGTCGCGCGCCTGTCGGCGCTCGCCGACTCGATGCGGGGGAGCACCGAGAGACGGGCCCGGGTCGCCAAGACGCTTGACCGGCGCGTCGAGCGGCTGCAGCGGACGAAGACCCAGGCAGCGAAGAGGGAGCGCGCAGTGCGGTTCCGCCTGCCCGAGCCGCCTCGTTCGGGGGAGACGCCGCTCGAGGTCAGCTCGCTCGCGGTCTCCTACGGGTCCCAACCGGTGCTGCACGACGTCTCGATGGCACTCTCGCGCGGCGACCGAGCCGTGGTCGTCGGGCGCAACGGCGCAGGGAAGTCGAGCCTCCTCCGGTGTCTCGCCGGCGTGCAGGCGCCCACCCGAGGAGTCGTCGCGCTCGGCCACAACGTCGCCGTCGGCTACTTCGCGCAAGAGCACGAGCAGGTCGACCCCGAGCGCACGGCGCTCGAGAACATCGACGACTCCGCGCTGGCGACCGAGGTGGACCGCCGGTCCCTGCTGGGCTCCTTCGGCCTCTCCGGTGAGCTCGCCACCCGACGCGCCGGCAGCCTCTCGGGCGGCGAGCGGGCGAAGCTCTCGCTGGCGATGCTCGCCGCGGGCTGGTCCAACCTCCTGGTCCTCGACGAGCCGACGAACAACCTGGACCCTGAGTCCGTGACGGCCGTCGGCGAGATGCTGGGCCGCTGGCCAGGGACGCTCGTCGTGGTGAGCCACGACCGAGCGTTCGTCGAGTCGCTGGAGCCCACCCATGCGCTCCTCCTCCCCGCCGAGCGCTACGACTTCTGGCGCCAGGAGTACCTGGACCAGGTCGAGCTGCGCTGACGGCCCGCTCCGCGCGCGCCGGAGCGCGGAAGGGTTGCCACCATGACCGCGGACGCCCTCGACGGCGAGCACGTCGATCGGGTCGGGCGGCACGGGCCGGCGCCCCTCACCGTCGCCGCGCGCAGCCTCCCGCTACGTTGCCGGCGCGTGAGCGCGCCTGCGACGGGGACGAGACGTGGGCCGACGGCCGATCGGCCGCGTGACGGACACCACGGACGAGGAGGTGCGTGCCGCATCTGCGCGGCGCGCGCCGCTCCCGGCTTCTCGACGTGCACGTCGTGCCGAGCCGTCGCCGTCTCGCTCGGACGACCCCTGGTCCCCGTGACCCCCGTCGCCGTCGTCGCAAGGCCGAGCCCTCTCTACCGCGCACTGCGCCAGTACAAGTCGGGTGAGCCCGAGGTCGCCGCCCGCCAATCGGCACGCCTCGTCTCGCTGCTCGACCGGTTCTTCGCGCGCCACGTCGAGTGCATCGCGCCCGGCGGGCTCGACCTCTGCGTGGTGGTGCCGTCGCCATACGGCGCCCGCCCACCGCCGCATCCGCTGGCGGCGCTCGTCGCAGCCTCGAGATCGCTGCCGCCTCTCGTCGACGCGCTCTTCCCGGGGACGTCGCCGGTCGCACACCGGAGGCCGTCCGCCGACGGGTACCGCGCGACGAACATGGTCTCGGGGAGGCGGGTGCTGCTCGTCGACGACGTCTACACGAGCGGCGCCCACCTCCAGTCGGCAGCCGTGGCGCTCGCCGCGGCTGGCGCGGAGGTCGTGCGCGCGGTCGTGCTCGGGAGGTTCGTGCGAGACGACGCGCCCCGCCTCAGGTGCCCGCGATGCCGGCGGTGAGCGCTGCTCGAGCGTGCCGCCGCAGCGCCGCGCGGCGAAGAGGTCGGTGTCGGCCCCCCGGGGGATGGGGATGGGGAAGGGGGGCCGACACCTCACAGACCGTTACAGAAACCCCCGCCCATGGAGCACAGGGAACCACACGGTCCGCGACTTCAGGGTGAATACCCGGCAGGAGACGCCGTACACATCCGCCTGTGCAGCGAAGGAGCTGGCTGGAGCGTTTCGCAGTGCAGTGGCGGCTCCGCCGCCGTTCACACCCTCCATGCCACCTCCCCCTGTTCACCCGCGAGGCACACCCGAGATGAGGGCAGCATAGCACGACCACCTCGCACGCGTGCCGGTCGTGGACCGTCCTCCCTGGTCAGGGCTGAGCGGACCGCGCACCGGGCGCCGCGGGGCGAGCCAGCTCGATGGCCAGCGCGACGGCGCTCGCAGGATCGTCCGC
The DNA here is from genome assembly GCA_021828055.1 of Actinomycetes bacterium. Lineage (GTDB taxonomy): Bacteria > Actinomycetota > Acidimicrobiia > Acidimicrobiales > RAAP-2 > JAJYVT01. Next base: position 48,352 of record JAKATH010000004.1, read on the forward strand.
TCGCCAGATCCCAGGATCGCCCTCCGTCTCCCCGTGGCGGCGGATCTCCCAGGTCCCGAGCCCCACGACCGGCCGGCCTGCCTTCAGCGCAAGGGCGATCTCCGAGAGCGTCCCGTACTCGCCACCGATCGCGACCAAGGCGTCCGCGGCCCGGACGACGAGCACGTTGCGGCCCTCTCCGAGCCCGGTGGGGAGCGCGACGCCCACCCAGTCGTTCGCCTCTTCTCGCGAGTCCCCCGGCAGCAGTCCGACGGTCGTCCCACCGGCCCCGCGCGCCCCACGGCAGGCGGCGGCCATGACGCCTCCGAGGCCACCGGTGACGACGAGGACGCCCGCCTCTGCGAGACGGCGCCCGACCTCCTCCGCGAGGCGCGCGTCGTCCGGGCCGCAGCTCCCCGAGCCGACGACCGCGACGGCGATCACCCCGGCACCTCGCACCGTCGGGGCCTCGGCGTCACCGCAGCTCACCGCGCCGCGGCCGCTTCGTCCACGTCGACCCAGCCCTGTCCGGGGAACCACCGCCGCACGACGCGGGCGGGTACCCCTGCGACCACGCAGTGGTCGGGCACCTGCCCGCGGACGACTGCACCCGCCGCCACCACCACGTGGCGCCCGACCTGCGCGCCCGGGAGCACCACAGTGTGCGCGCCGAGCCAGCTCCCGGCACCGATCGAGACGCCCGCCTCGACGGGCGGCTGCCGGCCGATCGGCTCGTCGGGCTCCTCGTAGCTGTGGTTCTGGTCCGTGATGTAGACGTACGGGCCGGTCTGGACGTCGTCGCCGATGTCGATCGACCAGTGGCCGACGATGTGGCTCCCGCGACCGATCACGCATCGGTCCCCGATGCGGACGACGGGCGACGTGAGCATTTCCTGGCCCGGGGCCATGCCCGCGCTGAGCGACACGTACGGGCCGATCATCGTGCCTGCGCCCACCGACACGTACCGCTCGTTGTAGACCGTGCCGGTCGGGAAGGCGAGGAGGCTGCCCTCCCCGAAGGCCGAGAACCGCCGTGCCCGCGGGTCGCCGGGTCCGACCGCCGCTCCGAAGGGCGCCCACTCCCACGCCCGCCGGAGGCCTTCGGCCGCCGCGCGCCGCAAGACCCAGCGGACCGTCTGCGACCAGGCCATCCGCCCGCACGCTACACGTCGCTCCGGTGCCGGACGTGCTGCGCACGCGCGACGCTCCCCCGGGCCGACGCTCCCCCGGGCCGACGCTCCCCCGGGCCGAGGCTCCCCCGGGCCGAGGCTCCCCCTGCTCGACGGCGGGAGCGTCCACAATGGCGGCGCATGCCTCGCGCACCTTTCTCCCGAGCCCTCTGCCAGACTGCCCGCCGCGTGGGAAGAGAGGAGCGACGGCGCGGAGCTCGCGGCACGACCGGCACGACCGGCACGACCGGCACGACCGGCACGACCGGCACGACCGGCACGACCGGCACGACCGGAGCTCGCGGCACGACCGACACGACCGGAGCTCGCGGCACGAGAGAGCGGGGAAGGCGGAGCGCGGTCCGAAGGTCGGCTGTCACCCCTCTCCGTGCAGCGGTCGCGTTGGTCGGGGCAGGGTGCCTGCTGGCCGGGTGCGCCTCCGGCGGCTCTGACTCCGCCAGGAACGGGGGCCACTCGACCCACGAGGCTTCTCGTTCGACATCCCGCCCGTCCACGCGCGACGCGACCGGCCCCGACTGCCCGCTCACCGGCACCCCTGCGCACCACGGCGTCGTCCCGAAGCGGTCCGCGCTGGCGGTGAAGGTGGACAACTTCCCGCAAGCGCGCCCGCAGACGGGGCTCACAGCCGCCGACATCGTCTTCGAGGAGCCCGTCGAGGGCGGGATCACCCGCTACGTCGCGATCTTCCAGTGCCGCGGCGCGCCCGTCGTCGGCGACGTGCGCTCGGCGCGCAACATCGACATCGGCATCCTCGGGCAATTCGGGCACCCGCTGTTCGTGCACGTGGGCGGGATCCAGCCGGTGATCGACAACATCCTGTCCTCACCGCTCGAAGACTTCGAGCTCGGCAACTACACGACAACAGTCGTCCAGCACCCAGCAGGTCGATACGCTCCCTACGACACCTACACCTCGACCACAGCGATCTGGCGGATGCGCTCCACAGCGACCCGTCCGCCACTCCCGGTCTTCTCCTACTCCAAGGCCGCCCCCGCCGGCACGTCCGTCAAGCCGGTCAAGTCGGTCTCGATCCCGTTCTCCACCTATTCAGACGTCGTGTGGAAGTACAACCCGAAGACACTCAAGTTCCTCCGCTTCTACGGCTCAACGCCCGACACGCTCTCGAACGGCGTGCAGAACAGCGCGTCCAACGTGGTGGTCCAGTTCGTCCACGTCTACTACGGACCCTGGCTCGAGAACTCGACAGGGGGCCTCGAAGTCCAGGCGAACCTGTACACACACGCCCGCGGGAAAGCCCTCGTCTTCCGTGACGGCGTCGAGATCACCGGCCGTTGGTCGCGCACAACGCTCGCCCAGCCGACCAGCTTCACGACCACATCCGGCCAGACGATCACGATGCAGCCCGGAGACACCTGGGTCGAGCTGGTCCCCACGTACGTGCACGTGACCACCACGCCCTGACCCGCGCCCTACCCGCGTCCTGACCCGCGCCCTACCCGCGTCCTACCCACGCCCTGACCCACGCGGGCACGCCCTCGATGCCGCGATCAGGCCGCTCGAGGCCGCGATGAGGCCGGGGCGGTCACTCGAGCGTGATGGGGAGGCCGTCCGGGTCGATCTCGGAGGCCGCCTCCGCCAACTCCTTCGGCTCCTTCGGCGTGAGCTGCTGGCGCACCCGGTCGTCGATCTCCGCCATGAGCTGCGGGCTCTCCCGAAGGAACGCCTTCACGTTCTCCCGGCCCTGGCCGAGCTGCTCTCCCTCGTAGGTGAACCACGCGCCGGACTTCTTGACCAGTCCGAGGTCGACCGCGACGTCCAGGATCGACCCCTCTCGGCTGATGCCGGTGCCGAACATGATGTCGAACTCCGCCTGACGGAAGGGCGCGCTCACCTTGTTCTTCACGACCTTCACGCGGGTCCGGTTCCCGATGACGTCGGCCCCGTCCTTGATCGACTCGATGCGGCGGATGTCCAGCCGAACGGACGCGTAGAACTTGAGCGCCCGCCCGCCCGGGGTGACCTCGGGTGATCCGTAGATGACCCCGATCTTCTCGCGGAGCTGGTTGATGAAGACGGCGATCGTGTTGGACTTGTTCAAGGTCCCGGCGAGCTTGCGGAGCGCCTGAGACATGAGCCTGGCCTGGAGCCCGACATGGCTGTCGCCCATTTCGCCCTCGATCTCCGCACGCGGCGTGAGCGCGGCGACCGAGTCGATCACGATGATGTCGATCGCGCCGGAGCGAATGAGCATGTCGGTGATCTCGAGCGCCTGCTCTCCGGTGTCCGGCTGGGAGATGAGCAGGTCGTCGACGTTCACACCGATCGCACGCGCGTAGGTCGGGTCCATCGCGTGCTCCGCGTCGATGTAGGCACAGATCCCGCCGTTACGCTGCGCCTCGGCGACGACGTGCATCGCCAAGGTGCTCTTCCCGCTCGACTCGGGCCCGAAGAGCTCCACGATCCTCCCGCGCGGGAGCCCGCCGATGCCCAGGGCGAGGTCGAGGGAGAGGGCGCCCGTCGGGATGGCCTCGATGCCCATGTCGACGTGCTCGCCCATCCGCATGACCGAGCCCTTGCCGAACTGCTTCTCGATCTGGCTGAGCGCCGTCGCCAGTGCCTTGTCGCGGTCCTCAACTGCCATCGCTCTGTCGTCTCCTTGGTCGTGGCGTCCGGTCTGCAGTCGGCGACCGTAAGCGAGGGGTGTGACACACCATAGTGGCGAACGCATGTTCGACGTGGGATGCCGGGACGGCCGCCGCCTCGTCGGCGCGGCGGGGTCACGACGGAACCGTCGCCCGGACGAGCGTCGTGTACCGGGCACCGGCGGGGCCGAGCTCCGAGCGGACGAGGTCCACCTGGTGGACCCGCCAGCGCGCCTCCACCGGTGCTCCCGCGAGCGACGCGGGGAGGGCCCGGCGTCCCCGCGAGCGAGCGAGCGTGAGGTGCCCGTCGAACGGTCCGCCGAAGCCGGCGCCGGGCAGGAGCGCGGCGAGCGCCCGGCGCACCGAGAGGGCGAGGTCGTCGAGCCCTTGGACCGGGACGCACAGGACGGACCGGCCGAGGCGCCGGGTCGACGGTCCGAGGCGCGCCTCGGGCGGAGCCGCCGCGCGGGCGGTGGCGGCGACGAGCGCGGTGCCGACGCCGTCGATCCGTGAGACGGCGACGTTCCCGAGGAACGCGAAGGTCACGTGCCACTGCGTCGGGGTCGTCCACCGCACCGCGCCGAGCGCGGGGCGCTCGAGCGAAGAGAGGAGGGCCGACACGTCCGGCGGCGGCCAGACGCCGACGAAGACGCGCGCGGTCGGCGCGGCCGCTCCGGCGTCCCCGCCCGCAGTGGCACCGCGCTCAGTGGCACCGCGCTCAGTGGCACCGCGCTCAGTGGCACCGCGCTCAGTGGCACCGCGCTCGACCACGGCGCGAGGCCTCTCAGGTCCCCGGCTGCCGCGGCGGCGAAGGGGGCGGGGGCGGGCCCGACGTCCCGAGCACCACTTCGGCGCCGCCGGCCGAGGCCGCCCTCCGCACGCGCGCTCGGGTCGCGCGTGCCACGCGGTCGGCGAGCGCGACCGTGAGAAAAGCGTCCCCTTCCTCGGCGCGGCGGACCTCCTCCTCGTCGACCTCCATCCGCCGGGCCAGCTCGGCCACGCTGAGGCCCGCCGAGACGCGCCGCGCGTGCAGGAGCGCCCCCAGCTCCCCGACGACCCCGGCGATCGCGTACGCCCGTGCGTACACCTCGGCGTCATCCGGAGGGAACATCCGTCTCACGTCGCGCAACGTCGCCATCACCTGCTCCGTTCCCGGTCGCGCTCGTGCGGCCTCGCTCGCGCGAGCGCCCGGCGGGCGCGCTCCACTTCGTGGCGCTCGTGCCCGCGCTGCTTTCGGAACGTCGTGAGCATCGTCACCTTCCTGCCCTCGTCCCACGCGTAGGTGATGCGTCTCGAGACACCTTCGCACGTGAGCCGGAGCTCGTACAGGCCGTCGCCGAGCGACCTGGTGTGCGGCATCCGCAGCGAGGGTCCTTTCGAGGCGAGCCGGTCGAGCGCACAATCGGCGAACGCGCGCGCACGCGCGTCGAGCTGCACGTACCACCTGACGACCTCGTCGGCGAGCTCGACGTCCCACCCGGTCCCGCCACGCGCCGTCTGCACCACGCGCCAAACGGTCGGGCACGCGACGCACCGCGCGCCCGCACGACGGCGCTACCCGAGCGTGGGCGCCTCGAAGCCGTGATCGGGTGTGCGCAGCGTGCGCCGCAGGAGGTCGAGCGCGGAGATCGCGGAGTACTGCCGGACGCGTTCGCGATCCCCCGGCAGCCGCAGGCTCCGGCTCGGCGGCGCGCCGTCCGGGAGGGCGAGCGCGACGAACACGGTCCCCGGCGCGATGTCCTCCTGGGGGTCGGGCCCCGCGACTCCGGTGACCCCGAGGCCGATCGCGGCGCCGAGGACGCGGCGAGCGCCCCGTGCCATCGCGACGGCGGCGTCCTCGGTGACGACGGGTCCCTCGGGCACGCCGAGCACCGAGAACTTGACCGCGGAGTCGTACGCCACCACGCCGCCGCGCAGCCAGGCGCTCGCCCCGGGAACACCCACCAGCCGGGCCGCGATCAGCCCGCCGGTGAGGGACTCGGCCACCCCGAGCGTGAGGCGCTGCTCGACGAGCAGCGCCGCGACCGCCCGCTCCATCGACACGTCGTCCAGGCCGAAGACGACGTCTCCCAGCGTCGCGGCGAGGACCTCCCGGACCTTTCTCTCCTCCGCCTCGAGCACCGCCCGGGCGTCGTCCTCGTCACGCGCACGCGCGGTCAGCCGTACCTTGATCCCCTCGATGCCGCTCGCGAGGAACGCCATGGTCACGGTGCCGGCGCGCCCGTCACCTCGCGACGGGGCGTCGAGGGCGTCGATCCTGCCCTGCAGCGCCTCGGAGAGTGCCGACTCGCTCGTGCCCCACGTCCGCAGGACCCGGCTCACGATCACGCCGGTCCCCTCCCCCGCCTCAGACATGCGCCGTCGGAGGTCCGGGAGGACCGCGCGCTCGAACATCTCCGCCATCTCGTGGGGCACGCCGGGGACCGCGTAGACGACCTTGCGCCCGAGCGGGCAGATCAGCCCCGGCGCGGTGCCCCGCGTCTGGTCGATGACGGTTGCGCCCTGCGGCACGTCGGCTTGGCGCAAGTTGCTGGGCGGCATCGCACGACCGCGCGCGTGGAAGAACCCCTCGATGCGGCGGGAGATCTCTGCGTCGCGGACGAGCGGGACGTTCATCACCTCGGCGATCGCCTCGCGCGTGATGTCGTCCTGGGTCGGCCCGAGGCCGCCGCAGGCGATGACAGCGTCACCGCGGGCGAGCGCGGTCCGCAGCGCTGTCGTGATCCGCGCTCGGTTGTCACCCACCGCCTGGTGGAAGTACGAGTCGACGCCAGCTGCAGCGAGGTGCTCGCCCAGCCACCGGCCGTTCGTGTCCGCGATCTGGCCGAGCAGGAGCTCGGTGCCGACGGCGAGGATCTCGACCCTCATGACCGGGAGCTGCCGGCAGTGCCCAACGCCAGCCGGCCGTCCCAGAGGTACTGCGCGCCGCTCGCAAGCGTCAGCGCAGCCGCGGCCCAGGTCGCGGTCAGCTGGAGCGTCGGGTGCCCGGCGAGCGGGGGAACGAGGTAGGTCGCGACGGCGAGCTCCTGGACGAGCGTCTTCACCTTGGCGAGGCGGCGGGCCGGGACCGAGATCCCCCGCCTCCCCGCCCACGACCGGTACGCGCTCATGCCCACCTCCCGTGCCGCCATGAGCCCGACGGGGACCCACGGCATGCGGCCCTGCACCCCGAGCGCGAAGAATGCGCCCAGCACGAGCGCCTTGTCGGCGAGCGGGTCGAGGAAGGCCCCCGAGCGCGTCGTGCCGTGCCGGCGGGCGAGCCATCCGTCGAGCCCGTCGCTGCTCGCGAACACGACGCCTGCCGCGACGGTGACCCAGCTCGCGCCTTCGCTCAGGACGATCCCGACGAACACAGGCGCGGCAAGGAGCCGGGCGGCGGTGAGCGCGTTGGCGGGCGTCGCCAGGGCCGAGGGGCCGTAGCTCGGCGGCACGGCGTCGCTCATCGCCCAGCTCCGGGGAGAACGGCGGCCGGGGCGACGCCGGCGGGTGCGCCGACGAGGTCGACGCCGAGCGACGCCGTCACCTCGACGTCGGCGATCGAGCCGACCGGGAGCGATGCCGGCAGCCGCACGATCCCGTCGATCTCCGGTGCCTCGTGCACGGTGCGGCCGCGGCCCGGCGCGTCCACCAGCACCTCGCGCACCTCGCCCACGAGCGCGTCGCGCCGACGGGCGGTGATCGCGTCCTGCAGCTCCACGCACTCCCGCAGCCGCTCGAGCGCCAGCTCCTCGGCCACCTGCCCCTCGAGCCCGGCGGCAAGGGTCCCCGCCTCCTTCGAGAACGTGAAGAACCCCGCCCAGTCGAGCTGCGCCGCGTCGAGGAACGCGAGGAGCTCGTCGTGATCCTCTTCGGTCTCGCCGGGGTACCCGAGGATGAACGAAGAGCGGAACGTGGCTTGCGGCTCTGCTCGCCGGATCGCCGCGATCCGGCCGAGGAACCGTTCGCCGTCGCCCCACCGGCGCATGCGCGCGAGCAGCGGGCGAGCGACGTGCTGGAGCGACAGGTCGAAGTACGGCACGCCGGTGGCGAGCACCGCGTCCACGAGCTCGGGGGTGAGGCCGGAGGGGTACAGGTAGAGCAGCCTCGTTCGCCGCACCATCCCGGCCACCGCCTCGACGAGCGGGACGAGCGGCGTCGAACGGCTGGCACGCCGTGCTCCCCCGTGGTGGGGGGCGCGGTCCCGCCCGTAGGAGGCGAGGTCCTGGGCGACGAGGACGACCTCTCGCACCGGCATCGCGTCGTCGCTCGCGAGCGCGCGCACCTCCGCGAGCACGTCCGCGGCTGGACGAGAACGCTGGGTGCCCCGGAACGAGGGGATCGCGCAGAACCCGCAGCGCCGGTCGCAGCCTTCGGCGACCTTCACGTAGGCCCAGGGCGCCGCAGACGCCGGCCGCGGGAGCGAGAGGAGGTCGAAGGACTTGAGCGCCGGCGAACGGGAGGCGCGGGCACGGGGCGATCCGAGCGCCACCCGGACCGGTGCCGCCGCATCCGACGCCACCCGCTCGTCGCCCGGGAGAACGAGGGGCCGCCCGAAGCCGGCCACGAGATCGACCTCGGGCAGCGCCGCAGCGAGCTCGTCGCCGTAGCGCTCGGCCATGCAGCCCGTGACGACCAGGCGCGCCCCGGCGCGGCGCGTGCCGACGAGCTCGAGCACCGCCTCGATCGACTCCTGCCGGGCGGCTTCGACGAACGCGCAGGTGTTGACGACCACGAGGTCGGCCTTCTCGGGGGCCGCGGCGGGCACGAAGCCGTCGGTCTCGAGCAGACCGGCGAGCTTGTCCGAGTCGACCTGGTTCTTCGGGCAGCCCAGCGTCTGCAGCCAGTAGCGGCCCTTGCGCATCGATCCTCCTTCGAGGCGGTCCACCTCGACCGTCGCGCCGGATGGGCGCGAGCGCTGCACCGACCCCGTCACCCGCCGCTCGCGCCGGCGCGAGCGCAGCAGTCTCGCGGTCCGTTGCGGGCGCGCCCGCCGCCGGCCAGTCCTTGCCGCGGAGAGGGAGGGATTTGAACCCTCGGACCAGGTTCCCCCAGTCAACTCATTAGCAGTGAGTCCGATTCGGCCGCTCTCGCACCTCTCCGTAGGCCTGCACCACGCAGGTCGCAGACCGGCCACGATCCTAGGCCGTGCCGGCCCGGTGGCCCGCCGCGCACGACCGAGCCCTCACGTCCACGTCACGGCGCGCGACCCCCACGCATGCTCGAAGAGCTCCACCGGGCCCTCGACCTCGAGCCCTTCGAGCGGGCGGCGATGCCACAGCAGGAGGTAGAGGTCGCTCGAGGTGCCGCGTACCGTGACGTCTCTCGCCCCGGCTCCGCGTCCGGCGGCGATGCCTGTGCCGCTCACCCGAACCGTCCATCGGCCGGACCCGCCAGGCTTGCCGGCCCCGTCGCCCGTGTCGAACGTGCCGGCCGTGTCGACGGCGTCGAGCCCG